>NZ_CP015401.2:3790000-4139975 GCF_001688725.2 Bacteroides caecimuris | reverse complement strand
AGAAAGTTCTCATATTTTTAATCTGTTTAATCGGCTATCAGATCGGCTGCCATGCGCAAATGGCGGACGAGCATTATTATTTCAAAAATCTTAGTGTACAGAACGGATTATCTCAAAATACGGTCAATGCGATTTTGCAGGATAGGCAAGGCTTTATGTGGTTCGGCACAAAAGATGGTTTGAATAGATATGACGGTTTGTCATTCCGCAAATTCAAACATGATGACCGTACACAGCGGAGCATTGGTAATAATTTTATTACAGCTCTATATGAGGATGCGAAAGGAAATATCTGGGTAGGTACGGACGTAGGACTTTATATTTATAACCCGGAAAAAGATTCTTTTCGGTATTTTGCTGATTTGAGCGCAGAAAACACGAAAATAGAACGTACTGTAACTGCAATCTCCGGAGACAACAAAGGGTGTATTTGGGTAGCGGTAGAGTCGCAGGGACTATTTTGTTATGATCTGGAGGAAGGAAAACTCCGGAACCATACATTGAAGAACTTTTCTTTTATCTCCACCAATGTGCAGTCTTTTGTTTTCGATAATAGCGGAACCCTTTGGATTGCATGCTATGGTGACGGGCTTTTCTATTCGAAAGACCGTCTGAAAACCCTTCATCCTTATGTTTCACCTGTAGACAATCAAAAAACTTATGAAAATGATGTTGTGATAGGCTTGGTGAAAGGAGCATATAATTGTTTATATATAGGCTCTTTAAAGGGAGGAGTAAAAGAACTGAACCTGACTTCTAACAAATTGCATGACTTGCTTTCAGAAGATGAAAATGGAGAGTCTGTTTTTTGTCGTGAGTTGTTGGTCGCTTCTGATAACGAATTGTGGATTGGCACAGAATCGGGACTTTATATTTATAATCTCCGAACGGGTAAATACGTTCATTTGCGCAGTTCGATCAATGATCCTTATTCCTTGTCCGACAATGCTATTTATTCCTTATGTAAGGATCGCGAGGGTGGCATTTGGATCGGTTCTTATTTTGGAGGTGTGAACTACTATCCTCGTTTTTATACGTATTTCGAGAAATATTATCCCAAAGGAACTGATAATGGTTTGCATGGCAAACGAGTACGTGAGTTTTGCCAGGATAATCAGGGTATTCTGTGGATTGGTACGGAAGATGGTGGCTTGAACCGTTTCAACCCTAAGACCAAAACTTTCTCCTTCTTTACGCCCAGCAGTGCTTTTACCAATGTGCATGGTTTGTGCTTGGTTGGCGATTATCTTTGGGTGGGAACCTTCTCAAAAGGAGTGAAAGTAGTGGATACACGTACGGGAGCTATTGTGAAAACCTATCAGAAAACAGATTCTCCCCGTTCATTGATGGATAATAGTGTTTTCTCTATTTACTGTACAACGACCGGTGATATTTACTTGGGAACTTTGTTCGGTTTGCTAAGATATAATAAACAGTCTGATGATTTTGACCGGATATCGGAACTGAACGGCAAGTTTGTATATGATATAAAGGAAGATTCCGGAGGCAATCTATGGCTGGCAACCTATGCAAATGGGGCTTATTGTTACAATGTGAGCGAAAAGAAATGGAAAAACTATTTGCATGATGAAAATAATCCGAAGAGTCTCCCGTATGATAAGGTATTAAGTATCTTTGAAGACTCTCACCGGCAAATTTGGCTGACCACTCAAGGAGGAGGCTTTTGTCGTTTTCAGCCGGATACGGACACATTTGCCAATTATACTTTGTCGGAGGGACTGCCGAACGATGTTGTATACCAGATTGTGGAGGACAAAGAAGGTTTTTTGTGGTTGACAACTAACAACGGTTTGGTCTGCTTTCAACCTACTACCGGAATGAAGAAGGTATATACCACCTCCAATGGCTTGTTGGGCGACCAGTTTAATTATCGTTCAAGCTTGGAAACCGAGGATGGTACGATTTATTTGGGTAGCATCGATGGTTTTATAGCCTTTAATCCCAAGAATTTCTCCGAGAACAAGTCTCTTCCGTCTATTGTAATTACTGATTTCTTCTTGTTTGGAAAGGAAGTATATGCCGGTGAACCGGGTTCCCCGCTAGAAAAGAGTATTACTTTCTCTGATCAGCTTGTTCTCCAGTCTAATCAGAACTCTTTTTCTTTCCGGGTGGCAGCATTGGATTTTCAGGCTCCTAAGACAAGTCGGATTATGTATAAGCTGGAAGGCTTTGATACGGACTGGCTGACCATTGGAGAAAGTCCTATTGTTACCTATTCTAATCTTCGATATGGTGATTATACCTTCCGGGTGAAGGTTTCCAATAGTGATGGAGTATGGAGTGACGATGAGGTGGTATTGGAAGTACATATTCTTCCTCCTTTCTATCTTTCTATGTGGGCGTACTGTGCGTATGCTTTGCTGATTATCGGCTGTTCTTTACAAATTGTTGTGTATTTCAAGAGACGCAGTAATAGGAAACATCGCCGGCAGATGGAGAAATTCGAGCAGGAGAAGGAGCGTGAAGTTTACTATGCAAAGATTGATTTCTTTACGAATGTGGCCCATGAGATACGTACACCGCTAACATTGATTAAAGGTCCGTTGGAGAACATTATATTAAAGAAACGGGTCGATGCGGAAACGCGGGAAGACCTGAATGTAATGAAACAGAATACGGAACGATTGTTGAACCTGACTAATCAGTTGCTTGACTTCCGTAAAACGGAAAGTCAGGGATTCCGTTTGAATTTTGCGAAATGTAATGTAACGGAGGTCTTGAAGGAGACTCATGTACGTTTCACTTCCCTTGCCAAACAAAAAGGTTTGGAGTTCACCTTGCAAGTGCCTGAAAAGGACTTCTATGCACATGTGAACCGGGAGGCGTTTACGAAGATTATCAGTAATCTGTTGAACAATGGGGTGAAGTATGCTGAAAGCTACGTACATATATCTTTGGAGGTGCCGGAAGCGGATAATAATAATTCATTCCGTATTCGTACAGAGAATGATGGAGTGATTATCCCTAATGAGATGAAAGAGGAAATTTTCAAACCTTTCGTTCGTTTTAATGAGAAAGAAGACGGAAAAGTGACTACCGGAACAGGGATTGGCTTAGCTCTTTCCCGTTCATTGGCCGAACTGCATCAGGGGACTCTGGCCATGGGAAAAGGAGAAGAGAATAACACCTTCTGTCTGACTTTGCCGATCGTTCAGGATATGACAATAACCTTAACACCGGAACCGGTAGTTGAAATAGACACGATGAATGAAGTTCCTGTTGGAGAGACGGAAAATAAGGACAATCGGTCTACAGTGCTGATTGTAGAAGATAATCCGGATATGCTTGCCTTTGTGGTGCGTCAGCTGTCGAGAGAATATACTGTATTGACTGCCACTAATGGTGCGGAAGCGTTGCAAGTGTTGGATGGTAATTATGTGAACTTGGTGGTTAGTGATGTCGTGATGCCTGTGATGGATGGTTTTGAATTGTGTAAGACGATCAAGTCTGATTTGAATTATAGCCATATTCCTGTTATACTGTTGACTGCGAAGACGAATATCCAGTCTAAGATAGAGGGAATGGAATTGGGAGCAGATGCTTATCTGGAGAAACCTTTCTCTGTGGAATATTTGCAGGCTTGTGTTTCCAACCTTATTCAGAATAGAGAGAAACTACGTAAGGCTTTTGCGCAGTCTCCTTTTGTGGCCGCCAATACGATGGCGCTGACAAAAGCTGACGAAGATTTTATAAAGAAACTGAATGAGGTAATTCTGACGAATTATAGCAATCCGGAGTTTAGCATGGATGATATGGCGGATAGTTTGAATATGAGTCGTTCCAATTTCTATCGGAAGATGAAGGGCGTCTTGGATTTGAGTCCGAATGAGTATCTTCGTCTGGAGCGTTTGAAGAAAGCTGCTCAATTATTGAAAGAGGGAGAAAAACAGGTAAATGAGATTTGTTATATGGTAGGTTTTAGTTCTCCATCTTATTTTGCTAAGTGTTTCCAAAAACAATTTGGAGTATTGCCAAAGAATTTCATGAGTTAATATTAATTTATAGCTATAAAGATTAGGTAAAAAGTATCTTTTAAAAGAATGATGGAATGAAAAAGTATGTAAATTTGTTTGTCTTCGTTTTTATGATAGGTGTTTGCTTTTCGCAGGTGAAAGCACAGACAAAGTCTGCAGTCAGTTATAAGAATCCGGTTGTAGATATTGATATGCCCGACCCTACGGTGATTAAGGCGGCAGATGGGTATTTTTATGTGTATGCTACCGAGTCTACCAGAAACGTTCCGATCATGAAGTCGAAAGATTTGGTGGAATGGACGTATTGCAACACAGCATTCACGAATAAAACTCGTCCCAGGTTTGAACCTAAAGCTGGAATTTGGGCACCTGATATTCATTATATGAACGGTAAATATGTGCTTTATTATGCAATGTCAGTGTGGGGAGGAGAACAAACGTGCGGCATTGGGGTGGCTACTGCCGACTCTCCGCAGGGACCTTTTACGGATCATGGTAAGATGTTCCGTAGCAATGAGATTGGTGTGCAGAATTCGATCGATCCCAGCCTCCTGCAGTATAAGGGGAGAAACTATTTGGTATGGGGCAGCTTCCGGGGAATATATGTTATTGAACTGACTGCGGATGGACTGTCGATCATGCCTGGAGCGAAAAAGAAGAAAATAGCAGGAACTGCTTTTGAGGCTGCCTATGTTCATAAGCACGACGGTTATTATTATATGTTCGCCTCCGTAGGAACTTGTTGCGAAGGAGTCAAGAGTACATATAAAGTCGTAGTGGGACGCTCTAAAAAAGTGTGGGGACCGTACAAAGACAAGACTGGCAAACCGATGTTGAAAAATGGTTATTCTTTGGTGATAGGTGCGAATGATCATTTTGTAGGCAATGGGCACGGCTCGCAGATTATCCGGGATGATGCCGGACAAGACTGGCTTCTGTATCATGGTTTTTCAAGATCGGCCCCGGAGAACGGACGTATTCTGTTGCTGGACCAAATCAAATGGGATAAAGAAGGATGGCCTTATGTAGAAGGAGGATCTCCTTCTTACGAAACACAAAAAGCACCTGTATTTAATAACTGATTTTTCAAATAAACTAATTATAATCTTAAATACCACAAGCATGAAACATACCCCTATTAGCAGGCGGGATTTTCTAAAGAATTTAGGCATAGCCGGGGCAGGTACCCTTCTTGCAGCAAGCCCTTGGCTTTCTGCTTTTTCGGAGGTGATGAACACCTCAAACGAGAAGTGTCGTCTGGCAATTATCGGACCCGGTTCCCGGGGACAGTTTTTAATGGGATTTTTGGCTAAGAACCCCAAAGTCGATATTGTAGCATTGTGCGACATTTATAAACCGTCTATCGAGAGCGCATTGAAACTTGCACCTAATGCCAAAGTGTATGGTGACTACCGGGAAGTGCTGGAGGATAAGTCGATAGATGCTATACTCGTAGCTACCCCTCTTAGCTCGCATTGTAAAATTGTATTGGATGCCTTCGACGCAGGAAAGCATGTGTTCTGTGAAAAGTCAATAGGTTTCACGATGGAAGAGTGTTACCGTATGTATCAGAAGCATCGTAGTACGGGAAAGATCTTCTTTACAGGGCAACAGCGCCTGTTCGATCCTCGTTACATCAAAGCAATGGAGATGATTCATGCCGGTACCTTTGGCGAAATAAATGCCATCCGTACTTTCTGGAACCGGAACGGGGACTGGAGACGTTCGGTACCTTCACCCAATTTGGAACGCCTGATAAATTGGCGTCTCTACAAGGAATTCTCAAAAGGACTGATGACGGAACTTGCTTGCCATCAGCTTCAGATCGGAAGCTGGGCTTTGCGTAAGATACCCGAAAAGGTGATGGGACACGGTGCCATCACTTATTGGAAAGACGGCAGAGAGGTGTATGACAATGTGAGCTGTGTATATGTGTTTGATGATGGTGTGAAAATGACATTTGACTCTGTCATTTCCAATAAATTCTATGGACTGGAAGAACAGATCATGGGTAATCTCGGAACGGTAGAACCGGAAAAGGGAAAATATTACTTTGAAAGTGTAGCTCCTGCACCGGCCTTCCTGCAAATGGTGAATGACTGGGAAAACAAGGTGTTTGACTCTCTGCCTTTTGCCGGAACAAGCTGGGCACCGGAAACTGCAAACGAAAACAAAGGAGAATTTATTATCGGAGAACGTCCCAAGAGCGACGGTACGTCATTGTTGTTGGAAGCTTTCGTTGAAGCCGTCATAACACAAAAACAACCTAAAAACATAGCGGAAGAAGGATATTATGCAAGTATGCTCTGTTTGCTGGGTCATCAGGCGTTGGAAGAAGAGCGGACGCTTTATTTCCCTGATGAGTATAAAATAGATTATCTGAACCATCAATCTGTAAAAACACCCGAAGCAATATGAAAGACACGATTATAACCGCACGACGTAAGAAAACAGAGTTAATTACTTTACTCGTTTGTTTCGTAGTTTCTAATTTGCTACATCTTTATGCAATTATTGCTTATCATGCACCATTTACGGAGATGATAACGTCTATATTTTATATCGTTATATTTACTTTTGTGCTTTATGTTTTCTGGGGGATTTTGCGTCTCTTGTTTTATGGAATGCAAGCACTGTTTAAAAAGAAAAGCAGGAGTTGATAGTTTTCTTGCATAATTTTAAAGAAGAACTTAATCAATATCAATGAAAATAAATAATTTATGGTAACACGAAGGGATTTTTTGAAAACGATGTCGATGGCTTCAGCCGGATTGGCATTGGGAACCGGTGATTTATTACATGCGCAAACCGCTTCACCTAAAACAGGAAGAGGTGACAAAGTGAAGATTGCTTATATCGGCATTGGTAACCGTGGAGAGCAGATTATTGAAGACTTTGCACGCACAGGCATGGTGGAAGTGGTGGCTTTATGTGATGTAGACATGGGCGCCAAACATACACAAAAGATAATGGCTAAATACCCGAAAGCAAAGCAGTTTAGGGATTTCCGCCAAATGTTTGATAAGGCCGGTAACGAATTTGATGCCGTAGCAATTGCTACTCCCGACCATTCGCATTTCCCGATCAGTATGCTGGCTTTGGCTTCCGGAAAGCATGTATATGTAGAGAAACCGCTGGCACGTACTTTCTATGAAGCGGAACTGTTGATGCAAGCGGCGCGTAAACGTCCGAACTTGGTGACGCAAGTAGGAAACCAAGGTCACTCCGAAGCCAACTATTTTCAGTTCAAGGCTTGGATGGATGCAGGTATCATCAAAGACGTTACTGCTATCACTGCCCACATGAATAACCCGCGCCGTTGGCATAAATGGGACACCAATATTTATAAACTTCCTTCCGGTCAGCAACTGCCGAAAGATCTGGATTGGGACACTTGGCTCGGAGCCGCTCCTTATCACGAGTATAATAAAGATTATCATTTAGGACAATGGCGTTGTTGGTATGATTTCGGTATGGGAGCATTGGGCGACTGGGGAGCACATATCCTCGACACGGCTCACGAATTCCTGGAACTGGGATTGCCATACGAAGTCACCATGCAATATGCAAATGGACATAATGATTACTTTTTCCCGTATTCTTCCACAATTCTCTTCCGTTTTCCGCAACGTAAAGGAATGCCACCGGTAGATATTACCTGGTATGATGGTTTGGATAATCTTCCTCCTATTCCTGCCGGTTATGGAGTGTCGGGACTAGACCCGAACATCCCGGCAACTAATCAGGGAGATACTCCGAAATCTAAGTTGAATCCGGGAAAGATCATTTATACGAAGGATTTGATCTTCAAGGGCGGTAGTCATGGAAGCACTCTATCCATTATTCCGGAGGAGAAAGCAAAAGAGATGGCAGACAAGTTGCCGAAAGTTCCTAAAAGTCCTTCCAATCACTTCGAGAACTTCTTATTGGCATGTAACGGTATTGAAAAGACACGCTCGCCGTTCGAAATCAATGGAGTGTTGAGTCAGGTATTCTCACTGGGTGTGATGGCTCAACGACTTAATACACAGTTGTTCTTTGATCCTCGTACGAAGCAGATTACAAATAATGAATTTGCCAATGCAATGCTGGCGGGACTTCCGCCGCGTAAAGGTTGGGATGAATTTTATAAATTATAATAAATAGAAACAGCCTTTTCCATTCCTCCTCTTCAAGAGAAAAGGATGGGAAAGACTAATCAATGATTATGAAGAAGAATATCGTATTAACTTTACTTTTATTCTGTGCCGCTTCTTTAGGTGCACAGAATTGGGAACCTCTTTTCAATGGGAAAAACCTGAAAGGATGGAAAAAATT
This sequence comes from Bacteroides caecimuris, assembly GCF_001688725.2. Lineage (NCBI taxonomy): Bacteria > Pseudomonadati > Bacteroidota > Bacteroidia > Bacteroidales > Bacteroidaceae > Bacteroides > Bacteroides caecimuris. Next base: position 4,131,663 of record NZ_CP015401.2, on the reverse strand, counting down.
GAATGGCAAAGCCGAGTATAAAATTGTAGATGGTGCCATTGTCGGTGTATCTAAGATGGGAACACCCAATACTTTTTTGGCAACGACAAAGAATTATGGTGACTTTATCCTTGAGTTTGACTTCAAGGTAGATGACGGTTTAAATTCCGGAGTACAGCTTCGTAGTGAAAGCAAGAAAGATTATAAGAAAGGTCGCGTACACGGTTATCAGTTTGAGATCGATCCTTCCAAACGCGCTTGGTCAGGTGGTATCTATGATGAGGCACGTAGAAACTGGCTTTATCCTTTGACGCTGAATCCGTCGGCAAAAAACGCTTTTAAGAATAATGCATGGAATAAAGCTCGTATTGAGGCTGTAGGTAACTCAATCCGCACCTGGATAAACGGAGTACCTTGTGCTAATATCTGGGATGATATGACTCCTGTGGGTTTCATTGCTTTGCAAGTGCATGCCATTGGAAATGCGGCAGATGAAGGTAAAACAGTTAGTTGGAAAAATATCCGCATTTGTACGACGGACGTAGAACGCTATCAGACACCGGAAGCGCAAGCTGCACCGGAAGTGAATCTGATTGCCAACACGATTTCTCCGAATGAAGCAAAAGAAGGATGGACTCTATTATGGGATGGCAAGACTACTGATGGATGGAGAGGAGCTAAACTTTCTACTTTCCCTGCAAAAGGCTGGAAGATAGAAGATGGAGTTCTGAAAGTAATAAAGAGTGGTGGCGCTGAATCTGCTAATGGCGGTGATATTGTGACTACCCGTAAATACAAGAACTTTATTCTGAAAGTAGATTTTAAGATTACTGAAGGTGCCAATAGCGGAATTAAATATTTCGTAAACCCGGATATGAATAAAGGTGCAGGCTCTGCCATCGGTTGTGAATTCCAGATTCTTGATGATGACAAACATCCTGATGCAAAACTGGGTGTGAAAGGTAACAGAAAGCTAGGTTCGTTGTATGATCTGATTCCGGCTCCTGAGAATAAACCTTTCAACAAGAAAGAATTTAATACAGCTACCATTATCGTAAAAGGTAACCATGTAGAACATTGGTTGAACGGAGTTAAATTGATTGAATATGACCGTAACAATGAGATGTGGAATGCATTGGTAGCATACAGTAAATATAAAAACTGGCCTAATTTCGGAAATCCGGAGGAAGGAAATATACTTCTTCAGGATCACGGAGACGAAGTGTGGTTCAAGAACGTGAAAATTAAAGAACTGAAATAAGGCGTATTCCATATTATTGTGGGAGATACGTCGAAAATTCCTTATAAATTTTTATTCAGGCACGGATTGCGCGGATTTCACGGTTGTTCTAATGAAATAGCAACCGTGTAGTTCGGGTAATTCGTGCCTAATTTGTCCTGCTATACGATGCAAGTCCCTATTCAACATATCTATAAGCCATCCCGTGAAGGCAGTGGACTGCTTTACGCCTGGTTTCTTTCCATGCATACACGGGTGGATATTATCCTGTATAGCAAGAAAACGGAAGGAGAATTGTTGCTTGTGGTCAATCGTATTTATGATGCATTGTGCCGGTTGGAAAAGATGGCGAACTTTTATGATCCGACCAGTAAATTGGCTTATGTCAACCGGACAGCTTTTGTTTCTCCGGTCGTTCTTAGCGAAGAACTCTATTCAATGATTGATTTATGTCTGGAATATAATGAGAAGACTCTGGGGTGTTTTGATATTACAGTCCATTCAGAAAATTACAATCAGACCACGATACAATCGGTCCATTTATCAGCCGAAGATCATAGTATCTATTTTTCACGACCGGGAGTTGCTGTCAACTTATCCGGTTTCCTCAAGGGATATGCTTTGGAGACAATTAAAAGCATATTGAATGAGTGCGTGATAGAAAATGCATTGATAAATATGGGAAACAGTTCTGTCCTTGCATTAGGTAATCATCCGGTAGGAACGGGATGGAAAGTCAATGATATACTTCTTCATGATGAGTGTCTTACAACCTCTGGCAATGACTCTTCTGAACGTCGGCACATTGTTTCTCCTCGAGATGGAAAATTGGTGGAAGGCGCCCGACAGATATCTGTAGTTACAACGAATGGGGCAATAGGAGAAATATTGTCTACCGCTTTGTTTGCCGCTGACGGTGAACAGCGTAAAGCTTTGATGGGTATATATGCACACTGTCGTGTATATATATATCCACCGTGCTGAGTATATATACTCACCGTGCTGGACATATATACCCACCATACTGTATTGAGTATCTATATCCAACGATACTTATCCGACTCACTTAGATAGCCTGTAGACGAGTAAAATTAATTGTTAAATACGGGCAAATATCCCCATAATTGAATATGACCTGTTATTTCTGTTTTTTGAGACAAAAATACTATTTGAGATAAGCTCACATCTTTTATCTTTGCCGTAAATTGCATTGTCTATTAATATAGGCATTGGAATATAAAACGGAAGTAAGTAGATGAATTCAATATAAGCTTGAATATTATCTTATTAATATTAACTCAAATTTATTTAATATGAAAAACAGAAAAGAAGGTTTCACGCCTCGGGTAGGATTGTTCTTACTATTGGTGACTTTTTGTCTTGGTGCAATACAGGCTCAAAGTTCTAAGATTACGGGATATGTGAAAGACCAATCGGGTGAACCGTTGATTGGAGTAAATGTGATGGAAAAAGGGACCACTAATGGAACCGTAACCGATCTGAACGGATTCTATAGCATTGTGGTAAAGGCTTCAAATGCTGTGTTGAATTTCAGTTATATTGGTTATAAAAATCAAGAAATTCCGGTAGCAGGTAAAAAACTGATTAACGTCACAATGAAAGATGATTCAGAGACGCTGGATGAAGTAGTTGTAGTAGGTTATGGTACGATGCGTAAAAAAGACCTGACTGGTTCGGTCGTCCAAGTCCGTCCTGATAAAATTGCGAATGAAAATCCTAAAACTGTTCAAGACATTTTACGCGGAACACCGGGATTAGTGGTAGGTTATGGTGAAGGCGATGCTGGCGCAAAAGGCGGCGGTGAGATGAAAATCCGTGGACAGCGTTCTGTTTATACAGATGGTGGTCATAACAATCCGTTGATTATCCTCGACGGTATGTTCTTCCAAGGAGAACTCTCGGAAATTAATCCGGATGATATTGGGCAGATAGATGTTTTGAAAGACGCGTCGGCAGCTGCTGTTTATGGAGCACAGGCTGCTAACGGTGTAATCATCATCACAACGAAAAAAGGTAAAAAAGGCAAGCCTGTTGTTAATTTCACAGCTAGCGTAGGTTTAACTCAAAAGGCTGCCTATCGTGATAGATGGCAAACTACGGACGAATATCTGCAGCACTATGTAGACTGGAAAGAAAAAAACACTTATGGTGTGAATGTTGAAACAGGAGAATATGCAGCTTATTCAAGACCAGGTAATGAATATACTTCAAAGCCGGAGTATTTCCGGAATCCTAATAATTTGTCGGGAGTGTCCTTGGAACAGTGGCGTAATTATTCGACCAACCGGGAAGGAGAATCTGATCTTAGTATATGGGCAAGACGTTTGGGATTTAGATATGATACGGCTGCACTTGACAATCTTTTGTTGGGAAAGACCGTCGATTGGCAAGATGAAGCGTTCCGATTAGGTTTCAACCAAGACTATAATGTAAGCATTAGTGGTGCCGGTGATAAAGTGGATTATTACCTGTCTTTAGGTTATCTGCGTAATGAAGGCGCGTTTGTCGACGATACTTATCGGGCTATTCGTGCAAACTTGAAACTAAATGCAAAAGTAACCGATTGGTTTGAAGTGGGTGCAAATGTAAACTTTCAAGATCGTTCGGATGGTGAAATCGGCATGGATAAAGGTGGTTTTATGGAAAACAGTCCATACGCCATGCTGAAAGACGAAAACGGAAACTATACACAAGACCCCTTGATGTATCAATATGACCGTGCTAATGAAAAGAACTGGTATTTTGAGAAGCAATACATTCAATTGGAAAAAGGGTATACTACATTGAATACGATCTTCAATGCTAAAGTAAAACTGCCTTTCAACATCACTTATCAGTTTAATATTGCACCTCGTTTCCAATTTTTCTACGACCGCTATTTTACGTCTGCAGAAAGACCCAATTCCAATCCTAACGACCGTGGAACAAACCGGGAACAAGCCAAACGTTTTAACTGGTCGCTGAACAATACTATTACTTGGGATCAAACTTTTGCCAACAAGCACCATGTTATTCTGACACTTGTGCAAGAAGCGGAAGAACGCCAATATTGGTCGGACCGAATTGAAGCCCGTAATATCTTGCCATCTGATGCGCTTGGGTTCCATAACACCCAGAATGGAGATAAGGCTGTCAGTACATTCAGAACAGATGATAATCATCAAACGGCTGATGCATTGATGGCACGTGCATTCTATTCTTACGGTGATCGTTATATGGTTACCGGTACCATCAGACGTGACGGTTATTCGGCTTTTGGAGCAAATAATCCTTATGCATGGTTTCCTTCGGGAGGTCTGGCATGGTCATTCACCAATGAGGATTTTTTCCAAAAATATACTCATATCATGAATAGCGGTAAACTGCGTGTTTCATACGGTAAAAACGGTAACCGTTCATTGGAAAATCCTTACGAAGCACTTGCCAATCTTTATCCGGGGGGTGGTAAGATGCAAGGTTATATCACTTCCTCAGGTGACTTATATTTAATGCGTTATTTGATGGCCCAACGTATGATGAACCCGAATCTGCAATGGGAAAAGACACAATCGTGGAACTTTGCATTGGACTTTGGATTCTTGAACGACCGTATCACAGGTACATTGGAATATTATCGAATGAGTACCAAAGATATGATTATGAGACAACCTCTGTCTAATTTCACCGGATTTGAAAATATCACCACCAATTTAGGACAGGTGGACAATAGTGGTTTTGAGGTGGCATTGAATACGCTGAATATTGATAAGAAGAATTTCCAATGGAGTTCGTCATTCAGTCTCTCATATAATAAAAACAGAATCAAACATTTGTTCGGTGATCGTCAAGATATAGTAGATGCTAATGGAACTGTGGTAGGTTCCAGAGAAGCGGATTATGTGGCAGCCGGATGGTTTATCGACAAGCCTATTAGTGCGATTTGGGATTATAAAGTAACAGGAATCTGGCAGAAAGATGAGGTTGAAGAAGCTAAAAAATACGGGCAGGTTCCTGGTGACCCGAAAGTATGGAACAATCCGGCTAACGACCAATACGATGCTGATGGCAATTTGGTGAAGGTTATCTATAATAATGATGATAAAGTGTTCCAAGGACAAACTGCCGCTCCGGTTACATGGGCATTGCGTAATGATTTCACCTTGTGGAAAGATCTGACTCTCTCTGTGAATATTTACTCTCGTATGGGGCATAAGAGTCTGGAAAGTATGTATTTGAACAATGATGACGACGGTGGTGGCATGACTTACAGATTGGTGAACAAGAATGCGAAGGAATATTGGACTGTAGACAATCCGACTAATAAATATGCACGTATCGAGGCGCAAGGTCCGGAAGGTGCAAAAGGCGCACGTAGATTATATAATCGTTCTTTCATTCGTTTAGAAAATATATCTGTCGGCTATACATTGCCAAGGGCTTGGACGGAAAAAGTACAAATCGATCGTGTGAAAGTGTATGGCTCTGTTCGCAACGCTGCTGTATGGGCTAAAGATTGGGAAGGATATGGCGACCCTGAAACCGGAAATTTTGCATCTCGTATTTGGACGCTTGGACTTAATTTAACATTCTAATCTTTTAAACAGAAACGTATATGAAAAATTATATTCAAAAATATATTTGTAAAAGTGTCACTTTATTTGTGGGCACTTCATTGATGTTGACCGGATGTTCGGAAAGTTTTTTAGATCCGGATCCTCAAACAATGTTTGAACCGGAAACTGTGTTTTCTACGGAAAATGGTATCAAATCTGTATTGGCTATTTGCGACCGTCAGCTTAAACGTAATTATGTGAGCGAAGATTCCAGAGAGATGATAGCGCTGCCCACAGAATATACTTTTTCTGATTTGATGGTACCGTCTGCAACTGATAAAAGCGGATTGTTGGATAATGTTGACAATCTGTTGAGGCCGAACAGCGACCAAAGTGACGAAAAGAATCTAGGACGCACAAACAGTATATACTTCTTCTGGAGACAAAATTTTGAAGGTGTTAGAAATGCTAATACAATACTTTCATTTATTGACAATGTACCGATGGATGAAACTTTGAAAAACGAATACATTGGCCGTGCTTATTTCCATCGGGCGTATCGTTATTATTCATTAGTCTTTCAGTTTGGACATGTACCTTTGTTGACAAAACTTCCGGAAGTTCCTAAGCAGAACTATCGATCTACTCACCGTGATGCTATTCTGAAAAAAATGGTAGCAGATATGGAATTTGCTGTACAATGGGTTCCTGAACAGAAAGATATGGATTATGTGGGTATGGTAAATAAAGGCGCTTGCCGCATGTTGCTTTCTAAACTCTATATGTCTATTGGCGAATTCGGGAAGGCAAAGGAACAGTTGGATATCTTAATTGATAACTCAGGCTATTCTTTGATGAAAGAATCCTTCGGAACCTTTTTTGAAGGCGGCGAATCTGCATCATGGCGTATTACCCGTAATGTTATCTGGGATTTACATCGTCCGGAGAACAAGTTGATTGCTGCCAACAAGGAAGTGATTATGGGTATGCCCAACCGGGGAGCAGAGAAAGAATCATTCATCCCGATGTTGACTATGCGTATTATGTACCCTTTCTTCTTTGATAATAAAATCAAAATGCCTGATGGAAAGCAAGCTCTGTTCAACTATACTCGCAAAGATGATAAATACCATAAAGAATATGATTATATGCGCGGACTGGGACGTGGTATATCAACATTCCGTACTACCACTTTCTATCAAGACGATTTGTGGGCTGTTAATAATAAAATGGATCAAGGCGATTTGCGGCATAGTGCGGAAACGGGAAACTGGATGCACATGGAAAACCTGAAATGTAATAATCCGGATTCTGAATTCTTCGGGCAAAATATCAAGCTTTACGCAGAAGAGGATTATTACAATGATAAAAATGAACTGGTTACCCCCAAGGGAGCTTTGTTGTGTTCTGACACGATTCGTCGTTGGTATGACGTTCCTCATTATATTTTCTGCCTGAATGATGTCATCAATCAAGCGAAAGAAACCAATAATGGTCTGGAAGGAGCTACGGATGGTAGTATTGCTGATTGGTATCTGTATCGTTTGGCGGAAGCTTATCTACTGCGTGCAGAAGCAAAATTCTATATCAATCCGGATGATCCGACAATCAAGGATGATATAAACATCATCAGAGAACGTGCTCATTGTACGGAGCTTTATGCAGGCAAGGTTACTATCGGTGATATCATGGACGAACGTGCGCGTGAACTTTTCTTTGAAGAATGGCGTAATGTAGAGTTGACCCGTGTATCTCTCTGCTTGGCTATCAGCGGCAGAGCGGACGAGTTTGGGAATACATATAAGGTAGAAACATTCGACAAGCAATCCGGCACCGATCTGGAAGGTGGCAGCTATTGGTATCAGCGTTGCATCAAGAAAGGTATGTACAACAAAGGCGTTACTATTAACGTAAACGCTACTAAAACAGACATCAATTATATCATGGGTAAACATAACATTTATTGGCCTATTCCTGAAAAAGCAATCGTTTCTAACGGAAAGGCTCCTTTGTATCAGAACTACGGTTATGATGGTTATGATCCAAGTGTGAAGATATGGGAAACTTGGGAAGAGGCTGTGGCCGATGAAGACAGATTCTGATAGATGAGTAAAGCTTTTGATAAATAGATAATAAATAGCCACCGTAATCTCGGATTTTGAGTTGCGGTGGTTGTTTTTTGAACATATTTTGCTATTTATAGGTCGATTTCTTTTATCCGTTTAATTGCTTTTTGCCTTACTTTGCGTTATCAATAGTCAATCTAATGTATATATGAAAAATAAAATTCTATTGCTGGGTTTATTTTGTTGTGGCTTGATTTCGGCAAAAGCACAAGTTTTACTCGACAAAGGAACCGGAAAAAATAGTTTTCCTATTGTTTCTTCATCAACGAATGCAGTTGTTTGCTTTGATGGAAAAGATGCAACTGTAGTACGTAAGAGTGCTTCTCTTTTTGTGGATGATGTTCGTCGTGTGACGGGGCAAGAGTTGAAAATGGATGAAAGCAAGCCAGGAAAGGTATCTGCGCGGTATGCGATTATTGCCGGTACTATAGGAGAAAGCGGATGGATTGATGTTTTGGCATCGAGAAATAAAATAGATACAGCTGCCATTGCCGGGAGTTGGGAACGTTATATGATAGAGGTGGTCAACAATCCTGTTCCGGGCATCAAGAAAGCAATTGTCGTAGCCGGAAGTGACAGACGTGGTACTGCTTACGGACTTCTTTCCATATCAAAGGCAATAGGAGTATCTCCCTGGTATTGGTGGGCAGACGCTCCAATCAAACAGCAAAAACAAGTTAGTGTAAAAGTTGATAAGTTCATTTCTAAAACACCGTCTGTCAAGTTCAGAGGTGTCTTTATCAACGATGAAGACTGGGGGCTTTATCGTTGGTCGAAACGCAATTTTGAGAAAGAACGTGGAAACTTCGGACCGAGAACGTATGCAAAAGTGTGTGAACTGCTGTTGCGTCTTCAGGCTAATTATCTTTGTCCGGCTATGCACGATGCATCTATGGCATTCCACCGTATTCCTGAAAATCGCCTGGTAGCGGATAGCTTTGCTATTGTCATGGGGTCCTCCCATTGTGAACCGTTATTGTTTAATACGGCAAGTGAGTGGAAACGTGATAAAATGGGTGAATGGGACTATATCAATAATAAGGATGGAGTCAACAAAGTGTTGAAATCACGTGTAGATGAATGTGCTCCGTTTGAAAATGTATATACTTTGGCTTTGCGTGGATTGCACGACCGGGCAATGAATGCAAGCAATAATATGAGCGATAGAAAGGAAATGCTTCAGGAAGCTTTGATGGCACAAAGGCAAATGTTGGTGGATGCAATCGGCAAACGTGCGGAAGATATTCCTCAAGCCTTTACTCCTTATAAAGAAGTGCTCGATGTATACGATCAGGGATTGGAACTTCCGGATGATGTGACTATTATCTGGCCGGATGACAATTATGGATATATGAAACGTTTGAGTAGTCCGAAAGAGCAGAAACGTTCCGGACGTTCGGGAGTATATTATCATTCTTCTTATCTGGGTAAACCTCACGATCATCTTTGGATGAACACAACTTCACCCACATTAATGTATGAAGAACTACGTAAAGCATACGACTTGACGGCCGACCGTATCTGGCTGCTCAATGCCGGAGACATCAAATCATGTGAATTTGCTGTTGACTACTTTCTGACAATGGCTTTTGATATTGATTCATTCAACTTTGAAAGAGCGGCAAATTATCGTACTGAATGGTTATGTGGCATGTTAGGCAACGATTATCGCAATGAATATCAGGATGTAATAAACTCTTTCTATAAACTGGCCTTTGCACGTAAACCGGAGTTTATGGGATGGGGTTACCAGTGGGCTACCGACAAACACGGCAGAGAACGGAATACAGATACTGATTTCTCACTTGTCAATTATCGTGAAGTGGATACTCGTCTGGCTGAATATCGTCGGATAGGAAATGTAGCGGAGAAAATTTTGAAAGCTTTGCCGGAAGACAAGAAAGCATGTTATTATCAATTATTATACTATCCGGTCAAAGGATGTGAACTGTTGAACCGTATGGTTCTCAACGGACAGAGAAACCGTTGGTACTCTATTCAGCAAAGGGCAACTACCGCAGAATTGGAGAAAATGACTAAGGCTTGTTATGACAGTCTGGAAGTAATCACAAAAGGATATAACTCATTACTTGGAGGTAAATGGGATCATGTAATGACCATGAAACAAGGATTTGCCGCAGCCTACTTTGAACTCCCGGCTCTGCGGAAGGCAAATCTGGCACCTACAGCCTCTTTGGGTATATTGGCAGAAGGAGAAGATATTCTGAAAGGGCAGAAAAGCTTCCATTCACTGCCGTCTTTCAACACATATTTCCGTCAATCATATTACGTAGACGTTTTCAATAAAGGAACGACTCCTTTGAAATGGAAAGCATCGGTTTCAGATAACTGGATTCTATTAAGTCAGAAAGCCGGAGAAACTGCTACAGAAAATCGTATAGAAGTATCAATCGACTGGGCTAAGGTCCCGACTGGTGATAAAGTATTCGGAATATTGGAGATCGCATCTGATCGTGGTGAGAAGGAGAATGTCTATATTTCTGTCTTCCATCCTTCCTCTCCTTCATTAGCGGAAATGGATACTTTGTTTGTAGAACACAACGGATATGTTTCCATTGATGCTGCCGGTTTCCACCGGAAAGTAGAGAACAAAGCTATTCAAATGAGAACGATTCCTAATTTGGGAATAGAGAATACAGCCATTCAGCTAGGTGATCCGACAGCCGCTCCACAGCGGACTGCAGGTCGCAGCACACCTCGCCTGGAATATGATTTCTATACATTCGAACAAGGTTCGGTTGATGTTTATACGTATGTACTGCCTACATTTACTTTAAGTAAGGATCGTGGATATGCCGGACATGAAGCGACGAATGTAGAAACGAAATATGGAGTATGTATTGACGAAGGTCCTGTAATGAATCCTTCCACTTCTTCTTTTGAGTATGCACAAATCTGGTACGAAAGTGTGTTGAAGAACTGTAGAATAAACAAGACCACTTTGCATATCGATAAACCGGGTAAACACACAGTGAAAATTATATGTGGCGATGCCGGAACTGTCCTGCAAAAGATTGTTTTGGATTTCGGAGGTATGAAGCGTTCTTATTTAGGACCACAGCCGACAAGACAGGCGAAATAGTAAGCTGAATAATATAGTAGAGCTATGAAACACACTTTTTTTATGTTATTTGTCTCCATCGCTATTTCATTTATGGCGTGTGAAGGCGGTGGGGAGAATGATGAGAATTTACCTGCTGATAGCGGGAATACGGAGAAACCAAAGGATGATGAAACCAAAGAGCCTGTGGTCTGTAGCATCACGCCTATAGGGGAATTGAATCAGGGGACTCCTATTATAAATTCCCATGCAGATGTTACGAAACGTTCATCGCTGATGATGAATTATCGGACGCTTGTGACTATGGAGGATTCTTATCCCCGTTATCCTCGTATAAAAAAAATGAAAAATGGCGACTATATTCTGTTCTATCACAATGGCAGTGCTAACAGTAATATTGGTCGGCGTTGTGTTTATGCGCTCAGTAAGGATCTGAGAACGTGGACAAAGAAAGGAGAGATATTTAACAGTTATGATATTATCGATAGCAAAGGCAATAAGAATATACACTGCTATGCTAATTGTGATGGACTGGTGCTTTCTAATGGAGATATATTAGCGGTTGCATCTTGCAGGGCTAATTCCGGTTATCGCGATTTACCGGAAGATGCAGGAATTGAATTAAGGCGCAGTACGGATAATGGTGTCACCTGGAGTGAACCTGTCAAGATATATCAGGGAGTTAATTGGGAACCTTTCTTGTTGGAGTTGCCTACAGGTGAACTACACTGTTACTTTACAGATAGCAGTCGTACTGGTTTGGAAGGACATGACACAGATACAGGTACGGCAATGGTTGTTTCTGCTGATGGAGGAAAGACATGGAGCCCCGACTTTAGCTCTTCTCCTTATTATGTGTTGCGAATGAGATGGGAGAAAAATGGAATTGTCGGCTATAATCATCAGATGCCTTCTGTTGTGAGACTCAATGATAATAAAGGATTAGCTGCAGCTGTAGAAACCAATAATTCAGGATATCATATTTCGCTTTGTTATTCAGATAAAGACGAATGGGAATATTTGGCTGCCGATCAGGAAGGGCCTGCCGATAGTAATAATTGTGTTTTCTCCGGTATGGGACCATATTTGGGACAGTTCCCTTCGGGAGAAACCGTCCTTTCGTATGAATCGTCAAGCAAATATACTCTTAAAATAGGAGATGCCACTGCTCGTAATTTTGGTAGTGCTTATCAACCTTTTTCAGGTGGTTATTGGGGTTCACTTTGTATGATTGATTCACATACATTGGTTGGAACTAATGTTAAAGTGAAAGAAGGACCGGTTCAGATGGCACAGTTCGTACTTAATCATCGCATTGATGCCGTGAAAAGAGAGGTTACGGTAGATGGTAACAATAAAGAGTGGGCAAATACAGATCATGCACTTTTTGTGGGTGGTAAGTCACAAGCGCAAGGAACGCTACGTTGTTCGTATGATGATGATAATATTTATTTTCTGTTAGAAGTACTTGATCGAAACTTGCTAGCTTCTGATTACACTTCCTTATACATATCTCCTGTGGGTAATAATAAACTGTCCAAAGGGGCTTGTTGCATACAAGTAACAATGAATGGACTGAAGAATTGTGAAATATATGATTCAGTATGGAAAGAAGCGCAATTGGATGCCCAGGTCAAAACTTATGTCTGTGATGAAACAAACGAGAGGCGTATCGATAATTATGGATATATTGCTGAAGTTGCTATCCCACGTTCTAAATTAACTATAACTTCCGGGCAAATACTTGTCAATTTTTCCGTTACAAAGCGCAATTCGGTAGATGCTATTTGTGATGTAACATCTACAAGCACGGCACGTTGGATACCGGTGACTGGGTTATGATTCGGAGAATTTATTATTGGATAATTAATTATATAAAACACTATGATTATGAAAAAGAATTATTTGATTTATGCTTTATGGATGGCCGTTTTTTTGAGCTCGAATGTGATTTCCGCTCAAAATTATTTTGGAGATTTTCCTGTAAAGGCTGATCCTAAGACTGTTGGAAATAAACTTAGTAAGCGTTTAATGGAGACCAAACATCAATTGTATGGTGATAGAGGAATACATTATGCAGAGGTGTGTACATGGTACGGAGCCCTTCGTTTTGCAGAATTGACAAATAATAAAGAATTGATCAAGCTGTTGAGAAATCGTTTCGAACTATTGTTCCACCTGGAAAAGGAACTCCTTCCTCCACCCATACACGTAGACCAGAATATGTTTGGTTGTCTGCCTCTAAGATTTTATAATATAACGAAAGATAAGCGTTATTTGGATCTAGGACTGCCCTATGCTGATACTCAATGGCAACTTCCTGCCAATGCAAACGAAGAGGAACGTAAATGGGATAAAAAGGGATACTCTTGGCAAACTCGTCTTTGGATTGATGATATGTATATGATTACTATTGTGCAATCTGAGGCTTATAAAGCTACTGGTGATCCTAAGTATATCAATAGAGCTGCCAAAGAAATGGTTCTGTATTTGGATGAATTGCAACATCCCAACGGTCTTTTCTATCATGCACCGGATGTACCTTATTATTGGGGACGTGGTGATGGTTGGATGGCTGTCGGTATGACGGAGCTGCTTTATAACTTACCGGAGAAAGATCCTAATCGTGCACGTATCATGAAAGGTTACTTGTTGATGATGGATAATCTGAAAAAATACGTCAATAAAGATGGACTTTGGAACCAGCTGATTACCGAACCGGACTTTTGGACAGAGACATCTGGCTCGGCAATGTTTGCCTATGCTATGATTGTGGGTGTCAACAACGGCTGGCTGGATAAAGAAGAATATGCTCCGGTGGCACGTCGTGCATGGCTTGGCTTATGTAATTATATTAATGACAAGAACGATCTTACTGAAGTTTGTATTGGAACCGGAAAGAAAAACAGTAAACAATATTATATGGATCGCCCCCGTATTGCTGGTGATTATCATGGACAGGCACCGATAATATGGTGTGCTTATGCTTTACTGAACCAATAAGTATTGTCTACATATAGAATCCTCTTGTTTCTGCCCTAAAGCCTATGCTTGGTGGAGATAAGAGGTTTTCTTTTCATACATATATGTTTATAGTTAGAGCCTGTTTAAACTTCCAGAATTTATTTGTACTTTTGCTATGTCTGATAAAGGTTTGTTTGATTTTTACAGCGACACTAAGTTAAGCGAACCTTCTGATATGACAAAGTCCTGAGTAATAATAGCGTGTTGTGTTGATTAGGATTTTAACTAATTATCCATAGTAAAGTGTTGCGGAATTAAGAAAACAAAAGAATGAAGAGAGTTAGCATGAGAAATGCAAACCGCATTTGCGGAAATCTATTTTTGTTGTTGGCGGTATTTCTTTTTGCTGGTTGCAAAAGTGTAAGTAGAAAAGTGATGGCCGACAACACGCCCACAGTCGTAACAAAAACATTAAGAGTTGCTACGCAGAATTTGTGGGGTAAACCGACTGCTGTGGTTCTAGATTATTTCAACAGGATAGATGTTGATGTGCTTTGTGCGCAAGAATGTGGTAATCTTTCCGAAGCGGAGATTAGGGAAAAAGGGCTTTATGTGCATACTCATACCAACAATGGGCAAGTGGAATGCAGCATTATCTCGCGATACCCCTTTTCGGGCGTTACTCCCCATAAATATGGAGTTTATATCGACTTGGGTGAGGGGATTGTAGCTTTGGTGATAAATTGTCATGGGGCATATAAGCCTTATGGACCATATCAGTTAGAAGGAATTGCGTATGGCGGCTATGAGCCTTCTGATGATGTGGATAAAGTGTTTGAGATGAATAGGGAAGTGCGTCAGGAAATGGTAGACAAACTGCTGGAGGATTTGGCTTCGGCTACTACTCCATTTATATCTGTCTCCGGTGATTTCAACGAACCGTCTTGGCTTGATTGGACGGAACAGACGCGATCGGCCGGTATGACGCCTCACGCCTTGCAGTGGCCTGTCACTTGTGCGTTATCGGAAGGTGGTCTTGATGGTGATGCATACCGGACTATACATCCCAATCCGGTGACACATCCCGGATATACCTGGACAACCTGTCCGAGTGCGAAGGATACGAGGGACCGCATTGATTTTACGCTTTATAAAATATCTTCCAATACAGCTGTAAGGAGTTGTCAGATAATAGGCGAGAGTTATGAAACCTCCGACATCGTTCTCCCTTCTTTTACTTTCGAAAAAGTGTTCGACCATAGAGGAGTACGAACGGAGTTTGTATATTCTGTCTTAAAGTAGATATGTTATATAGACATTTGTAGAATATAATGGGATTGAATGACGATGGTGAATAGGTTGTTTTGTTTTATTATAATTGTTCTTGTGGTGTGTAATGCATACGCACAGTTAGTGTATCATGACGCATCCCTTTTTCCACTGTTAGGAAAGGCTACAGATTTTTCCGGAGCACGTTATGAAAGATTCCCGGATTCATTAAAGCATGTATCTCGTACTCCATTATGGAATTTGAGCCGTAATTCTGCCGGAATGGCGATACGTTTTCGCAGTAATTCTACTACAGTAGCTGTCAAGTGGACAGTGCTTTCCAACACTCACATGAACCACATGACTGATACAGGGGCTAAAGGTTTAGATTTGTACTGCCTTCAGAAGAATGGTAACTGGCGTTTTGTCAATAGCGCCCGTCCGAAAGGAAAAACCAATCAGGCAATCATCATAAAAAATATGCATCCTGAAGAAAGAGAATATATGCTTTATCTGCCATTGTATGATGGTCTTGTTTCTCTGTCTGTAGGAATTGACTCATTAGCTACTATCAGTCAGCCGTTAATGGATTATCCAATTCGTAAGAAACCTGTTGTTTTTTATGGGACTAGCATTCTTCAAGGAGGTTGTGCTTCACGTCCGGGGATGGCACATACCAATATCATATCAAGAAGATTAAACCGTGAATGTATCAATTTAGGATTCAGTGGAAATGCATTTCTAGATTTGGAGGTGGCCAAAGTAATAGCTGAAGTAGAAGCTGGTGCTTTTGTTTTGGACTTTGTGCCTAATGCTTCTGTTGCAAAGATGAAAGAACGGATGGAAACATTTTATCGTATCATTCGTAATAAACATCCGGATACACCGATTATTTTTATAGAGGATCCTATTTTCCCTCATACATTTTATGATGAAAGGGTTGCTAAGGAAGTGCGACGAAAGAATGATACGTTGAAAGAGATATTTAATCATTTGAAACAACAAAAAGAAAAGAATATTATCTTTATTTCATCCAAGAATATGCTGGGAGAGGATGGAGAAGCTACTGTAGATGGTATTCATTTTACGGATTTAGGCATGATGAGATATGCCGATTTAGTTTGTCCGGTTATAAAGAAAGCAATTAGATAAAATGCCAATTGTTATTAGCGTGAGTTCGGAATTTGATATAAACTCTTATTCCGAACTCACGCTATTTGTTTAGGGGTATATTCACTATCACAAAATAGTGGATTGTTGAAGAAGAAATTACCCAATAAAAGAAAGATATTGTTCAGATAGGTACTAATAAATGCTCTTCTGTATTATCTTTGAATACTTTAGATTAGTTTGAGACTAATTTTTCATTTATTGACCTGTATTTAATATTCTAAATAGCTCCATTTTTCTACTTTTGTATCACACAATAAGGGTGCTAACACCTTTTATATAAGATAATGATCATTATTATATAATACGAAATTTAGTTTTTAGACACAGTTAAAAAGATAGTTTAAAGGATAACATTTTTTTAATAAAACACAGGGTATTACTTAAATCTATATGTAATGAATTACAATTTAATTAAAAAAAATATTCGAGAAATAGGGCTAATGTTTCTTAGTGTGGGACTTCTGCTTTTTCTGTCATGTGGTTCTGATGATACTAAGGATGTTTCTGGTGAAAATGGAGATGTCAATTCGAACCAGTATTTACAAGTACAGCCTAATGGACTAAATGTGATTAAAGTTTCCAGTAGTGATGTGGCACAAGTTGTGTACCCTTTCTCTGTAGAATTGAAGGGGGGCAGTGCGAGTGTTGCTCTTACTGCACAGTTGGAAGCGTGGAATGAAAAAGATCTGGAGGCATATAATAAAGAGGAAGAAACTGATTATAAATTGTTGCCCTCTTCATTATATTCGATAAGTGCGCCACAGATTACTCTCGAACAGGGCATTGCTTCGAAGAAAGTAGAGGTGAAATTTGCCCCGGATAAAGTGTTCACTGAATTCAAAAAAAATGGAACAGAATATGTCATTGCATTGAGACTTACTTCATCTGTTGCTAAGGTCCGTAAAAGTCAAAGCGATTTTCTTCTGCATATATCGTTTGATTATCCAACGGTTAGTTTGGTTATGCCATCACAGGAAATTAGTGTTAGTAAAATGTCAATGCCGGTTTCGGTGGATGCTACTTTTAATTGTAGGGCAGACGGAGAAATACAGACTAATCCTTGGAACTTTACGTGCACATTAGCAGTGCCTTCTAATGCAGAGGAACTGGTGGCTAAGTATAATGAGGATTATAAGACTTCTTATCGTCTTCTTCCTTCGGCTAACTATGATTTAGGAGAAGGGATATCTTTTAAAGCTGGAGAGAATGAAGCTACTGGAGGAATTATAGTGAAGCGTGAAGGGATGGAAGCTGTAAAATATTTGTTACCTGTACAGCTAAGGGAGGCTTCTCATGAAAGCGTTGCTCTTCATAATGAAATTTGTTATTTCAAAATAGGTATGACTTATACAAATCCGGTAATAACTTTTTCTAGTGCAGCCGATCCTACGGTTATTCGTACTGATGAAGGCTTTTATTTGTATGCTACTCAAACTAATTCCTATTGGATTCCTATTTATTTTTCTAAAGACTTGGTTAATTGGGAATTTAAAAGAAGTGCTTTCAGAAATGCAACCAGACCTAAACCAGATGTACTTCCTGATGGAGGTGCGTTCTGGGCTCCAGAAATTCGCTATATCAATGGAAAGTATGTGCTTTATTTCTCATGGGCAAAATGGGGCGATGGAAGTAAGAGTTATACGGCGGTTGCTACCTCAGATAGTCCGGTCGGTGATTTCTTAAATGCTAAACCGTTGCTGATAACAGATGATTTCGGTTCCAATTGTATAGACCAGTTTTATTATGAAGAAGATGGCAAGAAATATATGTTTGTCGGAAGCTTCAATGGTATTTATGTGACGGAACTTACGGATGATGGTCTTTCTGTGAAACGGGGAGCAGATGGTAAGCCTGTGCTGAAGAAACAGGTTTGCGGCAGGGCATTTGAAGGCACCAATATTTATAAGAAAGGTAAATACTACTATTTGTTTGCGTCGATTAATAACTGTTGTGATGGAATAGACAGTAGATATAAAGTGGTAGTAGGTCGTTCGGAGAATCTTCTTGGTCCGTATGTAAATAGAGAAGGAAAAGATATGATGAGCAATTCTTGGACACTGGTGCTGGAAGGTGATGGTGAGACGTTCTTTGGTCCTGGCCATAATTCCATTATAATTCCGGACGATGCAGGAACTGACTGGATGATATATCATAGTTATGTAAAAGAGAATGGTGCAGTTGGAGGACGTTTGGGTATGCTTGATCGTATTGTGTGGTCGGCAGACGGCTGGCCGACCATTAAAAAATGTGTGCCTTCAAAGGGAGATTTACTGCCGGTATTTAATAACTGATATGTGTGAAACTATAGATAATATATAGACTTCTAAGTAAAACTAAAATTTAATGTATGAAAAAGAAAAGTGATTGGAAAACTCGGTTTATCCGATTATGCGCAGTGGTATTGCCATTGATCGTACTTTGCTTTACAGCTTGTAAGGATGAAGAAAAGGAAGAAAACCTTCCTTTCGATCCTACTAAGCCAGTGGTAATTACAGATTTTTCCCCAAAATCGGGTGGTATTGGTAACAATATTATATTGTATGGAGAAAACTTTGGGAACGACCCCAAAAAATTGAAAGTGATAGTTGGTGGTAAAGAAGCTAATATCATTTCAGTTAAGAACAATATATTGTATTGTGTAGTACCACGTATGGCTACTGAAGGTGATGTGGAAATTAGTGTGTATGATGACAATGGTGAAGAAGTGGCTTTTGCTGAAGCAGAAGAAAAGTTTACTTACGTAAAACAGTGGTTAGTTTCTACATTAGCTGGTCAACGTTTTGAGAACGAGAAAGATGCTTTTCAGGGCGAAGGAGCGTTCGATGCATGTGGATGTATAAAAGGAGCTACATGGTTTTCGTTTGATCCGAAATCAAATTTTGACCATTTGTATTTAACTTGTTATAATATAAGTTCTATTCGTCTGATTGATTTGGAAGAAAAAACGGTGACTATGCAGCCTTCCTTAAGTGCTACTGGTGATAAACCTGCTATCATTAATTGGACGGCAGATGAGAATCAAGATATGATTATTTCTCGTGATTTGGCTAAAGATGGAAATGTAAACGTATTGAAGAAACGTGCTTCAGAGTTTAAAACGGAAGTAAAATTAGGCGAATCAAAGCAAAGGCAGGTGGTTGGTGCCTTTGTTCATCCTAAGACGGGAAGGATTTATTATGCTCTTTATCCAGATCAAGTGATTTATGAATATGATTTTGAGAACAAGACAACAACGAAAATAGCTACGCATCCGCGTGTAAAGGAAACATTGCGCATGGTAGTTCATCCTACAGGAAAATATGCCTATTTGCTTCGTCAATACAATGAAAGAGGAAATGGGTATATCTCCCGTATGGACTATAATTCTACTACTGATCAGTTCTCGACCCCTTATATCGTGGCGGGAAGTGCGAGTGGAAGCGGTTATCGTGACGGAGTAGGTAGCAGGGCGCAATTGAATGGTCCTACTCAAGGGGTGTTTGTCAAGAATCCGGAATATGCAGGTGAGGAAGATGAATATGATTTTTATTTCTGTGATGAACGCAATCATTGTATTCGTATTCTGACACCTACAGGAAGAGTAGTAACATTTGCAGGACGTGGAAATGACTCAAGTGATCCTGGTTTTGCAAACGGTGCATTACGTTCAGAAGCTCGCTTCGCTTATCCATGGGCACTTGCATACGATGAAAAGAGAAAATGCTTCTATGTGGGCGAAAGAGGTATGAATCGTGATGGAAAAGAACAAGCGGTGATACGTAAAATTGCTATGGAAGAATAATAAATGATAAACACATATATTTTATGAGGAGTAAAAATTTAATTGCATGTATGTTATTGCTGCTCTTTTCCATAACCGTTTGGGCGCAGGAAAGTGCAGTGATAACCGGAGTGGTGACCGATGAGAATAAGGAACCTTTGATTGGTGTGAATATTGCAATACAGAATATGCCAGGATTGGGTGTCATCACTGACATAAATGGTCAATACAAGATAAAAGCATCTGCTTATGACAGGCTTGTATTCTCGTATGTAGGGTATGAAACAGCGGTGATATTGGTAAAAGAACAACGAACCATCAATATAAAGATGAAAGAATCGTCAAATACGGTTATTGACGAAGTCGTAATTACAGGTACGGGAGCACAGAAGAAGATAGCGGTGACCGGTGCCATAACCAATGTGGATGTAGATGCATTGAAGTCAGTTCCTTCCACTTCTGTGGTGGATGGATTGGCAGGTGTTGTTCCGGGTGTAATGGCTATGCAAACTTCCGGACGACCAGGTAGTGTGTCCGAGTTCTGGATTCGTAGTATATCCACTTTTGGTGCTAATACGGCCGCATTGGTACTTGTAGACGGATTCGAACGTGACATTGATGAAGTGAGCGTGGAAGATATTGAATCATTTACAGTGTTGAAGGATGCTTCTGCAACGGCCATTTATGGAAGTAAAGGAGCTAATGGTGTAGTCTTGATTAATACAAAACGTGGTAAGGAAGGTAAAATCAATATTAACGCAAAGGTTGAAGGCTTCTATAGCACTTTCACGAAGGCCCCGGAATTTGTAGACGGCTACACATACGCTTCTATGGCTAATGAAGCTCGTTTGACAAGAAATCAAGAGGCTTTATACTCGCCATCAGAATTGGAACTGTTTCGTACACAACTTGACCCGGACCGTTTCCCGGATGTAGATTGGATGGATATGGTATTGCGTGACGGTGCTTGGAGTTCACGTGCTACATTGAATATGCGTGGTGGCGGTAAAACAGCGCGTTACTTTGTTTCCGGAAGTTATCAGGATCAACAAGGTATGTATAAGACCGACAAAAGCCTTAAGGATTATAATACAAACGCACATTTCAGAAAGTGGACGTACCGTATGAATGTGGATATTGATATTACGAAAACGACTTTGTTGAAGGTTGGTGTGTCCGGTTCTTTACGTAAACAGAATGATACTGGTAGTGGTACAGATAATTTGTGGACTGTATTGATGGGATATAATTCTATCATGATGCCAGCAGAATATTCGGATGGAAAAATCCCGGGATGGGCAGATAAGGATGATAATATGAATCCTTGGGTAATGACTACACAATCCGGATATAATGAAAGTTGGAAGAATAATATTCAAACCAGTCTTACGCTGGAACAGAAATTGGATTTTGTAACCAAAGGATTGCGTTTTGTAGGTAGATTCGGATATGATACGTATAACTCCAATTGGATTAAACGTTATAAATCTCCGGCTGCTTATAAGGCCGACCGTTATCGTCAGCCGGACGGAACATTGAATTTCACGAAAATCAGAGACGAGAAAGTGATGTCGCAAACTTCCAATTCGGAAGGAGAAAAGAGAGAGTTCTTTGAATGGGAACTGCACTATAGTCGTGCTTTCAAAACTCATCATGTTGGAGGTGTTTTGAAGTATACACAGGCTTCTAAGATTTTTACTCAAAATATAGGTACAGACTTGAAGAATGGTATTCCTTATCGTAATCAGGGAATAGCCGGACGTTTCAACTATAACTGGAATTATCGTTATTTTATTGATTTTAATTTTGGATACAACGGTTCGGAGAATTTCCACAAAGATCATCGTTTCGGATTCTTCCCAGCTATTTCCGGTGCATGGAATCTGGCTGAGGAACCTTTCATGAAAAAGATTGCCGGAAAGTGGCTGAATATGTTGAAAATCCGTTATTCTTATGGAAAGACTGGAAATGATGCTATATATGAAGGCAATAAAAGAGTACGTTTCCCCTATTTGTATTCGATAGCGACTGATAATAATGTTTACCATTTTGAGGATATAGGAACTGGAGAAAAATTGTGGAATGGAAAATATTACTCAACAGTGGCTTCTCCTGCCATTTCGTGGGAAGTTGCTACCAAACAAGATTTGGGTATTGACTTTTCTTTCTTTAATGACAAATTGACTGGTGAGGTTGACTACTTTAAAGAACGTCGTGATGGTATTTATATGACTCGTTCATATATCCCTTATGAAGTGGGAATTGGCGATGCATCAAAAGCAAATGTTGGTATTGTAGAGGCAAAAGGATTTGATGGTCATTTTGCATTCAAACATAATATTGGTAAAGTGAATTTTACTTTACGTGGTAATATTACTTACAGCAAGAATGAAGTGATAGAAAAAGATGAAGAAAATACGATTTACGAATATAAGTTGGCGCAAGGACATCGTGTTAATCAGGCAAGAGGACTTATTGCTTTAGGGTTGTTTAAAGACTATGAAGAAATTAGAAATAGTCCGAAGCAAACCTTTGGTGAGGTGATGCCCGGTGATATCAAATATAAAGATGTTAATGGTGATGGTATAATTGACTCAAATGACCGGGTTGCTATCGGTGCTACTACTCGTCCTAACTTGGTGTATGGCTTTGGCTTTTCGGCCAAATGGAAAGGATTGGATTTCAATGCTCATTTCCAGGGAGCTGGCAAGTCGTCTTTCTTTGTCAAAGGTACAACTGTCTTTATGTTCCAAGGTGGTGACGGTTGGGGAAATGTTTTGAAGGAAATGGCAGAAAGCAACCGTTGGATTTTGGGAGAGAATGAAGATCCGAATGCGGAATTCCCACGTTTGACTTATGGTAATAATTCAAATAACTATCAAGAATCTAATTATTGGTTGAGAGATGGCTCTTATCTTCGTCTGAAGACTTTGGATATCGGTTATACTTTTCCGAAAGCTTGGGTTAATAAGATTCATTTGAATCAAGTACGTGTTTTCTTTATCGGAACCAACTTGCTGACATTCTCTCCGTTTAAATATTGGGATCCGGAATTGGGAAGTTCGGACGGAAAGAAATACCCGTTGAACAAGACGCTTTCGTTAGGCGTATCAGTTAATCTATAAACAAGAACAGAAAATGAAGAAACTTATCATAAACTTAGGTTTTATATTAGGTGTGAGTACCATGGTTGTCGGATGTGCCGATTATTTGGACTCAGACTACCTTTTTGAGGAACGTGTTAACATTGAAAATGTGTTTCAGAGTAAGGACTATACCAATGAATGGTTGGCAAAGGGATACGCTTATATGAATCACGATTATCTGCAACAAGTGAATAGCAAGAAGAACACTACTTTCAACTTTGCAGATGATATGTACTACATAGATTTGAATTATGTAGACTGGAAGGGTGGAAATTATACGGAAAAAGGATTAGGTAGTGGAAACAGTTTGTATATATGGCAGGCCGCTTATCAGGCGATTCGTCACGTCTCCATTTTTATTCATAACGTGGATGGCAATAAAGAGCTTACTGAAGCTGAGATTACGGATATGAAAGGGCAGGCTCATTTCTTGCGTGCGTATTTTTATTGGATGTTGATTCGTTCCTTCGGTCCGGTCCCCATTATTCCGGATGAAGGAGTGGATTATACGAAAGAGTATGATGAAATAGCTTATCCTCGGAGTACGTATGATGAATGTGCGGATTACATTGCCGAGGAATTGGTGAAGGCGGCTACGATGTTAGATGACGAGCGCGACGTACAAAATATTGTGCGTCCTACACGTGGTGCAGCATTGGCACTTCGTTCACGTGTGCTTTTATATGCAGCAAGTCCTTTATATAACGGACAAGCACCATCAGAGGTGATCGATGCATTGGTTGATAAAAGCGGGCGTAAGTTACTGTCTGATACATACGACAATCGGAAGTGGGCAAGAGCAGTAGCTGCTGCTAAGGATGTGATGGAATTGAAACGGTATCAATTGTATGTTGCTTATAAAAGAGAAAGTGATGATATGGCTTACCCGACAACTATTACTCCGCCGGACGATAATGGAACTTTCCATTCTCAGGATTGGCCTTATGGTTGGAAAAATATTGATCCGTTCGAATCATACCGTTCTTTGTTTGATGGAGAAGTGGGTGCATACAATAATGATGAAATTATATTTACCAGAGGTGTCAATCAGGGTGCTGAGAATATCAGGGTAATGGTTATCCATCAGTTGCCCCGTTCACAAGGAGGCGGATATAACTGCCATGGCATGACACAGAAACAATGTGATGCTTATTATATGAAAGATGGTAGCGATTGTCCGGGTATGAATTCTATGTATAAGGGAATGGAAGGATATACCGACCCAAGCCGTTACAATGAACAGCCACGTGTTTCAGGGGTGGTTGAAACGTCTGAATTGTCTAATTATCCTGAATTAGGTCCATTGGGAAAAGGTGTTTCTAAACAGTATGCGAACCGTGAACCTCGTTTCTATGCATCAGTAGCCTACAATGGTAGTGTATGGCATATGTTGAATGCAAGTGCAGAGGATAAAGAAGAAACGAACGTTCCTATTTTCTACTATAGAGATGCTCAAGATGGTTACAAAGCAGGTACCAATTATTTGAGTACAGGTATTGGTATTAAGAAGTTTGTACATCCGAAGGATTTAGCAGATTCTGAGAAATCGTATGACGTAAGTCGTGTAGTTCAAAAGTACGCTCCGGACATTCGATATGCAGAGATTCTGTTGAATTATGCAGAAGCACTGAATGAGGTCGAGGGTTCTTATGAGATTCCTTCTTGGAATGGTGAGACTATGTATACTATCACACGTTCGGCAACAGCTTTAAAGGAAGGCATTCAGCCTATTCGTATTCGTGCCGGATTGCCGGATTATGAGGTGTACAATGATGTAAAGAAGTTCCGTTTTAAAGTAAAACGAGAACGTCAGATTGAGCTATTTGCAGAAGGTCATCGTTTCTTTGATATTCGTCGTTGGTGTGATGCTCCAGTTGAAGAGGCTCTTCCCATTTATGGTTGTAATATCTATTTGACTTCGGAAAATCCAGATAGTTTTCATACACCGATAGAAGTCACTTCGTTGCCTACCATGTTTACTACGAAGATGTGGTTTTGGCCAATCCATCACAATATAATGAAACGAAATATGTGGATGATTCAGAATCCGGGCTGGAAAGATCCGGAATAAACCTACTAAATTTGGATAGAAAATATGAATAATATATGTAAATTATTGATTGGCATGATGGCGGCAGTATGTTGCACTTCATGTAACAATGAGTGGGAAGATGAACAATTCAAACAGCTGGCATCTTTCAAAGCAGAGATTAATAACGAAGGAGTAACTTCTACTTATGTACGCTACAAACCAGGAGGAGTGGTGACTTATCAGCTTCCGGTTTTGTTGAGTGGTTCAACCATGAATGCACAGGAAAGAACTATTCATGTAGCACTTGATAAGGATACTTTGGATGTGTTGAATCAGGAACGTTTTGGTGAACGTCGTCGGGAACTTTTTTACCATTTGTTGGATCAACAATACTATTCCATACCAGAAACTGTAGAAATTCCTGCTGGTGAATCTGAAGCACTGTTACCTGTTGATTTCACACTAGGAGGGCAGAACAATGCGAGACCGTTGGATATGTCGGATAAATATATTCTACCATTGACTATTCAAGATGATCCATCTTATAACTATCAGGTGAATAACCGTCTGCATTATCGGAAAGCATTGTTGAATATCATTCCGTTCAATGATTACTCCGGTTCGTATGATGGTAGCTTATTAAAGATTTTTTTGGAGAATCAAAAGGATAATTTCATGTTAGCTACCCATAAAGCTTATGTGTATGACGAGAAGACTATTATGCTTTACATGGGGGTTCGTGATGTGAATTACTTAGATCGTAAAAAGTATAAGTTGTATGTGGAGTTTACGGATGAACCGCTTAATGAAGGAAGTGAGTTGAAGAAGAAACTAAGGCTGTGGACCGATAACGGGGGTGAGGATGGCAATAACTTTAAAGTTGTGCTACTGGGCGAAGGAGATGATGATAAATTTAAAGAAGCTCCATATTATACAATTGTTGAAGAGAACGATCCGGTGAAGCCTTATTTGAAGCATATTTATATCACTTTGTCTATGGGATACTCATTTGAGGACTATACGCTTAGTCCGGGCAACCGTATGAAATATAGAGTAGAAGGTACATTAAGTATGCAACGTGACTTGAATACATTGATTCCGGACGAAGACCAACAAATCGAATGGAATTGATAGGTTATTGATTAATGAATATAATATTGAGAGGCAGTGTTCAAATTTGGGATTGGGTACAGCCTCTCAAGTTTTTTAAAACTATCAAAACGATTTATTAATGGTTTAGACGGCTCTTTTGGGATAAGGAGCGTAATTAATTTGTTTACATATGAAAAACTACAAAATTCTAAAGAATATTTATATCTGTCTGGCTTTATTCTCAACCGTTTTATTAGTTGGTTGTTCAAAAAGTGATGAAACCCCGATCTCTGATGATCCCCAGCCTTCTGGCAAAGCTAAAATAACATTCAACCTCCATACTCCGGGTGCATTTCTTACCAAGGCAGTGGGTGTAGGTAACGAAAATGGAGGCACTAATGACAAAATAGCCTTTTATCAATTTAGCAAAGAAGGTAAGTATGAACAAAGGTATGTCTTAAATTATGCAGCTGCTTCCGTAAGTGCAAACGGTGATACAAGATCATATACTGTTGAGTTAACTTCTTCGACTGGAGGAGAAAAGAGATTCATCATTGTGGAGAGTGAGGATGAGAACAACTTCCCTAATTTGAGTGCAACAAATACAATCGATGAATTGCTGAATAGTAAGACTGTTGCAGAGAGTGGTAAGTTGAATCCTCCATTTGTTATGTCCAATGTCAAAACAGATGGTAAGGAGTACGTAACAGTTGCCGATGTAGAATCTTCCAACAATCAGGTTGATGTAAAACTTAAAAGGCGTGTAGCCAGATTTGATTTGCTGAATGATCCAGCAGAATCGGGATTGGTGATTGATAAGGTATATATTAAAAATAGATACACGCAAGGATTCATCGGTGACGTAAGTGGTAATGCAGGCAATATATCTGCTGATGTTTTGGAAATACCGGCGGCTGATTTAGCAAATGATGGGAAGAGTTTCTACCTTTATCCTACTCAGTTGACTTCAACTCTTGAGCAGAATGAAAAAACAGTAGTATGGGCTACCACTAAACTTGCCAATACCAATACGGAAGGTCCGACTCTTTATCTGAATCTTACTGCTGATATCAATGTGGAGGCAAACTATCTCTATCAGCTTAATACGAAAAAGATAGCCGGTTCTACAGGCTTCGACATCTCAGTAGAAGAATGGAAAGACGGTACTTCAATTGATTGGGTAACGATTGAAGACGGAATCTCTGTAATGGATGACAAAGCTACTGTCATTGCTGGTACAGATATTAAAGGGACTTATGTAAAGATTGCAGCTGATGCTGCAATGCCATATACTATAAAACGTGTTGTTACGGATTATAGTTCAGCAGCATTGGACGCTGCGTATGACGGAAGCTTACCTAAATGGCTTACCGTTTCTTCATCTACTAAAGACGCAGGTAGCGGTCTTTATCGTCACGAGATTGTTTACACGGTGACTGCACATCCTGCGAAGACAAGTCAGTTTGCTATCACACATCTTAACGGAGCCGTTTCAGATGAGAACTTGTTGGTAATCGGGTTTGCCGATCCGTATCCGGGCACTCCGCTTCCCTGTCTATCGTGGGGAGAGAAGCTCTATTCGCCGATTCACTGTCGTCAGTCCACCTATCTTGTGCATAACACTGTGGATAAGGCTTATTTCTGTGGAACTGAAGGCTACACGTTTAATACTCCTATGAAAGGTAAAACGGGTAATGAGGGGGCGAAGAATCTTTGTCCCGAGGGCTGGACAGCACTGAATGATGCAGAGGCAAAAGATTATATTTTATGGGTAGGACAGCATCTTAAATCGCAAGTGGCAGAGGCTTTATATACTTACTGTTGGTTCGATAAAGACGGCGAGGCTACTAATTTGCGTATATTGGGGGGATACCCATTCAATAAAGCTACTCCTAATGTGAAAGACTTAGCTTGTTATGGTACGTGGCCGAACGTAGCTTGGGTGAACATCAAACTGCCGGGCCTTACTATACAGGACCAGACATTTAATAGTGAATGGTCAGTGAAGGCGGATTACGGAATCCCCTATAGATGTATCCGTGATAAAGCCGGTTGGGAATAATTATATGGATTCTCGAAAGGATATATATTCAATGATTAAATTTGTAAGACAATGCTAAAGAATACTTTATTTGTGATTCTCCTGATGATTTCCAGCTTATTCACGGCTTGTGCTGAAGGATATGTAAGTGATGTGCAGAAGGAGGATGACACAAAAGAAATACGTTTCAGCCTGAATATGGAGGGAGGGCTAACGATGTCCTCCACCAGGGCTTCTGTGTCTTTGGACGGAATGAAATGGAAGATATTCTGTTTTGACGATCAATATAATTATCTGTTTGACAAAACAGGAAGTATAGGAGATGCAGCAAATGAAATAAAGGTTTCTGTAACTAAAGGCGTCGTTTATCGATTCCTGTTTTTGTGCACCACAGCCGATAACATATTCCCGGACTTGGCTTCCGGTAAGACTTATTGGGATTTAGAAGCGTATGCTCCTCAATTGCCGTTAGCTGATCCGATGGCGATGCTTGTCAGTAGAGGGAATGAAAAAGATGGTACACTTCGTGTAGTTGCTGCGTCTGCATCGGTGCAGGTTACTCTTGCTCCGCGTGCATCCAAGGTTGTTTTGCAAAAGGATCCGCAAACGGCTTCGGATATTACGGTGAACTCCGTGACTTTTGCAGATGCCGCTTCTTCTGTTCCTTATGCCCATATCGAACCTCAACATTACAGTGAATATGAGAATCTTCCGGTAGCCACCCGAAAGACCTATCAGTGTGCGCCCCAAGAGGATGTATGTTATATGCTTCCGGATATGTGTGCCGGAACTTTTGGAGTGAATGCTACGCTGCACATCACTCATCCGATTTCTGGAGAACAGGACGTACGGGTAACGGTACCAGTGGGGTTGGCGCTGAATGTAGGCAGTGGAAAGACTTACTATATTGAAATGTCTGCTGACGCAAACGGAAAAGTTGCCGCTACTTGGGCAACACATGTAGCACCCAGAACGCTGAAACTTGCTACACAAAACTTATGGGGCAAATCGACTTCCGTTGTGTTGGATTACTTCAATAGAATTGATGTGGACGTGCTTTGTGCGCAGGAATGCAGTAATCTCTCCGAATCTGATATACAGGCTCAGGGGCTTTACGTGCATACTCACTCCAACAATGGACAAGGAAAATGCAGCATTATATCGCGCTATCCTTTCTCGGGGATTACACCGAACAAATATGGTGTTTATATCGACTTAGGAGAGGGGATTGTCGTGTTGGTGATGAATTGTCATGGCGCTTTCAAACCTTACGGTCCTTATCAGTTGAACGGCATTGACTATGGAGGATATCCCGCTACGGACAATGTCGACGAGGTAGTAAGAGTCAATAAAGAAGTCCGTCAAGGCATGGTGGACAAACTGCTGGAGGATTTTAATTCATCTACCACTCCTTTTGTTTGTCTCTCCGGTGACTTCAACGAACCATCGTGGCTTGACTGGACGGAAGAAGCCTTGGCAGCAGGTCTTGCCCCATACGTTGTTCAGTGGCCTACCACTCGTTCCCTGTGGGAAGGCGGCATAAAAGGTGATGCCTACCGGACGATACATCCGGACCCTGTGACGCATCCGGGATTCACATGGACACCGCGTCCGAGCGAGAAAGACACCAAAGACCGGTTAGACCTCACTCTTTATACCTTGTCGCCCCGCATGGAAGTGAAAAGTTGTCAGGTAATAGGAGAGAACACGGAAACATCGGATATCGTTCTTCCTGATTGGGGACCTTTCGAAGAAGTGTTCGATCACCGGGGATTACGGACAGAATTTGTCTTTACAAAATGACGGAACGGTGTACCGGAATTAGAGAGTCTCCAGGCTGTTAATTATTGAGGTCTCGGGTGTTAATACCTGTCGTGTCAGGTATTAATACCCGAGAATTCAGCTATTAATAGCTGACATGCCAACTATTTGTAATAGACAAACCAATGATTAACCAATGTCTTTTTGTTTATTGCCAGATAACTTTCAAATGGGCAATATATGGCAGTTTGGGACTCAAATTTCATTTATTGACTTGTTTTTAGCATGCCGGACAGATAGAAAACACTATTTTTGTCCTCATCCGTTTTTAGACTTTTAAGATTATATAAACAAATAAATTGTAACGTACAAATATGCACAACATTGCTAAAACTTTTTTCCCGATTTTATTATTACTTTTTGCTGTAGTAGTGACAGCACAGAATGAAAAAAACAATATCGGAAATGCGCAACGCATCTGGCTTGATTCTGAAATTGGTCATCAGGGCGACTACCAGTGGAAAATGATTAAAGCAGGAGATGCAACAGATCCCGGAGAAAAGATTTCGTTATCCAATTATGCAACTGCCAATTGGATGCCGGCCATCGTTCCCGGAACAGTTTTGAATTCTTTGGTATATAACCAAAAATACCCAGAGCCTTATTATGGAATCAATAATAAGATTGAATCTAAATTGATACCGGATATCTCTGAAACCGGACGTGACTTTTACACCTATTGGTTTCGTACAGATTTTACTGTTCCCCAATCATTCAAGGGAAAGACTGTCTGGTTGCAGTTGGATGGCATCAACTACCGGGCAGAAGTATGGGTGAATGGCAACCTGTTAAGCACAATAAACGGTATGTTTATTCAGGATTACATTGATGTGACGGATTTTGTGAAAGTCGGGGAGAAGAACGGACTGGCTATCAAGGTCTATCCGGTAGATGTTCCCGGAAGTGCGAAGCCGAAATCTTGGGGAGCAGCCGGCGAATTCCATAACGGTGGAAACGGTAACATTGGTTTGAATACTACCATGTTGATGACGGTAGGTTGGGACTTTACCTTTATGGACGGTATCCGTGACCGTAACACAGGTATATGGAAAAATATTTCCCTCTATGCTACAGGCAGAGTAGCATTACGCCATCCTTTCGTTAAATCTGAATTGCGAAAACCCGATTATGACCAGGCTCGTGAGACTGTATCGGTTGAAATTATCAATCCATCAACCAGTAACCGGGTAGTCAGTTGCAAGGTGAAGGGTGAAATTGTGGGTGAAAATATCACTTTCGAAAAGACCTTCCGACTGATGCGTGGAGAAGAAAAAACAGCAACCTTCTCCCCCGCAGAGTTTCCGCAACTGATTATTAACTCTCCAAAACTGTGGTGGCCTGTCAATAAAGGACCGCAAAACCTGTATGACCTGAAGCTGACAGTATCAGTCGATGGCAAAGATTGTGATTCTGTGAAAACAAGATTCGGTATTCGTGAAATTGTCTCGGATAGAAAGACTCCCGATAAATCACGTGTCTTTTATGTGAATGGCAAACGATTGTTTATTCGTGGCACCAACTGGATACCGGAAGCCATGTTGAGAACTTCAAATGAACGTACTTATGCTGAATTGCGCTACTCCCGCCAGTCGGGCGTCAACCTGCTGAGAATGTGGGGAGGCGGTATTGCAGAATCCGATTATTTCTTCCAGTTGTGTGATGAATTGGGATTGTTGGTATGGCAAGAATTCTGGATGACTGGTGACACTCGTCATCCGCATGACAAGGGTCTCTATATGAGTAATGTGGAATCTACCGTAAAACGTATCCGTAATCATCCGTCTTTGGCTTATTATGTTGCTTCTAATGAGAGTACAGAAGTTACCGGTACTCCTGAATTACTGAATAAACTGGATGGTACACGTGGATTCCAGATGCAGTCCGAATGTGAAGGAGTGCATGATGGCAGTCCTTACAAACAGGTAAATCCGATGCAGCATTATGAAAATACGGCCTCTCCCAGAGGAAGCCGTGTAGACGGATTTAATCCGGAATACGGTGCACCGACTCTTCCGACTGTGGAAATCCTCCGGGAAATGATGGATGAAAAAGATCTTTGGCCTATCAATAAAGAAGTATGGGACTACTTGGACGGAAATGGTTTCCATCTGATGAGCACGATGTATACAGACTTGGTGAACAACTACGGAAAATCATCATCCATTGATGAGTTTGCACAGAAAGGGCAATTGTTGGGAGCTATTAATTCGAAGAGCATTTGGGAAGTATGGAACTACAATAAGCTGGATTATGGTGATCGTTTCTGTTCCGGACTTTTGTTTTGGTATCATAACTGCTCTATGCCTCAAGTGGCTTCCCGTATGTGGGACTGGTCTTTGGAACCGACAGCGTCGCTTTATCATACTGCCAACTCTTTAGAGCCATTGCATGCACAGTTTGACTATTTAAAAAATACAGTGTCTGTAGTGAATGATTATTATCGTGAATTTAAGGATTATAAAGTGATAGCACAGGTTTACGATATCGACAGCAAGAAAGTATTTGAAGAATCAGCAGTGGTTAATCTGCCCTCGGATGGAGTGGTAAACGATGCGTTGACTATTCGTTTCCCGGAAAACATATCTCAAGTTCACTTTATTAAACTGATTCTGAAAGATGAAAAGGGAAAAGATGTTTCTTCCAATTTCTATTGGCGCTCCAATGACAAATATGAAGGAAGCAAGACTTTGACCGGTCCGGCAGCTTCAGGTTTTGAAGATTTGAGTAAACTGAAACAGGCAAAAGTGAAACTTACCTATAAAGTAAGAGAAGACGATAACAATTACTTTGTAGATATTACTTTGAGAAATACCTCCGGGCAGATTGCTTTCTTTAATCAGCTGCAATTTCTGAATTCAAAAATGAGTCCGATACGCCCGTCATTCTATACAGACAATTTCTTCTCCCTGATGCCGGGCGAAAAGAAAACAGTTACTATTGAAACCGCCAAAGGAAAATTGAAAGATGGAGCTGTGTTGGCACTGAAAGGCTGGAACATAA
This sequence comes from Bacteroides caecimuris, assembly GCF_001688725.2. Classification (NCBI taxonomy): domain Bacteria; kingdom Pseudomonadati; phylum Bacteroidota; class Bacteroidia; order Bacteroidales; family Bacteroidaceae; genus Bacteroides; species Bacteroides caecimuris. Next base: position 4,098,385 of record NZ_CP015401.2, on the reverse strand, counting down.
ATAAGCAGGAATATAAATTGAAGTAACTAATCATTGAAAAGGTATTGAGATGAAATTTAAACTTATCATAGGTACGATAATGGTATCGGTCTGTGGACTTACTGATATCCCTTTTTTAGATACTACTCCCAAAGAAACGCAGGACAAACATTGGGTGCTCGGTCCGTTCGTACGCCCTGATGGAGCTAATCCTGTCATATCTCCGCAACCGACCGAATTTCATTGTCCAATGCAAAAACAGCCGGTAAAATGGGAAGAAAGTGACACTTTCAATCCGGCTGCCACTGTGAAAGACGGAAAAATTGTAGTGCTTTATCGGGCAGAAGACCGTTCGGCACAAGGCATTGGCAAAAGAACGTCGCGCATTGGGTATGCGGAAAGTAAGGACGGAGTTACGATGACAAGACTGGATGCCCCTGTGCTCTTCCCCGCCGATGATGAGTTTGCCGACCTTGACAATCCGGGGGGCTGTGAAGACCCTCGGGTGGCAATGACCGAAGACGGACTCTACGTGATGCTTTATACGGCATGGAATCGGAAAAAAGCTCGTCTCTCCGTAGCCACTTCCCGCGACCTGAAGAACTGGACGAAACACGGACTTGCTTTCGGAAAGGCCTATGACGGACGTTTCGCCAATCTGTTTTGCAAATCAGCTTCCGTATTGACAAAGTTGAAAGGAAGTAAATTGGTGATTGATAAAGTGGATGGTAAATATTTCATGTATTGGGGCGAGTATGCTGTTTATGCGGCTACTTCGGACAACCTGATAGATTGGTATCCGGTGTTGGACGAAAAAAATGAACTGAAGCAGCTGGCGCGGCCACGTAAGGGACATTTTGATTGCCAGATGACGGAATGCGGCCCTCCCGCCATTCGTACAAAGAACGGTATTGTGCTTCTGTATAATGGAAAGAATGCCGGAAAAGACAGGGATACGGATTATCCCGCCGGTGCCTATTGCGCAGGGCAGATGTTGTTTGATAATGATGATCCTTGTAAACTTTTAGATCGTTTGGACAAGCCTTTCTTTGTGCCCGAAGCTCCTTTTGAGAAGAGCGGGCAATACAAAGACGGAACAGTGTTTATCGAGGGGCTTGCCTATCATCGGAAGAAGCTGTACCTTTATTATGGTTGTGCGGATTCGCAGGTGGCGGTCGCTGTGTGCGATGATGTGAAAAAGATAAAGGTGAAAAAGATAAAGGTGAAATAGCCTGGTGCCGGTACTACGGAAAGTGCTGAAAGCAAAGATGGGTTGAGTAGGTGGGTTGAATAATGTCAGTTCGATATAAGCCCGTACTATTACGATTCTCCTCCTTCAGGAAGGAGGAGTCCCCGTAGGGGGAGGTGGTAGGTGAAATTGCAAATCTATATATTGCTGAATAACAGACTACTTATTTACCTACCACCCCGTCCTTCGGACACCCCTCCTTCCCGAAGGAGGGGAGGCCATGCGGGCGAACTTATATTCACGTTAAATAGATGAGTTAAATATAAGGGTTGAATGAATTTCACGGAATGAATTTCAACTTAAATTTTTAAATGAAGTATTATGTATAAGAAAGTATTGATCTTATTGTTTTTGATTCCTTTTCAGTTGATGTTTGCTCAGAAGAGCATGTTGAAGGACTTTCCGGCAGGAACTACTCCGGAGGAAATTGGTAAACGGTTGGCCTATCGTTTCTTGACAGAGAAACATGCACTCCATATCGGCAAATGGATTGGCTATCCGGAGACTTTCTATTGGAACGGGGCTTTGCGATATGCTTATCTTGCAAAAGATAAGGAACTTCTCAATCGTTTGCAAGACAAGTTTGAATATCTGTTTACCGAAGAGAAAGCGCTGCAACCTATTATGAATCACGTTGATGTGAATATGTTCGGCAGCTTGCCTCTTGAATTGTATCTGCTGACAAAAGATAAGAAATATTGGTATTTAGGCTTGCCATACGCCGACTCGCAATGGGAACTCCCGCGAAAAGCGAATCAGGGAGAAAAGGAATGGGCTGAAAAAGGATATTCCTGGCAAACACGTTTGTGGATTGATGATATGTATATGATTACAATCGTGCAGACTCGTGCTTATAAAGTGACGAAGGATAAAAAATACATTGATCGTGCAGCTAAAGAGATGGTGATGTATCTGGACGAGTTGCAACGTCCGAACGGTCTTTTCTATCATGCACCCGATGTACCTTATTATTGGGGACGTGGAAATGGCTGGATGGCTGCCGGAATGACAGAATTGCTTCAGTGTTTGCCTAAGAACCATAAAGACCGTCCCCGTATCTTAGAGGGCTATCGGAAGATGATGGAAAGCTTGAAGCAATATCAGAACCCTGAAGGTTTGTGGAATCAGTTGATAGACCAGTCTGACTGTTGGACTGAAACGTCAGGTTCGGCTATGTTCACTTTTGCTTTTATCAAAGGAGTTAAGAATGGATGGTTGAATGCTGAAGAATATGCTCCTGCTGCTCGTAAGGCGTGGATAGCTTTAGTGTCATATCTTAATGATAACAATCAAGTAAGAGAAATTTGCGTGGGTACGAATAAGAAGAACAGTAAACAGTATTATTATGACCGTCCACGCCGCACAGGTGATTATCATGGACAGGGACCTTATCTGTGGTGTGCTGCCGCTCTAATGGAAAAATAACCGTTTCGGTATTGAGTAATAGTTGAGGCTTTGGGAGATATTTCTATTGATTTGGATAATTTTTTTTATTTATAGCCCAATTTGTTTTATCCAATGTGAAGGATGTTTCCTAACTTTGGCTTAAAATTTAGTACAAACGGAATCAGACAGGCTGATTCGCAATCGTGTTTTATATGAGTTTGAAATATTTACTTTGTGGGATGGCTTTTGTGGCATGTGCCACTATGGCTGAGGCTTTTAATAATGTGCCGGAATCGATTTCTGCATCTATTTCTTTGAAGGTACCAGGAAATAGAGCGAAACACTATCCATTGACTTTTCAGAAATCGCAGAATAATAATGGCACTTATTATTTGGAGAATTCGGAAAAGATGCCGTTGACTGTGTCTCAAAATATAGTGACGGGTAACGATGGACTACGTATTAGTGTATCTATCACTGCATTGGAAGATGTCTATTTTAATTACAATCAACAGATGGCAACCGGCTTCCGTCATGACGATTGCCTGTTCTATATGCCGGGATTTTGGTATCGACGTAATCTGCGTTCACCCAAAGAGGCTCCTTCATTCCATACATCAGATAGTTGGATTGTAAGCGAAGACAGGCTAAGTGCACCTCTTACGGGAATTTATTGTGAGAAAAAACAACGGTTTATGACGGTCAACAGACTGGATAAGTTTGTAAATGCCACTTTGGCTACACATCGCGAAGGTGAAATCATTCTTTCGGATAAGACATCCTTAGGGTATACCGGATTTGAAAATAAAGGTGGCGTTGCCACTCTTTCCTTCGGTTTCCCCTACCGGGAGGCTCCGAAAAGTTATATCCGTAAATTGACATTAGCCCCGGCTGTGACAGCTTATCAACATCTGAAAAAGGGAGAAACAATTTTGTTGACGTGGCAAATAGCTGAGGGTGAAGCCAAAGACTATTCTGATTTTGTGCGCCATACTTGGGAATATTGTTATGACACATATTCTCCCAAGCCTGTTGATACTCCCTACTCAATTGAGTATATGAAGCAGACTCTTAGTCAATTCTTTGTAAGTAGTTTTGTTGATAAACATCCATTGGTGTATAATTCGGGCATACATCTTAGGACGGATGCATGTGCAAGTAATGGGCAGGCAGAGGTCGGTTTTATCGGTCGTGTTCTTTTGAATGCATTCAATGCTTGGGAATATGGCTGGGAATGTAACCGGGAGGATTTGAAGGCTAATAGTACTAAAATCTTTGATAGTTACCTGAAGAATGGTTTCACAGAGGCAGGCTTTTTCAAGGAATCAGTTAATTTTGACAGGAATTTTGAAGATCCTGTTCATAGTATCCGTCGTCAGTCAGAAGGGCTTTATGCAATCTTCCACTTTCTGGCTTATGAAAAAGAAAAAGGACGCAAACATCCGGAGTGGGAACTGCGGTTGAAGAAAATGCTGGATATGTTCTTGCAATTACAAAATGCCGACGGCAGCTTTCCACGCAAGTTCCGCGACGATTTCACTATTGTAGATAAAAGTGGGGGAAGCACTCCTTCTGCTACATTGCCTTTGGTGATGGGATATAAGTATTTCAAGGATAAACGTTATTTGGATAGTGCCAAGCGGACTGCAGGTTATCTGGAGAAAGAATTGATTTCTAAAGCAGATTATTTCTCATCTACTCTTGATGCGAATTGTGAAGATAAAGAAGCCTCACTTTATGCGGCAACCGCCACTTATTATCTTTCGTTGGTCACTAAGGGAGAGGAACGTAAACATTATGCTGACCTGACGAAGCAAGCCGCTTATTTTGCCTTATCATGGTATTATTTGTGGGATGTTCCTTTTGCTCCCGGTCAGATGCTGGGTGATATTGGTTTGAAAACACGTGGCTGGGGAAATGTCTCAGTAGAAAATAATCATATTGATGTATTTGTGTTTGAATTTGCTGACGTACTTCGCTGGCTGTCGAACGAGTATAGCGAGTCTCGCTTTTCAGATTTTGCAGAAGTAATTTCAACTTCTATGCGCCAGTTGCTGCCTTATGAAGGACACATGTGCGGTATTGCAAAGGCAGGTTATTATCCGGAGGTTGTCCAACATACAAGTTGGGATTACGGAAAGAATGGTAAAGGATACTATAATGATATTTTTGCACCCGGATGGACTGTTGCTTCTTTGTGGGAACTGTTTACACCGGGGCGTGCAGAGACTTTTATGAAAAAGTAATTATAATAAATTGATTTGTCATGACGTCTAGAAGAGATTTTCTTAAAAAAGCCGGGTTGCTTAGTGCTGCTTTTGCAGTTCCTGCCTTTAATGTGAATGGCGATACCCCACAGTCTAAAATACGTCTGAAAAATACTAAGATTGCGGTGGACGATCGATGGGATGTTATTGTAATCGGTGGTGGACCGGGCGGATGTACCGCGGCGATTTCTGCAGCTAGGGAAGGTGCTAAGACTTTATTGATTGAGGCAATGGGGCAACTCGGTGGTATGGGAACTGCTGGGATGGTTCCGGCATGGTGCCCGTTTTCGGATGGTGAGAAAATCATTTATAGGGGATTGGCGGAAAGGGTATTCGAGGCATCAAAAAAAGGAGTACCTCATGAGAGCAAACAGAAATTGAACTGGGTGAACATAAATCCCGAATATCTGATGCAGGTTTATGATCAAATGGTTGCTGATTCGGGAGCTCAGGTTCTTTTCTTTTCGAGGGTTGCAGCCGTTGAAATGTCAGCAAATGATACAATAGACGCTATCATTGTGGCAAATAAATCCGGGCTTGTCGCTTTTAAAGCGAAAGTCTTTATTGATGCAACGGGAGATGGTGATGTGGCTGCATGGGCAGGTGCTTCCTTTAAAAAAGGAGGAGAGGATGGAGTAGTGCAAAGTTCTACTTTATGTTTCTCGTTTGCCAATGTCGATACCTATCATTACAATCTCATAGGCCCTTCATTACATACGAGTAACAAGAATAGTCCTATTTATGATGTGATTAAGTCCGGAAAATATCCATTGATAGGTAAACATTTCAATAGTAACCTGATTGGTCCGGATGTGGTGCAGTTCAATGCAGGGCATATTGATAATGTTGATTCGACCGACCCGTGGGCTACTACGCGGGCAATGGCAACCGGTAGGCAGATAGCAGAGCAATATTTGGAAGCACTGAAAGAAGTGCGTCCCAAGGCTTTTGGCAGTGCTTTTGTAGTGAAGACCGCCTCTTTGCTGGGAGTCAGAGATAGCCGTCGGATCGAAGGGGATTATACGTTTACTTTCCAAGACTGGCTGGAACGCAAAACATTTGAAGATGAGATCGGACGTAACTGTTACTATATTGATGTCCATAAACCGGGACATAAAGCGACACGTTATAAAAAAGGAGAGTCGCATGGAATCCCTTATCGTTGCCTGACACCCAAAGGATTAAAGAATCTGTTGGTGGCTGGTCGTTGTATCTCTACTGATGAAGAGGCTTTCGGAAGTTTGCGGGTAATGCCTCCTTGTCTGGTGACGGGTGAAGCTGCCGGAATGGCTGCTGTGCATGCCATCAAACAGACAAAGAATGACGTCCATAAGATTGATACTGTTTTGTTGCGTAAAAGATTAAAAGAAGAGGGGCAATATTTTTTATAAATGCGTGAAGGAGGTATTTAACGTCAGTTCGATATAAGCCTGTATTTTTCGATTCTCCTCCTTCAGGAAGCCATGTGGCGAACTTATATCGAACTGACGTTAGAATAACTACACCAAAAGTTATATTCAGTCTGTATAATAATGAATAATACTTTTGGTGTGATTACGCTATGTGAAATTTATGCTGTCAGATTGGTGTAACTGTAAGCTTTCCCGATTTGTTTGTACTAGGTAATTTGATTTCTAATAATCCTTGATGGTATATTCTACTTTCTACTACTTTCCCATTGAAAGTAACCTGGTAATCTTTCTCCGGATTCATACAAACAAGAATTGTTCGCTGATGAGGAACTGTTGAATCATCAAAAGCTATTTCTGCCTGATACTGTGTATAATCATCATTGAAATGACTGTTGGAAATCCACACCTCGAAGCCGGTTGAAACTTTCCCTATCCGATAGTATGCAGCAAACCAGTTGAGTATGGGAGATGATAAACCGGAGAACTGATGCCATCCGGCTCCACGTTGTGAGGAGATAATGAAATGTTCGAAGGTGTAATAACTCTCCTTGCATTCTTTCTCCCATGTATTCAATGCGGTAGTTGCTACTTGATAGGCTTTTTCTCCTTCTCCAAGGTCCAGCAAGGCTTTCCACACCATCCATTGATGAGGAAACCAAACGGCTCCATTCCAATAACCATCTGTACGATAATAAGGAGCAGACTGGTCTACTGTAGAGATTCCTACTTCTGTCCACATTTCGTCAGGAGAAAATACATGGTTTATCATCCTGCTTGTTTGCTCTTTAGAGGAGATGTTTGCAATAAGTGGGCTTACTCCGTCCAGTCCCTTATTAAAGTTAGAACCATCTTTATATCGATAGATGTCTTTAGGTTTGCCATCTTTGTCATGCATTACATATCCGAAATAACCGGTTTCCTCATCCCATGAATGGGTGTGTAATGCATTTGACAGTTGTTTGATGGTTTGCTCATACTCTTTTACATCTTTTTTAAGACCTAGTTCTTTTGCTGCTAAACGTAAAATTTTAGCAGCTCTGATATAATAAGCCGAAGATACTACTGGAGTAACAGAAGCCTTGTCACGTAAAGCATGTTGAGGCGGATAATCATCCCATCCTCCTGAATTATAGAAGTAATCCCATGTTCGTAGCAGACCAGAACCTTTCATTCGGGTTGTGGAGTAGGGATTCTTACCTGTCATAAAATCAAAGAACTGCTTCAGTCGCGGGTATAGAAATTGCAATGCTTCTTTTGACTGTGTATTATTCCATAAATCGTAGTAGGCATACATCTGTATGGGTAATGGAGTGCCATGATGAATAAATGCAGATTCACTGCCTACAGGAGTTGTATAAGCTCTGATACACTCAAAAGCCTTAGTAATATCCACATCTATTAATCCCAGAGCTATGAAACCGGAATCCCATGTATAAAGGCTATTCCAATTTTTGCCAGGTGTAAAATGCCGGATATATTGTCCTTGGGTATGGACGGGATAAACAATATTGGATAATAATGCTGATTGCAGCAAGCGACGTCCGAATTCATACTTCTTGCCATCTGCTAATATTCTGTCTTCAGAGTTATTCGAATCCTTTTGTATGAATGAAATCAGAGTTTCCGGTGTGGAATGAAACTTCTGAATCTGTTCATTGACTTGTTGGGATGTTCCGGTGCAGACTAAAGCGTATATTGTCTGTTCGGAGTGAGGTGCCAAGACAATCGGACGTAGAAAAGCATTAGAATAATGCCACTCTCTGTTTCCTATTAGTCTCGATGATACATGGTCGTGAGTCTTTTTGCGGAAGAAAGATTCCAGATTGTCATCCAGAACTTCCCGAATCTGAGATGCTTGGTAATTCCATGCTATTCCATAATAGTTATCACATTCCGGATATTTTAAGATAAAATCTTGTTTCGTTTTTCCCGATTTAATCTCGGGAATAAAAGAAAGCTTCCTAGGCAGTATCTTGATTTGCTTAATATCTTCTTCGCTACCGATAAAGAAACCATCTAAATCAGTACTGTGAGTACCCTCTGAAATTAATTCTAGCGTATATTTTCCAGGTTCTTTGCAAGTATAGGGGATTGAGACTATGCTATATTCTCCGGTGCCTTGTAGCTCTAGGCGGCTTTCGGTTATTCCTTTTATTTGAAACGTACTTGTTTTTCCTTTAGGAGTATTGTACCTGAATCCTATCTTTCCTTTTTCTTTTCCCGGAAGGATATTTATCTCATAGCTCACTTTATCCCCTTTATTTTTCCCAAATCCTTTTCCTAGAACAAAACCACTGAGTGATTGAGAAGTTCGCATTTCGTTCCTTTTCCATCCGTCGTATACTAAATTATACTGTGGAGATTTGTGTGCAGGTTCATTTGAACTATAATCGGTTGCGTTATGCCACTGTATATTTGAATCTTCAGGGATTTTGAACTGAGGTTGTTCTCCTTCATAATCGATATATGCCATCAAGTTGAGTACGAGATTTTGGTTGACAGCGGTATTATTGACGCAATTCATACTTACCAGTGTCCGATGTTCATCTAATATATAATAGGTGACATCGGTAAATACTTGGTCTTTCCATTCCATTTCATAGCGGTATGTGATACGGCTCATGGATGGGTTGATGTCCCACGGGTAATAAGATGACTCGAAAAGTACATGAGGAATTAATTGACGATTGCGATAGTATCCTGGCATTACAGAGAAATCGAAACGCATTCCGGCTTTCATATCGGGTATGTGTGAAATTCCGGCATATCGTTTAGAATAAGGTCCCCAAGCTTGCAGGGAGGTAATGTCGTGACTATCGGTAAAGCACGCTGGAGGAATCGTTGGTTGTCCGAATGCAGATGTTGCTGTCCAAATAACTGTCAGGAACATCAATAATGATTGCTTAGTTTTCATATTAGAATGTAAAATAGTTCATGTAGCAAAGATATGACTTTTGAAAGTTTAAAGAAGAAAGAATCTGTTCAATAAGTAAAAGAAAATACTCATAATAGAAATAGTAGGTTGCTATAATCTTATAAATTCTTTTCACTTGTTGGGAATTTAATTAGTTAGGAGATAATTTCCTGTTGGTTGATTGCTAAATATATCTAATTAAAATCTGTTGAAAAGACGTAGCGATGAATTATACAGTTTTTTGATAGTCTAATATACAGGTATTGTCTATTGAGGAATTTTCATTTTGGTAATTGGCAAAATGCGGTTGTTGTTAATATAGCAACTTTAGTTGGAAAAAGAAGAGATATTTTCATTTTTTGAACAATTAATTTCTTTGTTTTTCTTCCAATTTCCCTTTCTTTGCTCTGCTTTACAGATTTTATATTCGTTAACTAATACTATAGAACATGAAACGAAAATCTTCGGAAACACTATTTGTCTTGCCTATATGTAACTCAATATTCACATGCATGGGTAATAAATACATTTTATCTACTCTATTTGGTTCTTTGCTAACCTCACAGGTCAGTGCTACTGTAACTAACAGGCCGAACATTTTATTCGTTATTTCTGATGATCAGTCTTACCCGCATGCATCAGCGTATGGATCTTCTTTAATAAGAACGCCCGGATTTGATTTGGTTGCTCAAAATGGTTGGTTGTTTAATAACGCTTTTGTGACTTCTCCCGGGAGCAGTCCTTCCCGTGCCTCTATACTTACAGGACTTTATCCTTGGCAGATAGAAGAAGCGGGTACGCATGCTTCTTCTTTCCCTGTTGATTATAAGTGCTTTCCTGATTTATTGGAAGAGGCTGGTTATTATATTGGATATACCGGAAAAGGGTGGGGCCCTGGAAATTGGAAAATATCAGGGCGCAAGCGTAACCCGGCCGGTCCCGAATATAATAAAATGCGTATCCATCCTCCATATAAGGGGGTCTCTAACATTAATTATTCCCAAAATTTCAAAGAATTTCTTCATGGAAGAGAAGGAAACCAACCTTTTTATTTTTGGGTGGGTACAAATGAACCACATCGACCTTATGAAAAAGATAGTTGGGAGAAGGCTGATAAAAGACTGACTGAGGCAGAAGTGCCTCCATTTCTGCCTGATAATCCTATTATAAGAAAAGATTTATTGGATTATGGAACTGAAATAGAATGGTATGATAGTCAATTATCTCAAATTATCGATATATTGAAAGAAGAAGGTGAATTTGATAATACTTTAATTATAGTCATGGCCGACAATGGTATGCCTTTCCCTTTGGCTAAAGCTACCTGTTTCGAATATGGTATCCATGTTCCATTAGCGATATGTTGGGCAGATGGAATTAAAGATGGAGGAGTTAGTGATGAACTTGTTAGTAGTGTGGATTTATTCCCAACCATACTTGATGCTGCCGGTATACGATATAAAGGTAAAAAGTCAGGAGATAGTATACTTCCGTATCTGACAAAACAAAGGAAAACAACTGGACGAAATACAATTTTTGCAGGAAGAGAACGTCATAGTTCTGCTCGATATAATAATTTAGGATATCCTATGCGTGTATTGAGAACTAAAGAGTTCCTTTACATAAGGAATTTTTGTCCTGAAAGATATCCTGCCGGTGATCCTTGCTATATAAATAAGGAGGGGAATTTGACGCCGATGTATAGTGCTTATTTTGATATAGACCAAGGTCCGACCTGGAGGTTTATTATTGATGAAAAAGATACTCCCGACATATATCCCTATTTTCTGAAAGCAGTGGCAAAACGTTCATATGAAGAATTATATAATATTAGTTCAGATCCTGGTTGCCTTAATAATTTAGTCGGAGATAGTAAATACATGAAAGAATTGGAGCATCTTCGTAATAAGATGAATGATACACTCAAGAAGACTGAAGATGCACGCTATCTGAATAGTTCTGATCAAGATCAAAATGTTTGGGAAACCTATCCACGATTAAACGGAGTAATACGTACCTTCCCAAAGCCTTTGTTCTGATAATAGTTGCTTTAAATAATTCTAAAAGCACCCACGAATGTCATTAATCGGGGTGCTTTTTGACTTTATATTTGGAAGAGAAAAATTAGTCAGTATGTTGAGCTTGCTTATAATAATATTGTAATAAGTGGTGGTCTACCTTATATTAGTAATGAATGAGGATATCAGCAGTTGAGTTGTTACAAATTAAGGGAGAAACAATTTGTTCAATAAAAGAAAGAATAATCCATAATAGTTAACTTGTTGGATATCTGTGGCAGGTTTATTTATATTGCTGAAATTGTCTTTATAGCATATCCTAAAGGAGCTTTTTAATTATTAGATTAGTTTGGGACTAATTTTCCATTAATTGGTCTGTTTATGATATTATAATTTACCCGGATTTTCTACTTTTGTCTCATCCAAGAGGATAAATATAAGGTTTTCAACGGGACAGAACTCAATTAACAGAAGATAATAATCTTCATGGCATGAATAAGAAAGGTAAAGATAGAGATTGTGATAATAAGAATTTTTATTGGGGTATAATTGAGTTAAAAGGATTGTTTGAAGGATGACGTTTATTGTAAATATTGTCATACGTAAAAAATGGCAAAATTCAACTAAAATCTATATATGATGAATTATAAATTGATAAAAGAAAGTTTAGCTCCAGGTATACGCTGTTTTATATACCTATTGGTAGGAATTATTTTATTTGAATCGTGTGGCTCGGACAACAGTAAAAATGAATTTACTGGAAATGAGGGCAATACTACTAATCAATATTTGCTATTACAGCAGAGTGGTCTGAGTAAAATCACGGTAACTGGTAATGAAAAAGAGTATCGCTTTATTCTCACGGTAAAAAAAATAGGGGGTAAAATAGATTTTGAACTTGGTGCAAAGTTAGAAACATGGAATGAAGAACAGCTGGCTATATATAATGATAGACAAAAGACCTCATATAAGCTTTTACCGACATCTTTATATTCTTGTACTCCGGGGGATATAGTTTTTGATCAAAGCACTAATCAAGTGGATGTGGAAATAAAATTTGATCCGTCTAAAATCTTTTCTGAGTTGAAGAAAACAAATGCTCAATATGTCATTGCTTTAAAATTAAAGAGTGATATAATAAAGGTGAAAGAAAGTGAGAGTGATATGCTATTAAGTCTCTTTGTTGATTATCCTAAAGTGAGTTTATCCCCTTCTAATGTATATCAGGTGAGTGTAAATAAAGACGATACAAATGTAAAGATTATGACTAGTCTTAGCAGCCAACTTAATGATGAAAGTATTGGTAGTTGGTGTGACTTTGATTGTAAACTCATCCTTCCGAATAACGCAGAAGAATTAGTCGCTGCTTATAACCAGTTGAATAAGACTGATTATGAATTATTGCCACAAAATAGCTATCAATTGGGTGGTGAAATACATTATAATGTAGGAGACTCTCAAATGGAAGGAATGATTTCTATCCGTCGGGAGAAGCTAACTGTCAAATATTATCTACTACCCTTGCAATTAATTGGTACAGGAAATAATAATGTAATGTATGATGATGTGGTACACTATATGGTTATTTCTCGGAGTTATCAGAATCCAATTATTGATCAGAGTGCGGCGGACCCGACTGTAATTCTAGCTAATGATGGCTATTTTTATCTCTATGCAACCGGTGGAAATGTACCGGTTTATCGTTCTAAAGATCTGGTAGAGTGGAAGTATATAGGTTCTGCTTTTACTGCTCAAACGCGTCCCAGTTGGGAGCCAATGAAGGGGCGTGCCATATGGGCTCCTGAGATTCGTTATATTAAAGATAAATATGTATTATACTATTCTTGGGCGGTATGGGGAAAGCAAGATGAATGCCATATTGGCGTAGCTACAGCTGATTCTCCAGAAGGACCGTTTGTGGATCATGGATGTCTCATAAATGGAAAGGAAATTGGAGTACGTAATTCTATAGACCAGTTCTATGTTGAAGAGGATGGTAAGAAGTATATGTTTTGGGGGAGTTTTAACGGCATTTATGCTACAGAGTTAACGGATGATGGTTTGGCAGTAAAGAGGAATACGGATGGTACCCCAGTATTATTGAAAAAAGTCTGTGGTGCTAAGTTTGAAGCAACAAATATTTATAAAAGAGGTGGATATTTTTATCTTTTTGCTTCTATTGGGAGTTGTTGCGATGGTCTCAATAGTACCTATCGGGTAGTTGTTGGACGTTCCAAAAATCTGCTGGGACCTTATGTGGATGACAAAGGAGGAGATATGCTTCAAAATAATTTTAAACTAGTGGTTAATAAGAATAATACTTGGGTAGGTCCAGGGCACAACAGTATTTTAATAAAGGATGATGAGGGCACTGAATGGATGATTTATCATAGTTACAAAGCTGACGCTGTAGCTGACGGACGAGTTGTTTTGCTTGATCGTTTACGCTGGGATGAAAATGGATGGCCATATATTAAAGGGCTAGAACCTTCTAATTCCGGTCTGATACCAGTCTTTAAATAGTTTATAATCTGAGTTTAATGATTTGTTATTGACGTTTAATATTAAAATTATATTTATTAACATTTAAAATCAATGTATTATGAAAATGAGAGTAAAAAATCATGGTTGGTTTTTCCTATGGGGATTACTGACATTGGTTAGTTTTTGCTTCATTGGTTGCAAGGATGATGATGGAAGGGAAAAAGGATCCCCCTTTGATCCAGGCAAGCCAGTGATAATTTCTGATTTTGTTCCTAAAGAAGGAGGTTGGGGGACCCGCTTATTATTGTATGGGAATAATTTTGGCGATGATCCGACTAAAGTAAAAGTAACTATTGGAGGAAAAGAAGCGAAGGTGATTACTGTAACGAACGATAATATATATTGTTTTGTGCCACGTGGTGCTGATGCAGGTAATATCGAAGTTACTTTGCTTGACGGACGTGGAGCGGAACTGGCTTATGGAGAAATAGGTGAAAAATTTGTCTATAAGAAGAAGATGTTGGTATCGACTCTTGTAGGAGAAACAGACCCAGAGATATTAGACGATAACAAAAACTTCGATGTCATAGACGGACCATGGGGAGCTTGTGGAGGCTTGGAAAAAATGGAATGGTTAGTTTTTGATCCTAATAATAAGGATCATTTATATGTGTGTGGAGGTGCTAAGACACATCGGGTTGTTGATTTTGCTAAACAAACATTAGGCTCTATAAAATTCACAGGAGAAGCATCTGGTACTACTAGTATTTTGAGTTTTACAAATGATGGGCAATTAATGGTTGTCAGAGATATAGGGCAGGATGGTAAAAATGGAATTTTCTTTTATTCTCCGGAGTCGAATTTCCAGACACAAGTAAAAGCCATACATGCTCGTGGCTGTAGGGCGGCGATTCCTCATCCTATTAATGGAGAGATTTATACTTCGCGATATGATAAAGGATGGATTGGACGTTATGATCCTATAACAGGTGACTATAAGATGGATGAGATTCAAATGCCTTATGGATCAATACAATGTTTTATTGCTATTCATCCTACAGGTAACTATATGTATATTATGGTGAGAAATAAGCATGTAATTTATCGTGCGGATTATGATTTTGAGGAAAAGACATTTACAACACCTTATTTGGTTTGTGGAAAATATGATACAAAAGGGATAACGGACGGCGTTGGAGGAAATGTTCGTCTTAATGAACCTCAACAAGGGTGTTTTGTTAAAAATGAAGAGTATGAGGGCCAAAAAGACGAATATGATTTCTATTTCGTTGATAAACAAAATCATTGTGTTCGTACTCTGACTCCTACAGGGTGTGTGAAAATATATGCTGGAAGACCTAATGGTGATGGTACAAAAGGATTTAATGATGGAGATTTGCGTAAAGAAGCTCGATTTAATTATCCCGCAAGTATAGTATGGGATGAAAAGAGAGAATGCCTTTTGGTAGGAGACTCAAATAATCATCGTATCCGAAAAATTGCTATGGAAGACTAATAATGATAAACGCACTTATGATGAGAAATTTTTTATTAATATGTATGATGTTACTCGGATTCTCGGTTCATGCTTTTGCACAGAAAGAGATTGTAGTGACAGGTATCGTAACTGATACAAACAAAGAGCCTTTGATAGGTGTCAATGTATCTATTGCAAATATGCCTGGTTTGGGTGCAATAACAGATATAAATGGTAAGTATTTGCTTAAAATCCCTCCTTATAATAAATTGGTATTTACTTACATTGGATATGAACCTGTGGAAGTGTTGGTGAAGGAGCAACGAACGGTAAATGTAGCTATGGAGGAAGCTAAAGCTACTCTTATTGATGAGGTAGTAGTTACCGGTACCGGTGTACAAAAAAAAATAGCTGTGACTGGTGCTGTAACCAATGTAGATGTTGCTGAACTGAAAACGAGCCCCAGTAGCTCTATGGCTGATGCATTAGCAGGAGTCGTTCCTGGAATTCAGGCTATGCAATCTAATGGTCGTCCGGGATCAGTTTCTGAGTTTTGGGTACGAAGTATTTCTACTTTTGGTGCCAGCAATGCAGCATTGGTTTTAGTTGATGGGTTTGAACGGGATTTGAATGAGATCAATGTGGAAGATGTGGAATCTTTTACAGTTCTGAAAGATGCTTCGGCTACAGCAATTTATGGAAGTAAGGGTGCTAATGGTGTTATTCTGATAAACACTCGTCGTGGTAAAGAGGGCAAGATTAATATAAATGCTAAAGTTGAAACTTTTTATAGTATGTTTACCCAGCTTCCTGAATTTGTAGATGGATATACTTATGCTTCTATGGCGAATGAAGCAAAAACGACTCGTAATCAAGAACCTTTATATCAACCTGAAGAATTGGAATTGTTTCGTTTGGGGCTTGATCCAGACTTGTATCCAGATGTAGATTGGATGGACTTGATGCTGCGGGATGGTGCGTGGAGTACTCGTGCTTCATTGAATATGACTGGTGGTGGTAAAACTGCCCGTTATTATGTCGGTGGTAGTTATCAAGATCAACAAGGTATGTATAAAACGGACAAGTCGCTGAAGAATTATAATACTAATGCTAATTTCCGAAAATGGACATATCGCATGAATGTGGACATTGATATAACTAAATCAACCTTACTGAAAGTTGGTGTCTCTGGTTCATTGCGTAAACAGAACGACCCAGGTGTAGGAACTGATGCTATTTGGACAACGTTAATGGGCTATAATTCTATAATGATGCCAGTGACATATTCGGATGGTAAAATAGCATCCTGGACTGGAAAAGAGGACAATATCAACCCATGGGTACAAGCTACTATGACTGGATATAATGAGAGTTGGAAAAATAATATTCAAACAAATGTAACATTGGAGCAGAAATTAGACTTTATTACGAAAGGGCTTAAATTTATTGGGCGTTTCGGATATGATACAGAAAACTCCAATTGGATAAAACGAGTAAAGTGGCCGGAACTATATAAAGCGGAACCTTACCGTGATGTAAATGGTGATCTGATTTTTACTCGGCTTTCGGAAGAGAAAAAAATGACGCAAACTTCTGGTTCAAGCGGAAAACGAAATGAGTTCTTTGAATGGGAATTACATTATGGCCGTGGATTTAAGGACCATCATGTAGGAGCGGTGTTGAAATATACACAATCAGCGAAAGTTGTAACTCAAGGGATTGGATCAGATCTTAAAAATGGTATCTCTCGGCGTAATCAAGGATTAGCTGGACGTGCTAATTATAATTGGAAATACCGTTATTTTATTGATTTTAATTTTGGTTATACTGGGTCAGAAAACTTTCATAAAGATAATCGTTTTGGTTTCTTTCCTGCTATTTCCGGAGCATGGAATGTGGCAGAAGAAGCCTTAATAAAGGATAATCTGAAATGGGTTAACATGTTTAAAATACGTTATTCGTATGGTAAAACAGGTAATGATAATTTAGGAGATACTCGTTTCCCGTATTTGTATAATCTTGAAACATTGTTGAAGAGAAATGAAGACGGTAAATTAGTGAACGGCAATATACCTGTTGGGGGGTATCAGTTTGCAGATTTTGGTTATGATAGATATTATGGGGGAATGCGCTATACTTCGGTCGCTTCAACCAATGTGTCATGGGAGGTCGCAACTAAACAAGACTTAGGTATAGATTTTTCTTTTTTCGATGATAAATTATCGGGCTCTATTGATTATTTCCATGAACGACGAGAAGGGATTTACATGGAACGTAAATATTTGCCTTGGATTGCTTCATTAGGTACATGGACAGAGTATAAGGATAATAACGTAAACGAAAAAGATATCCATCCTTATGCCAATGTCGGAATTGTGGAAGCACGTGGGTTTGATGGTAACTTCTCATTTCGCCATAAAATAGACAAAGTTAATTTAACTATACGTGGTAACATGACCTATAGTAAAAATGAGATTTTAGAACGTGATGAAGAAAACACTGTGTATTGGTATAAAATGCAGGAGGGGCATCGGGTGAATCAAGCTATGGGATTGGTCGCATTAGGTTTATTTAAAGATTATGAAGAAATCCGTAACTGGCCGAAACAATTTGGAGATGTTATGCCTGGTGATATTAAGTATAAAGATATCAATGGAGATGGTGTAATTAACGATAATGACAAGGTGGCAATTGGTGCAACAAAAAAACCTAACTTTACGTATGGTTTCGGTGTATCTGCTAAGTGGAAAGGCTTGGATGTAAATGTACATTTCCAAGGTGTGGGTAAATCTACTTATTTTATAGATGGTTCTACTGTTTATATGTTTTCCGGTGGTGACGGTTGGGGAAATGTACTAAAAGAGATGGCGGAAAGTAATCGTTGGATTTTAGGCGTCAATGAAGATCCGAATGCAGAATATCCCCGTTTGACTTATGGGAAGAATGAAAATAACAATCGTGCTTCCACATTTTGGCTTAAGAATGGAGCTTATCTTCGTTTAAAAACATTGGATGTTGGTTATACGCTTCCTAAGAGTTTGGTTCGTAAGGCTCACTTAAATACGGTACGCATCTTCTTTACTGGTACTAATTTACTTACCTTTTCTAAATTTAAGCTTTGGGATCCGGAAATGGGAAGTTCTACAGGAAAGTCGTATCCGCTTAATAAGACACTTTCTTTAGGTATATCTGTTAATTTGTAAAAAAAAATATATGAAAAAGATAATAACAATTTTATCCTTTGCTGTGGGGTTGACTTCTTTAGTAGGGTGTTCTGATTACTTAGATTCAGATTATCTATTTGATGAAAGAATGAGTATTGAGGATGTTTTCAGCAATCGGGATTACACAAATAGGTGGTTGGCAAGAGGGTATTTTTATTTAAGTAATGGTTACTTGCAAGATGTTTGTAGTAAGAGAGATTATCCTTTTAACTTTGCCGATGACATGTATTATGGAGACGGTGGTTATGATAAATGGAAGAGTGGACAATATGATGAAAGCGGAGTTAATAATTCCAGTAGCGGTATTTGGAAAAATGCCTATTTGGGTATTCGTCAAGTAGCTATATTTCTGAATAATATAGATAAAAATAAAGAATTTACAGAAGAAGAAATAACAGACTTTAAAGGTCAGGCACATTTTTTGAGGGCCTACTATTATTGGTTAATGCTTCGTGCATTCGGACCGGTACCTATTATACCGGACGAGGGAGTGGACTATACAAAAGAATATGATGAATTAGCTTACCCGAGAAATTCGTATGACGAATGTGTAGACTATATTACTAGCGAACTTTTAAAAGCAGCAGGGCAATTGCCATTACAGCGTTCTGTACAGGAGGTGCTTCGTCCGACGAGAGGAGCTGCCTTGGCTTTACGAGCTAAAATCCTTTTGTATGCAGCTAGTCCATTGTTTAATGGGAAAGCTCCAGAAGTAGTATCTTCAGCCTTGGTAAACAAAGATGGGAAACGTTTGCTTCCCGAAACCTACGACGAGTCTAAGTGGGCAAAAGCAGCAGCTGCTGCTAAGGATGTGATGGATTTGAATATTTATGGCATACATGTGGCTTATTTCAATAGCAATGCTGGTGATATAGCATATCCGGCAACAATTGCTCCGCCACATGATGATGAATTTTCAGATCAGTCTTGGCCAAATGGTTGGAAGAATATTGATCCTTTTCAATCATATCGTGAAATGTTTGATGGCAGTATTATAGTAAGTCAGAATGAAGAGCTAATCTTTACTCGAGGCGATAATCAAAGCCGTGAAAGTGTGGATATTATGGTCGTTCACCAACTTCCACGTAATGGTGCTGGTGGATATGGTTCACAGGGTATGACTCAGAAGCAATGTGATGCTTACTATATGAATGATGGTACTAATTGTCCGGGGATGAATGATGTGTATAAGGAGTTTGATGGATATAAAGGTCGTTATGATTCCCGGCCAAGAGCAGAGGGGTATGTAAAGGAGAAAGAATTAGTCGATTATCCTGAACTGGGTCCGTTGGGGGTTGGTGTGTCTAAACAATATGTGCGACGTGAGCCTCGTTTTTATGCATCAGTAGGCTATAATGGAAGTACATGGCATTTGTTAAATGCATTGAATGATAACACTCATGATGAACAGAAAAATATACAAGTATTCTACTATCGTGGTGGTAGTAATGGATATGCGAACTCTTCCTATTGGCTTCGTACCGGTATTGGCATTAAGAAATATGTGCACCCGAATGACATTAGCTATACGCAGAAAAATTCGTATGATGTTACTCGTATTGAGCATAAAGCAGATCCGGCCATTCGTTATGCAGAGATATTGTTAATTTATGCAGAAGCATTGAATGAACTGACGGGTTCGTATGAGATTCCTTCTTGGGATGGTAATAAAATGCATTCTGTGAAACGTGACATTGCTGAAATGAAGAAGGGGATACGTCCTGTTCGTATTCGCGCAGGATTGCCTGATTATGATAAAGTTAAGGGGCATGAAACTGCTTATGATAATCCAGATGAATTTCGAACGATGTTAAAACGTGAACGTCAGATTGAATTCTTTGCCGAAGGGCACCGTTATTGGGATTTACGTCGTTGGCTAGATGCACCTGTGGAAGAGACAGTCCCTGTGTATGGTTGTAACATGTTAGCATCAAAGGATATGGCTGATCAATTTCATACGCCTGTGATGTGTACGTCGTTACCTACTATTTTTGCTGAGAAAATGTGGCTTTGTCCGATTGCCCATACTGAGTTGAAACACAATGTGAATTTGGTTCAGAATCCTGGGTGGACAAACCCTGAATAACCTTTTTAGATAATTGAATAAAATGAGGAATATATATTATTTAATTTTAGGCATAGTGTTGACTATTTGTTGCACTGCTTGTAATAAAGAATGGGAAGATGAGCAATATTCATATATGGCATCTTTTAAGGCGAATGTTAATGCCCAGGGAGTAACTACGACATACGTACGTTTTAAGCCAGGTGGAGTGGTAAAATATGATCTTCCGGTTATTATGAGTGGGTCTACTTTGACTGGCAAATCTCATACAATTCATTTTGGTCTAGATCCTGATACTTTGGAACGGTTAAATATAGAACAATATGGACATCGTGAAGAACTTTATTTCCAGCAGTTGCCAAATAAGTATTATAGTATGCCAGAGTCTGTGGAAATGCCGGCTGGTGAATGTTTGACAACATTGCCGATTGAATTTAAATTAGATGAGACGCTTGATCAGGCAGATAAATGGGTGCTACCTATACAGATATTAGATGATCAATCTTATGATTATCAGGCAAATCTACGTAAGTATTATCGTAGAGCTATGTTGAGACTACTTCCATTTAATGATTATTCAGGAACGTATGATGCAGCCCAATATCGAATTTTTCTTAAACCTGATGTGAAAAATCCTTTCACTATATCCTCGCAAAGAGCGTTTGTGGTAGATGATAGGACAATTTTTATCTATGCAGGTACAAGAGATATAGATTATCTTGATCGCAAACAGTACAAAGTGTTTATCCGTTTTCCGGAAAAAGGTACAGATTCTAAATTGTTAGAAGTATGGTCTGATAATCCAGAGATTGAGTTAGAACTTGATGAAAAAAAGGCGTGCACTTTTACAATGAATGAAGAGATGGATGAGTTAAAGCCTTATCTGAAGAAGATTTATATTACTCTTTATTTATATTACTCTTTTAAGGATTATACAACTGTCCCTGGTACAAAGCTTGAATACGTGGTAGAAGGTTCTTTGGCAATGCAGCGTAATTTGAATACTTTGATTCCTGACGAAGATCAGCAGATTCAGTGGTAAACTGAAGTTTGTTTAGCTCTTATAAATATTGGGGGGGATTCTATCTATGTGATAGGAAGGTTCTCCCCTTTTTTATTCTAATAAAACTTATAGGGAGAGGGTTTATCTGTTTAAGTCTTCTCCTTTTTTAACCTAATTATTTACTTCTTTTAAAAGGAAAGGTATGAGAAAAGGAATACTCCTCAATATTTTGTTTATTATAGGGATGACATGCTTGGTGTCATGTAATGATGACAATAAAAAAGCATTGGATGAAGGGAAAAATACGGAAAGTGGAAATGGTCAAGAGGGTAGCATGGACCCGATTACTGAATTTACTGCTGCTGCCACATCAAAAGCTAATGAATTGCAACTGAAATGGAAAAATCCTTCAGATGCAGTATTAGTAGAGATTTCTTATGCTTTAGAAGTAGGTGGCGGAGGCATCCCCTTGATTACTAATGTGCGTGTATATGGTGAGAAAAATAGTAAATATACACTCCAATTGCTAGAGTTTGGAACCTACCAAATTGCTGCTGTAGCCATTGATAATTATGGTAATCGTTCCGAGAAAGTGACGATTTCAGCTACTCCAGCCGAAAAAGACGCGATTGATCCGGATATAATAGCAGAGTATAAATTGCCGATTGCCGATCCTTTTGTGTTATACCATGAAGGTAAATACTATGCGTATGGTACCCGTGTTAATGGTTTTGAGGTATATATATCAGACGATCTGAAGCATTGGAAGCGAAATGAAACGAAGGCGTTGTCGCCTGAAAACTCTTGGGGGGCAAGATGGTACTGGGCGCCGGAAGTGTACTATGTGAAATCGAAAAATCTGTTTTATATGTTTTATTCTGTAGATGAACATATATGTGCGGCTATTTCAACAAGTCCGGAAGGTCCCTTTGTACAGAGGGAAAAGAAGCCTATTGTGGCAGATGAGAAAGGAATTGACACCTCGTTATTTATTGATGACGATGGGACTCCCTATCTTTATTATGTACGATTTACTGACGGTAATGTGATTTGGGTGGCGGAGATGAATGATGACTTGACTAGCATAAAAAAGGAAACACTGACTAAATGTATAAGTGTCACCGATGAGTGGGAGAAAAAACAAGCAAAAGTAACCGAAGGACCTTCGTTGTTGAAGAAAGGAGATACTTATTATCTGATTTACTCGGCCAATCACTATGAGAGTAAGGATTATGCGGTGGGCTATGCTACGGCAACTTCGCCCAAGGGACCTTGGACTAAATATAGCGGAAATCCGATTCTCCGAAGAGACAAAGAGGCGGCTAAGTCTGTAGGACTAGTTGGCACAGGACATGGAGCACCGTTTGTCTGTGCCGATGGAAGTTATAAATATATTTTTCATGCTCATGCGAGTGAGACTAGTGTAGGACCTCGTACTTCTTATATCAGTAACTTCAATATCTCCGATAAAGGAGTAATTAGTATCACAGGAGAAACGATTGAACCTGTGAGAATAAAGTAACCCTATAAACTGGAAATATCATGAAAAATATCCGATTTAATATACTGTTAGGCATCTGTTTCTTTCTCCTATCTGCATTATTAGGAGCATGTGGTGGAGGCGACTCGCCTATTACGGATGAAATAGATGATGGAAAGCAGGATGGACAGGGGCAAAAAACAGTACCTCCAGTTACCAATCTTGTGGCGGAGAAAACGGAGAGAGCGAATGAATTGAAAGTAAGCTGGACTAATCCTGTCGGAGCTATCTCTGTAGAGATCTCTTATTTGTTAGAGGGAGATAAACCTGAGAACACAGTAAAAAAGAACATACGCATTACTACAGAAAGGGTTGGTTCACTGTTAATTGTTGTTTCTGAACCAGGAACATATATTGTGACTGCCGTTGCTGTTGATAATTATGGGAGACGCTCGGAGAAGTCGGCGGTCACTGCTACACCGCTCCGTGAAGAAGAAGTGGTGAGAACCCGTTTCTTGGAAAGGGCTGAC
Source organism: Bacteroides caecimuris (assembly GCF_001688725.2). Classification (NCBI taxonomy): domain Bacteria; kingdom Pseudomonadati; phylum Bacteroidota; class Bacteroidia; order Bacteroidales; family Bacteroidaceae; genus Bacteroides; species Bacteroides caecimuris. The sequence continues at coordinate 4,074,897 of NZ_CP015401.2, read as the reverse complement.
ATCCTGATGACTTCGTTGATGAATCTTTGCTTCGGAAAGTCTGCACGTGACTGTTGGAATACAAAATATCCGCTTGCTACCGGACCTTATTGGGATGGAGATGCCGTAGTCTGGGACCAAGGAGCGGGGTTTTCTGGCTATGTAGCTTTGCGTGGAGCTTCTGTTGGGGTATCTGCTTATGAAAAAAAATATGCAGATTTGACTGATCGTATGTTTAACAGTATTAACCGTTTCATCACAACTGACAACAAGCGCAGCGCTTACGCTGTTTATCCGCAAAACGGAAATGAAAGATATTATGACGATAATGTCTGGATCGGTCTGGATATGGCGGAACTGTATGAACAGACAAAGGAAAATCGTTTTCTGGAGAAGGCGAAAATGGTTTGGGATTATTTGATGGTGGGAAATACCAGTTCATGTGGCGGTGGTATTCTTTGGAGGGAGATACCGGCATACAGTAATAAACATACATGTTCTACCGCACCGGCAGCAGTACTGGGATGTAAATTATATCAGATAACCAAAGAACAGAAGTATCTGGATAAAGCTAAAGAATTTTATGCATGGTTGATACAATACATGCAAGATCCGAGTGATCACCTTTTCTATGATAATATTACTCCTTCGATGACTATAGGTAAAAGTAAGTATAGTTACAATTCCGGTCAGCCAATGCAGGCAGCTTGTTTATTGTACAAGATAACAGGAGAACAACAATATCTGAATGAAGCGCAGCGGATTGCCCGTTCAGCCCACAGTAAGTGGTTCACCTTGTATGACTCAAAAGAACTGGGAGAAAGGTTCTACCGTATAAATGGAGATCATGTCTGGTTTTATTCTATATTGTTTCGTGGTTTCCTTGAACTGTATAAGATTGATGGAAGAAGGGATTATGTCACTGCATTCGAGAAGAGTATGTTGCAAGCTTGGATGTCAGAATGCCGGAACCAAACAACTAATCTGCTGAGTAATAATTATTTTATCGGTAAAACCAATTCTTCTTGGCAAGTCCTGCACGAAGGAGCTTTTGTCGAGATGTTGGCTCGTTTGGCTGTACTGGAACTAGAAGGAAAATAATGAAAAATAAGATGTATAAAATGAAAAACGATCGTTGGCTGCATGATATAGCGAAAGCACTGTATTGCATATTCCTGATATTGACATCAGGTGGTATGTTGTATAGCTGCTCCAGTGATGAAGAAACTGTACCACCGACCCAGGAGGGTGCAGGAAATGACGAAAAAGAAAAATACACCTATGTGTATCAGTTGAAGGCAGATAATTATAATATGCCGACAGAGGGTACTATCTCTCCTGAGTATGATGATTCCCCTGAAGGAAAAGATATTAGCAATTTGGTTGACGGAGACTGGACAACGTCTTTTTACACTCCCAATACTGCTGTTTCTATTATTTGGAAGGGGAAAGACCCCGTTACGGTACGTTATTATTCGATTATGGCAACCGGAGATAAAGAAGGGAATGCACCTGTTGCCTGGTCTCTTTATGGTTCGAATAATAATGAAAAATGGACAGAGCTGGATAATAGGGTTCGGCAGACATTTGGAAAATCAGAGAAAAAGTTGCTGGCATTAGTCAATGAAGAGGCGTATCAATATTATAAATTGACTATTCATCGCAATCAAGGCGGCAAGGGGGTAGAACTTTTGGAATGGACGTTACAGACCAAACGTACGATTGACTCTCCGTTGCTTATGGATTTTCCGGTGGGAAGCACTCCTAAAGAGATAGGCAAGCGTTTGGGAAACCTTTTTGCGAAAGGCAAACATAGTGGAAAAACACTTAGTTATGCCGAAACCTTTACTTGGAATGGTGCGTTGAAATACGCAGATGCAGTAAAAGATGATGAGTTGCTGTTGCCTTTGATAACAGGATTTGAACCTTTTTTCACGACAGATAAGGATTTGTTGCCTGGGATGGATCATGTGGACCGGAATATGTTCGGTAGTCTTCCTCTGACCTTGTATCTGATCACTAAAGACGAACGATATCGTGAAATGGGTATGCCTTATGCAGATACCCAATGGGAAGTACCGGAAAATGCAAGTGCAAGTGCGAAGTCATGGGCAGAGAAGGGGTATAGCTGGCAAACTCGTTTATGGATTGACGATATGTATATGATTCCCATTATACAGATGCATGCCTATAAAGTAACTGGCGATATGAAGTATGTGGAACGGGCGGCAAAAGAAATGGAGATGTATTTGGATAAACTGCAACGTTCGAACGGTCTTTTCTATCATGCATCGGATGCCCCTTACTTTTGGGGACGTGGCAACGGATGGGTAGCTGCGGGGATGGTCGAAATACTTCGTCATTTGTCGGAATCAAGTCCGTACTATCTTCGTATCCTGCAAGGTTTTCAAACTATGATGGCAAGTTTAAAGAGGTATCAGACTGAAGAAGGTATGTGGAGACAGTTGATTGATAAATCGGATTGTTGGATAGAAACCTCGGGATCGGCCATGTTTGCGTATGCATTTATTACAGGTGTGAAATACGGTTGGTTGTCGATGAAAGAATACGGTGAATTTGCTCGGAAAGCATGGCTGTCGATGCTTACTTATATCAATCCGGATGGAAAGGTGCGTGAGGTATGTGTCGGTACTAACAAAAAGGATGATATGCAGTATTATTATGACCGTCGGCGTAATACGGGCGATTATCACGGACAGGCTCCTTATCTTTGGTGTACGATTGCTTTGTTGGAATAGTAATTTGGTTAGAACCTGTTTAAATTCCTCAATAAGAGGGTGTCTAAAAAGTCTCTTTTTGCAAATTCACCCACGTTACAGATAGTTGTAGCGTGGGTGAGTTTTCGTTTTTAGAACTTTTCAGGCAATCCCTTTATGCAAAATTTACACGTGAAGTTCCAATATGAAACGGGTTCCTTTGGTATAGCCAGTATCTAGCGTCAGGCTACCATTCATTTTTGCAGCGATAAGTGAGCAGATTGGTAAGCCTAATCCATCTCCTGTAGTGAGGTCTTTCACTTCCGTGAAAGGCTTGAAAATATTTTCCTGTTGCTCTGCCGGAATACCGATTCCCGTATCCGTTACGATAAACTGATGAGTGTGTGCACCACGTTTCTTGAACTCAAGGCTGATACGTCCTTGTTCGGTGTAGAAGGCTGCATTTCTCAGTAAGTAGAGAAGGATACGTTCCAGTTGCTCCTTGTTTGTCTTTACCTGAAGTTTGGGGGCGTTGACTGAAGGAGTAACATCTATTTTTATATGCTCCTTCACCTTGTCCATTACATTTTCGCAGAAAGTACCTACGTTGATTTCACCCAGTTCATAGAGTTCGGTTAATGAATTCTCTAATGAAGACAGTTCCTGGATATCATCGCTGAATTTCTTTAGAGCAGCGACCTGGCTCTGCATTTGGCTCGCTTCTTGCGGGGCTTTCTGTAAAAGCTCATTCGCAGAAGTAGCCAATGTATTCAAAGTCGGCTCCATCTGTGCAGATATGTTCTGTATAAATTGGGTTTTTAGTTCGTTATGCTCATTGGCAATCTTCACACTTTTCTTTAATTTGCGGTTACCGGCGATAAATTTCAGTAGTATGGCAGCCAGTATTGCCAGTCCGGCAACGAGGATGGCTACAAGAACACACAGACCTATAATGATGTATTGTTTGGCTGATAGCGTGTCGTCTTTTTCTTGAATGGTCAGTTGGCTTTCGTCATATTTCCTTTTCAGTACATTCAGTTCGTCTTGAGCTGTCAGCGCTTTCACAGAATCTGTCCATACGTTGTAGCTTTCATAGGTGCGTTCCATTAAAGGGGCATTATTGGCTTTGCGGGCAATTCTGATAAGGTTCTTGTAGCAATCATTCACTTTGGCATAGTCTTTCTTTTCCTTATATTGATTAATCAGCTTGCGGAAACAGGCATCACCTTGTGTGTTTTGGTTAAATGTATAGTAATAGTTGGCTTTTGTATACAGTAAAACCTCTGTCAGTGAGTCATTCTTGGCAAGGTTAGCGGTTTCTTCCAGTTTATTAAGCTGTGTTTTTGCCTGAGCTGGATTTTTCAGTGCCGTGTACATCTGCAACCGTTCCTTGTTCACGAGGAAGCGGAGGTCATAAAAGACTTTCTTCTGATTTTGTTCTCCGGCCCATATAAGTTGGTCCATATCACGGCAAAGCTCGAACCCTTCTTTGTAAAAGTTCTCTCTGACGTATAAAGCATTAGCCTGAATGCCGCATTCTATTGCCTGTGGATAGTTCTCGCGAGTTGCAAATGCTTCGTATGCCTTTTTGAATAAGTAGCGTGCTTTGATGTAATCTTTTTGATTGAGACTGCTTTGTGCTTGTTCCTTTAATTCCGTGGCTCTGTCTCGGGGAGTTTGAGCATAAGTCATTATACTCAAACAAACTGTCATTAAAATTGCTATGATCGATTTTCTCATATTTAGAATTTATTTATTTGTTACAAATGTAAAACAAATATATGAAAAAAGATAGTGCTGATGATGAAATAATTCTCATCTGTTTGTATTCTATTCATTGTTATTATCCTGCCCAGTTCTCTCTGTCTAGATTCCGATAACTGATAGCTTCTGCCAAATGATTGGGAAGTATTTGTTCTGCTCCTTCCAAATCGGCGATTGTACGGGCAACCTTTAAAATCCGGTCGTAGGCTCGGGCAGACAAATTGAGTCGTTCCATGGCGTTTTTCAGTAATGCGAGCCCTTTGTCATCCGGTTGAGCATACATTGCAAGCAATTTGCTGTTCATTTGTGCATTGCAATAAATTCCGGGATATTCAGTGTACCGTTTTTCCTGTATTTGACGGGCTTTTATCACTCGTTGCCTGATGATATTGCTCGGTTCCCCCTGCCTTTGATCGGAAATCTTATCAAAGGGTACAGGAACAATCTCTATCTGGATGTCGATGCGATCTAATAATGGACCGGATATCTTATTCAAGTATTTTTGGACCTGTCCGGGGCTGCATACGCATGCTTTTGTCGGATGGTTGTAATATCCACAGGGGCATGGGTTCATGGATGCAATCAGCATCAGATTGGCTGGATAGCTGATCGTACTTTTGATACGGGAAATAGTGATCTGGCGGTCTTCCAATGGTTGACGCAACACTTCCAGCACTCCTCGGTTGAATTCCGGCAATTCGTCTAAAAATAGTACTCCGTTATGTGCCAGACTGATTTCTCCGGGTTGTGGAAAACTACCTCCACCAACCATTGCCACTTGGGAAATTGTGTGGTGCGGGTCGCGGAATGGGCGTTGGGAAATTAATGAGGATCCGCGTCTTAGTTGTCCGGCAACTGAATGTATCTTGGTGGTTTCCAAGCTTTCACCCAGTGAAAGAGGAGGAAGAATGGAAGGAAGGCGTTTGGCCATCATCGATTTACCGCTACCCGGAGCACCTACCATTATTAAATTATGTCCTCCGGCTGCTGCAACTTCTAGTGCTCTTTTTACGCTCTCTTGCCCTTTAACGTCTGCAAAATCCAAGTCACAGTCCGTCTGTTGTTGATAGAATTCTTCCCGTGTATTAACAACAGTCGGCTCTAATTCGCGTTCATTATTGAAGAACTCGACGACCTCCTTGATATTACTGACTCCGTAGACTTTTAATTGATTGACGACGGCAGCTTCCCGTGCGTTTTGTTGGGGGATGATTAGTCCTTCGAAACCATCTTCGCGCGCTTTGATAGCAATGGGAAGCGCACCTTTGATAGGCTGTATACTCCCGTCCAGGCTTAGTTCGCCCATTAACAAATAGCGGGAAAACTTCTCGGAAGAGATTGTTTCGTTAGCTCCTAACAATCCGATGGCGAGAGGCAAGTCGTAGGCTGAACCCTCTTTACGGATGTCTGCTGGTGCCATGTTGACCACTATATTGCTAGTGGGCATTTTATAACCATTCACCAGCAATGCGGAGATAATACGTTGATGGCTTTCTTTGACCGCAGAATCCGGAAGACCAACGAGATAAAACATACAGCCGCGCGAGCTGTTGACTTCGATTGTGATGAGTGTTGCATCAATCCCTTGAACAGCCGCTCCAAATACTTTAATTAACACGTTTGATTATTTTTTCTTTTTATTTTCTTGTTTTTCCTTTTCTTCAGCAGCAGTGACTACTTCCTCAATTTTCTTCTTCAATTGTTCTTCTTTGAGGTTTCTCGCAAGAATCTTGCCATCTGCTGATAGAAGAATGTTGCTGGGAACTTGCTTGATGGCGTATTGTTTGGCTACTTCGGAATTTAGCCCGCCAAAATCACAGACTTGCTCCCAATTTAGCGTATCACGTTTTATGGCATCCTGCCATTCTTGTTTATCTATATCAAGGGAGATGCCGAGCATAGCTATATGTTTATTCTTCTTATATTTCTGATAGATCTCTTTTAATTCGGCATTACTCCGGTGATTGGTAATGCTATCTCCCCATGAAGCCCAGAAGTTGATTAACAGGTTCTTTTTCTTGAAATCTTCTGATGACCGGGTAATTTTCTTTCCTTTTATATTAGTTAGACTGAAGAAGGGAGCATATTTGCCTGTCTCTGTTTTTTCTGACAGCGAGATAGCTTCGTTGAGCTGTTCAATATACAGCTTATCTTGCAATATTCCTGTCATGACTTCAATTAGTTTCTTTATTTTGTTGAAATCGGGCGAATCTTTCTGAACAAAATATTTATCCAACAAGTAGAGGCTGACAAAAGAAGAATGATGCTTCATGATGAATTCCTCTGCTTTTTGCTCTAAATCTTTCTCGGACGGGGTAGGCAGACTAGTTAGTTCTTTCTGAAAGGTTGTAAACTCTTCATTATATATATTGCCATTGATATCCAGATATTCCGGGTGATTGATATCTCCTTTTATTTTGATCTGATTTTCTTTATCAAGGAAGATTGGATATTCTGTCTGATTGCGAATAAGTAAAAAGGCAGAAGTAATGGTATCTATTGAAGCTGTATAAGAGAATTTATCGTTCTTCGCGAAAATGGTATCTATCCGGTCGAATGATTCGTCCATTCCATACAGATAAAGCGTATCTGTGCCCAGACCTTTGATCTCCCCGGTTATGCTAACCTTCTTTGAAGATTTGCCACAACTGCATAGACAAATGATTATGAGGATTAAAATGCTACTCTTTTTCATTGTTTTTGGTTTCTTTTCTGCGAAAGTACGGTTTTTACAGATAAAAAAAAAGAATTGCCCGTCATTTATAATAACAGGCAATTCTTATATATTTAAAATAGAGTAGTAATCCTCTTATTTAACGATGTTCATGAAATCTGCATTTGTGAAGAATTTAGCAAATTCCAAATCAGTAGCTGCTTTCTTAGCTAATGAAGATTCTTTAGCAACTGCGCTCTTCAAGCTGCTTGTTACCATAGAAGAATTATTAGTTCTAGCACCTAATACGGCCATCAGGTAGTCAGTGTAAGCATCAGGTCTTTCTACGTTAGCCAGCGTGTTTTTAGCTTTATTGTAGTCCTTAGCAAGGATTTGAGCCAAAGCAGCACTGTTAGTCTTAGAGTCACCGAATGAGTTTACTGCTCTTTCATATTGACCTTGAGCGATGTACAGGTTACCCATAGATTCGCCAAGTTCTTTTGTGCCGGCAGCTTTACCGAAGTATGCTTCTGCAGCAGTTTTGTCACCCTTCATCAAAGAGATCAAACCTAAGTTCATGTTAACTTCAGGAGTAGCATTAACGCTGGCAGCTTTCTGGAAGTAAGATGCTGCTTTGTCAATGTTACCAGCTTGGTAAGCTAATTTACCTAAGTTGTTGTAACCACGATAATCGTTCGGGAACTGTTTGGTAGCTTGAGTGTAGATAGCTTCTTGTTTAGCAGGATCGTTAGTCAGTGTAGCAGCATACAGCAATTCTTCTACGTTCAGTTCAGAAGGATTAGAAGAAGCCAACTTGGCGATTTCTTCGTCAGACTTACCGATAATTTCATAATTCAAAGTCAGACGAGAACGACGCAATTGAGGAAGGATTGTGTTAGCCAATTCTTTGTATACAGCAGAGATGTTCTTGATTTCGCTTTCTCTTTGAGCAGGATCTTGGTACATTGCAATAACGCGGAGAATCAACTCTTTGTCTTGGATGTTAGATTTAGAAACCAGTTCTTGGAAACCTTCCCAGTCTTGTGCAGTATATTTAGCATCGATCGGAGCATCAATTTTTGCTTTCTTCAGGTCTTTGCTCAACATTTTAGTTGTGTTGCCTTCACGGTTTTCTGCAAGAGTAGTATTCAAGCTTACACCACCATCAGGAGAAGCGTATGCAGAAACTTCGATGTTGCTGATCTTCTTGTTAGCAGCTTCGTTAATGTTAGCTACTTCTTTGTTGAATTCTTTAGCAGTCTTCAATTCGCTTGAACGAATGTTGGCTTGTTGGATCAAGAACATGATGTTGGCATCGTGTTTTTCTTTGATGATACGTTGGAAAGCGTCTTCGCCTAATGCAGGGTTAGCGTTACCTAATGTATTGTTTACTAATTCAGAAGTAGAAATTACACCATCAGCTATTTTCACAGCAGGAATAGTCACCACTTTCTTTCCGATAGTAGCTTTGAATTCCAGATACAATTCTGATTTAGCCATTTCAGGAACATAGTCAAAAGAAGTTTTCATTGTGTAGCTACCGCCCATCTTGTAAGAGATAGTCTGGTCGTTACCTTCCACTTTTTCGCCTTGGAAAGTAGCTGGTTGGCCTTTAGCTTCGCCGCCATTCCATTTCAAAACCGGAGTAACTTCTACAACCGCTTTTTTGTTGAAATACTTTTCAGGAAATTTGCCATTGATGGTTGCAGGAACTTTACCACCTACTGCCTCCAGCACTTGCGGAGTAACAGTGAAGTAATCGGCTGACAATTCACCCATTTTTTTGCTGCAAGAAGAGAATAATGCAACAACCATTGCCATGAGTAAAGGCAAGTACAACTTCTTAGTCATTTTAGGTATAAATTAAATGTTTGTAATTGAAATATCATCTATTTGCCAACCTCCTTCTGCTCACACAGAAAAAGTAACGCAAAGATATTAATTCTTAATATACTTATGCAGATAGGGGGCTGATTTTATCATAATTTAATGAAATAACTTCTCTTTTTCTTTCCTATACTTGATATTTCGCGGGTGATGCTCGATAATCTCACTACGAAGCATATTGCGGTCGATGTGGGTATAGATTTCCGTTGTCGCAATGGATTCATGTCCGAGCATACATTGAATGGCTCTCAAGTTGGCTCCACCTTCCAGTAAATGAGTGGCAAAGGAGTGCCGGAAAGTGTGCGGACTGATGTTTTTGGTAATGCCCGCTTTTTGTGCTAATTCTTTTATCAAATGAAAGATCATAATCCGGGAAAGTCCTTTGCCTCTCCGATGACTGACGAAAACGAAATCTTCATGCCCTTTTTTCACTTCAATCTGATTACGGTCTGTGATATAAAGCTTTATTTCATTAATAGCCCGGGGGGAAATAGGCACGAGTCGTTGTTTGCTTCCTTTTCCTTCTACTTTGATAAAGCCTTCGTCAAAATAGAGGTCGGATAGTTTGAGGGTGACAAGTTCTGATACCCGAAGTCCGCAACTGTATAGTGTTTCCAGAATAGCCCTGTTGCGCTGTCCTTCAGCTTTGCTGCGGTCGACGGTGGAGATAATCCGGTCAATTTCCTCCACAGTCAGTACCTCGGGAAGTTTGAAGCCTATTTTAGGACCTTCTAATAGTTCACTGGGATCTGCTTCCAGATAGTTTTCGAGGATGAGGAACCGGAAAAATGATTTGATTCCTGACAAAATGCGGGCTTGCGAACGGGCATGAATACCGATGTCATGTAATCCGGCTGCAAAACGTTGAAGATCGGACAGACATACGTCCAATACGTTAATCCCTTCCAGTGTCAGAAAGCTCATCAGTTTGTCCAGATCCGTAAGATAGGCATCCAGCGTATTAAGAGATAAGGACTTTTCCAGTTTAAGATACTGCTGATACTTCCTGATTATCAGCTCTTGTTGTTCCTTCTTATGCTTTTTTTCGTTGATTTCCATTTCTTTTTTCTACCTTTGCACATTCTTTCAGATACAAAGGTATAAAAAAACAGGATTGCGCGATGAAGATACAAATTATTAATGGCCCGAATATTAATCTGTTGGGTAAGCGTGAACCTTCCATTTACGGAAGCGTTACATTTGAAGATTATTTGGGTGATCTTCGTAAAAGATACGTTGACGTGGAGATCGGCTATTTTCAATCGAACATTGAGGGGGAGATGATAGACTGCATACAGCAGGTGGGATTTGATATGGATGGTATCATCTTGAATGCAGGTGCGTATACACATACTTCCATAGCTTTGCAGGATGCTATTCGTTCTGTGACATCTCCGGTGATTGAGGTGCATATTTCCAATGTGCATAGTCGCGAGCCTTTCCGGCATGTGTCGATGATTGCTTGTGCTTGTAAAGGAGTGATTTGTGGCTTTGGGCTAAATTCGTACCGTTTGGCTTTGGAAGCTTTATTGGATAGATAATAAATAAGGTAATAATATATAATAGGTAGAAAGACTATGTTATTGAAACAGACTAAGATTGTGGCTTCCATCTCGGATAGACGTTGTGATGTGGATTTTATAAAACAGTTGTTTGAAGCTGGAATGAATGTAGTGCGTATGAATACAGCGCACGCTAGCCGTGAAGGTTTTGAAGCTTTGATTGCAAATGTACGTGCTGTGTCCAACCGTATTGCGATTTTGATGGATACAAAAGGTCCGGAAGTTCGTACGACGGCTAATGCAGAGCCAATTCCATATAAAATAGGAGAGAAAGTAAAGATTGTAGGTAATCCGGATCTGGAAACAACCCGTGAATGTATTGCTGTTTCATATCCGAACTTTGTGTCTGACCTGAATATCGGGGGTACGATTCTGATTGATGATGGTGATCTGGAACTGGAAGTTATTGATAAGACGGATGGTTATTTGCTGTGTGAGGTTAAGAATGAGGCTACTTTGGGAAGCCGTAAAAGCGTAAATGTCCCGGGTGTTCGCATCAATCTTCCTTCATTAACGGAAAAAGACCGTAACAATATTCTTTATGCTATCGAAAAGGATATTGATTTTATCGCTCACTCTTTCGTGCGCAACCGTCAGGATGTACTTGACATACGTGAAATTCTGGATGCTCATAATAGTGATATTAAGATTATTGCTAAGATTGAGAATCAAGAAGGGGTGGATAATATCGATGAAATCCTGGAAGTGGCAGATGGTGTAATGGTTGCCCGTGGAGACCTGGGTATTGAAGTACCTCAGGAACGTATCCCGGGAATCCAGCGTGTATTGATTCGCAAGTGTATTCTGGCAAAGAAGCCGGTGATCGTTGCTACTCAGATGCTCCATACAATGATAAACAATCCTCGCCCGACTCGTGCGGAAGTGACTGATATTGCCAATGCAATCTACTATCGTACAGATGCTTTGATGTTGAGCGGGGAAACTGCTTATGGTAAGTATCCGGTAGATGCGGTGAAAACAATGACCAAGATTGCGGCACAAGCGGAGAAAGATAAACTTGCTGATAATGACATCCGTATTCCATTGGATGAGAACAGTAATGATGTGACGGCATTCCTGGCTAAACAAGCAGTAAAAGCTACTTCTAAGCTAAAAATACGTGCTATTATTACTGATAGTTATAGCGGACGCACTGCTCGTAATCTGGCTGCTTTCCGTGGAAAGTATCCGGTGTTGGCTATCTGCTATAAAGAAAAGACGATGCGTCATTTGGCTTTGTCTTATGGTGTGGAAGCTCTTTATATGCCGGAATTGGCTAACGGACAGGAATATTATTTTGCTGCGTTACGCCGTTTGTTAAAAGAAGGTCGTTTGCAGCCTTCTGATATGGTCGGTTATTTAAGTAGTGGTAAAGCAGGAACAAGGACCTCATTCCTCGAAATTAATGTGGTGGAAGATGCTTTGAAGCATGCAGAGGAGACTGTATTGCCTAACAACAACCGTTATCTTTAATTTTTAAAGAGATAAGTTTTATGCAGGAAACCGAATCGATAGACGAATATATTTTGCAGCATATTGATCCCGAGAGCGATTACCTGAAATCGCTCTATCGGGATACCCATGTAAAGCTCCTTCGTCCTCGTATGGCTTCCGGGCATTTGCAAGGACGGTTGCTGAAGATGTTTGTAGAAATGATTCAGCCTCGTCAGATCTTGGAAATTGGGACGTATAGCGGCTACTCCGCCCTTTGTCTGGCGGAAGGTCTGGCGGAAGGTGGACTGTTGCATACGTTTGAGATCAATGATGAACAGGAGGATTTTACTCGTCCATGGTTGGAGAAATCACCGTTTGCCGATAAAATTCGTTTTTATATAGGTGATGCTTTAGAACTTGTTCCGCGTTTAGGTGTTACTTTTGATATGGCTTTTATTGATGGTGATAAACGCAAGTACATTGAGTATTACGAGATGACATTGGCGCATCTTTCCGAAGGAGGATATATCATTGCTGATAATACTTTGTGGGACGGACATGTACTTGAACAACCTCGCAATACTGATTCTCAAACAATTGGTATTAAGGCATTTAATGATTTGATAGCACAAGATGTGCGAGTGGAGAAAGTAATACTTCCTTTGCGTGACGGATTAACGATTATAAGGAAGAAAATAGTAAGTAGTAAATCGTAAAACAGTAAATAACTTTATGGAAACAACCAGACAGAATAAGATATCTCGCCTGTTGCAGAAAGAGCTAAGTGAGATATTCCTGCTTCAAACAAAGTCCATGCCGGGTACATTGGTCTCTGTTAGCGCAGTTCGCATCAGTCCTGATATGAGTATTGCCCGTGTTTACCTCAGTGTTTTCCCTTCAGAGAAAGCACTAGAGATGGTGAAAAATATCAATGAGAATATGAAATCCATTCGTTATGAGCTTGGGACTCGTGTACGTCACCAGCTGCGTATCATTCCTGAATTGAAATTTTTCGTGGATGATTCATTGGATTATATTGAGAAGATAGATTCATTGCTGAAGTGAAATAACTCATTGCAGAGGTGAACTTCCCTTTTTATATAGCCAGGCGTTATCTTTTTTCAGAAAAAAAGCATAATGCCATTAATATCATATCCGGCATTTCCGTATGTGGGGTGGCTCTTGCTACGCTTGCTTTGGTTTGCACTCTTTCTGTTTTTAATGGATTTCAGGATATGGTGGCTAGCTTTTTTACGGCTTTTGATCCGCAATTGAAGATTACGGTCCGTGAAGGAAAGGTTTTTGATGCACAAGATGAACGGATTCGTGCTGTTTGTGCGCTTCCTGAAGTGGAGGTGTTTACAGAGACGCTCGAAGAGAATGCAATGGTGCAATACAAGGACCGTCAGGCTATGGTTGTACTAAAAGGAGTGGAGGATGATTTTGAAGAACTGACGGCTATAGACAGCATACTTTATGGTGCGGGAGAATTCGTTCTTCATGATTCGATCGTGAATTATGGCGTCATGGGAGTGGAATTGGTTGCAACCTTGGGGACTGGTTTGGGATTTGTCGATCCTCTTCAGGTATATCTTCCCAAGCGAAATGCTAAAGTGAACATGGCAAATCCCGGTGCTTCTTTTAACCATGATTATCTATATTCTCCGGGTGTCGTATTTGTGGTGAATCAGCAAGAATATGATGGAAGATATATTCTGACTTCTCTTGATTTTCTTCGTCAGCTTATGGATTATACCACAGAAGTCTCTGCGATGGAATTGAAATTGAAGCCTAATGTAAATACTTCATCGGTACAATCTAAAATAGAAAACATACTAGGTGATGATTTTGTTGTTCAGGATCGTTATCAGCAGCAGGCAGATGTTTTCCGTATTATGGAGATAGAGAAACTAATCTCTTATTTGTTCCTCACTTTTATTTTAATGATAGCCTGTTTTAATGTGATAGGCTCCCTTTCTATGTTGATCTTGGATAAGAAGGATGATGTAGTAACTTTGAGGAGTCTTGGAGCAAGTGATAAGCTCATTTCCCGAATATTCCTCTTTGAAGGACGTCTCATTTCTCTTTTTGGCGCTATTTCCGGCATTGTTTTAGGCTTAATCCTATGCTTTATCCAACAGAAATTCGGTATAATTTCATTGGGAGGCGGTGGTGGTACTTTTGTTGTAGACGCCTATCCCGTCAGCGTTCATGTTTGGGATGTCGTACTCATCTTTATCACAGTTTTAGCAGTTGGTTTTCTCTCTGTATGGTATCCTGTACGTTATCTAAGTAAGAGACTTTTATAATTTAATAGTCGGGCGTCCGGTTGGTGTTTACTCCATTAAGAACCGGCGTATAGGACAATGGCGTATACCCTCATAACTATTTCCGTTGAATGTATCTTCTGTTATCACTATTTTGGGATAGTTGTCCTGTATCTTTAGCAGTTTTCCAAATTCCCTTTCTGCTGTCTTGTCGCTATCTATTTTTAAAGCGACCTGTATATATAGTTTTTCTCCATTCTTTTCTCCGATAAAATCTATTTCCTTATCTCCGTAATAGCCAACCTTAATATCGTAACCTTTGTATAAAAGGTGGTTATACACTAGATTTTCCAATATTCTAGCTTTGTCTGTTATGCGATATCCGATGACAATGTTCCGGATTCCCATATTTTCGAAATAATATTTCTCTCCTATCTCAAATACGCGTTTTCCAATCAAATCATACCGCTCTACCCGGTGGATAAGGAAAGCATTGTTTAAATATTCTGTATAGCTTTGTATTTGGTTAACTGATATGGTGGTATGTTGTGATTTTAAATAATCACTGATATTCTTTGCCGAGAAGAGATTGCCTATGTTTTCGGATAAAAATTGAATCAGTTTCTCAAGGAACAAAGTATTGCGTAACTTGTATCTACTGACAACATCACGAAATACAATCGTGGAATATACACTCTTCAAATATTCATTGACCGTTTCATCTTCGAGAGGGAGATTTAATAAATAGGGAAGTCCGCCATAACGGCTATATAATTCGTAACTCGTTTCACTTTCAGTTAATCCGTGGAATCCAAGAAATTCAGAATAGGAGAGACTATATATTTTGAATTCGATATATCTGCCACTTAAATAAGTGGCGAGTTCTCCTGAAAGCATCTTGGCGTTACTGCCTGTAATGTATATGTCGTTATCTTCATTGAGCAGGAGCGAACGGATGACTTTTTCAAACCCGGGAATATCTTGTATTTCATCGATAAAGATATAATTCTTAGCTTTTTCTTTGCTATGAGAAATGATGTACGAGTGTAAATCTTCTGCTGTTTGTAGGAAACTGAATGCAAAATCTTCAAGATTGATATAGATAATATTCGCATCTGGTTCTTCTGCTAAAATTTCTTCAATGAGTTGGTAAAGGAGGAAACTTTTGCCTACACGGCGTTGCCCTGTTAACACCTTGGCTACTGATTTTTGCATAAAAGGTTTTATTCGGTCAATATAACCTTTTCTTTTTTTGAGGATTCGAGGAAAGTTCATGGACCTAAAAGTTTTAATTATACTTTAAACTCTTGCGAATATACGGAAAAGTTTTAATTATACTTCAAACTTTCGTTGATTTAATGAAATGTTTTAATCATACTTCAAATTTACTTTTACTATTTGGTAGTAGAATTGACTGGGACAAGTATTATACTCAGTGAAATGATGTAGGAAAACGCTTTGCTGGAAGGTGATAGCGGCTGAAACCGGAAATATTATCCCTTGCAGGAGGAGGGTGCTGTAGGCAAGGGGGAGTGCTTTCAGCACTTTCAACTTTTTAGGCTCACTGGTAGAGATATATATCCAGCGTGGTGGGTATATATACTCACTATGCTGGATATATATGTCCACCACGCTGGATATATATGCCCCGCAAGCGGGGTATATAGATTTACCACGTGGGCTGAATAAAACAGAGCCTGCATTTGGGTAAAACAGAGGCTCTGTTACAATGAAATGCAGGCTTCGTTGTGTTACAATAGAGCCTTTATTGGAGGTAAATATGGCAAAAAGAACTGGAGTTGAATTCAGCAAAAAACACCGATGAAGAGGGACTTTTTTAAAAGAACTGAAGGCTGAAAACGTTTTTTTATTCTAATAATTAACATCAGTTCGATATAAACTTGTACTATTCCTATTCCCGAAGGAGGGGAAAACATGCGGACGAAGTATATTGAATTTACGTTATTTATAATGAAAAAGCTGGAGAAAGGGATTGTTTTATCCTTCCTCCAGCTTTTATATTATTGATGAGCAGTGAATTATTTCACTTCCCAAGTCTCATTAGTCATCAACAGCTCCTGGAAATTGTGATATTTCTTCTTGCCTTTGATTTCTTCGATTTGTTCTGTAACTGCATCGTTGTAGGTCGGAGCGTCTACATCACGGATTACGCCGAGTGCAATCGGGAAGTCGGGACCTTCCATCAAAGCCAGTTTCAGTTGAAGCGTATTGTCTTGGCAGTGTGCGTCGTGGATAAGGATATCTTTTTCTGTGATACCGTTCTCACCCAGTTTCACTACTTTCAGCCCGAAGCCTTCCTGCATCAATCCGAATTCCTTGTTTTCGCCAAACAACATCGGTTTGCCATGTTCCAGATAGATAGCATTCTTGGCACGTCCTTCTTTGGTGGCAACACTGGCGTGAGTTCCGTCGTTGAAGATAACGCAGTTTTGCAGAACTTCTACAACAGAAGCGCCTTTATGGTTGGCTGCTGCTTTCAATACTTCTACCGAGGCGGCACCATCTACTGCAATACAGCGTGCAAAGAAGCGTCCGCGGGCACCGAATGCCAGTTCAGCGGGACGGAAGGGGTCTTCCACAGTTCCGTAAGGAGAAGATTTGGTTACAAGTCCACGTTCCGAAGTCGGTGAATATTGTCCTTTTGTCAGACCGTAGATACGGTTGTTCAACAGAATCATATTCAGGTCGACATTACGGCGTAATGCATGGATGAAGTGGTTACCACCGATTGCCAGGCCGTCACCGTCACCGGAAATCTGCCAGATAGTCAAATTCGGATTAGCTACTTTAGCTCCTGTTGCAATAGCGGCTGCACGTCCGTGGATGGTGTGGAAACCGTATGTATTTACATAATAGGGCAGACGGGAAGAACAACCGATACCCGAAATGACGGCAATATCGTGCGGAGCTGTTCCCAGTTCGGCCATGGCTTTGTGCAGTGAATTCAGGAAAGCGTGGTCACCGCATCCCGGACACCAGCGAGGCTGACCTGCTTTATAATCTTGTACGGTATATACTTTATCGCTCATCTTTTATTCCTCCAATAATTTAGTGAATGCATCTATCAATTCTCTCGTGACGAAAGGCTGTCCTTTCACTTGGTTGAACTGGCTGATGTTCAATCCGGGCACTTTCATGCGCAAGTAACCTGCAAATTGTCCCAGATTCTGTTCAGCTACCACGATTTTCTTATATTTACGCAACACATCGGCAGTGTTCTTCGGTAGCGGGTTGATGTATTGGAAGTGAGCGAAGGCCACTTTCTTTCCATGTTCGCGCATATAGTCCATAGCCAGACGGAGATGTCCGTAGGTACCGCCCCAACCGACAATCAGCAAATCTGCGTCTTCATCGCCCAACACTTCGAGTTCGGGAATATAGTCTGCAATCTTGTCCACTTTGGCTTGGCGAAGGTGAACCATCTTGTTGTGGTTTTCGGGTTCGGTAGAGATAGCGCCTGTTTCGTTGCTCTTTTCAAGACCACCGATACGATGCATGAAACCTTCTGTTCCCGGAGTAGCCCAATAGCGTACGCCTGTTTCTTCATTGCGTTGATAAGGAGTCCAGTTGCTCGCCATGTCCGGAGTTACATACGGAGGATTGATGGCTGGATATTCGTCCAAGTTAGGAAGTTTCCATGCGGCAGAACCGTTAGCTACGAAAGCATCAGTTAGCAATACAACCGGAGTCATGTGTTCCAGGGCAATCTTACATGCCATATAGGCGGCATCGAAACAGTTGGTCGGTGATGTTGCGGCGATTACAGGCATCGGGCTTTCGCCGTTGCGTCCGTAAAGGGCCTGCAATAAGTCGGTCTGTTCCGATTTAGTGGGAAGACCGGTAGACGGACCGCCACGCTGTACATTGACAATCACTAATGGAAGCTCGCCGATGACAGCAAGGTTCATCGCCTCACTCTTCAGGCAAACACCCGGACCGGAAGTTGTAGTCACTGCCAAAGCACCGGCAAAAGCGGCACCGACAGCGGATGCACAACCAGCGATTTCATCTTCGCACTGTACGGTTTTTACTCCCAATGATTTATGTTTGGCTAATTCGTGCAGAATATCGGTAGCCGGAGTGATAGGGTAGGAACCCAAATAGAGTTCCAGTCCTGCTTTCTCGGCAGCGGCAATCAATCCGTAGGCAGTTGCCTTGTTACCATTAATATCTGTATAAAGCCCTTTTGATTTCGGAGCTTTGCTTTCAATCTTATAAGTAGAGACAGAAGCGTGCGTATTGGCTCCATAGTTGAAACCATCGTTCAATATCTTGATATTAGCTTCTGCTATTTCGGGTTTTTTGGCGAATTTTTCGCGCAGCATTTTCTCTGCTGCGGCAAGATTACGATTGAACAACCAGCAAACCAATCCGAGCGCAAACATATTTTTGCAGCGAAGTACCGATTTATTGTCCAGTCCTGAGTCTTTCAGGCTTTCTTTGCACATGGAAGAGATGGGCACTTCGAGTACTTCCTGCTTGATACCTAGTTCTTCGAAAGGATTGTCAGTCTTGAATTGTGCTTTTTCCAAATCTCTGGCTTCGAATGAGTCGGAGTCGGTGATGATAAGTCCTTGCGGTTTACAGAATTTGATTTGTGTTTTCAGTGCGGAAGGGTTCATTGCTACCAATACGTGGCAACGGTCTCCGGGAGTGTAAACTTGTCCGGCGCCAATGTGTACCTGGAAACCGGAAACACCGGTCAGCGAACCTTGCGGGGCGCGGATGTCTGCCGGGTAATCGGGGAATGTACAGATGTCATTTCCTACCGTAGCCGACACGTTCGAGAAGATGTTACCGGCCAGCTGCATGCCATCGCCGGAGTCGCCGGAGAAACGTACTACTACTTCCTCCAATTCTTTAACCATCATTTCGTCTGCCATAACTTTAATTACTATATTTAATTTAAAAACTGTTTTTACTTTCAATTTGTGAGCGCAAAGGTCGGAAAGTTAATCGAATTATCAAAATAAAACGTACTTTATTGCCCTATTGACGCCAATTATTTGAAATCTCTGAAAGGAACCTGCATTTTTATTCTTGTTAAATCGACAGAAACCGTTATCTTTGCAAACAAATTTGAAGCGGCCTTGTAGTTCAACGGATAGAATAGAAGTTTCCTAAACGTATGTTCTTCCAAACAATGGCAAAGGTAGTAAAATTTAGATTTATAGTAAATAAGAAAAGGAAGTTATAACGATAATTATTACATAAGGCTCTGTAGTTCAACGGATAGAACAAGAATTTCCTAAATTTTAGATAGGGGTTCGATTCCCCTCGGAGCTACTTTTCAAGTCCATTCCATTACGGGGTGGACTTCTTTTTTTACAGCATTTACAGCAAAAAATAGGTATATTTGCGGATAAAAGTTCTACTATAGTTCTACAAAGATTATGGCTACATTCAAAGCAGAGGTGTACGCTCACCAAAAAAGGGCTGACGGCACATATAATATAAAGATAAGGGTTATACACCAAAAGAGGAAAAAGTACATCCCGACCACTTACTACGTGACAAAGGATGATTTGACACGCACGACTTTCAAATTGAAAAACCAAAAGTACATAGATGCCACCGATGATATGATAAAGAAATACCGTTCCATTTGTGACCGCATGGGGGAACGGCTTAAATCCATGACCGTTGAGCAGGTGGTAGATGCAATCACTAACGACAATGGGGAACACTTCGATTTGGATATAGTGGCTTATGCCCGTCAATACATATTGCACTTAAAGGAAACCGGGCATACAGGCAATGCGCTTTCTTACCAAGTAGCTATTAACAACCTTGTACGCTTTGTTGGCAGGGATAGCGTGAGCATAAAAGAAATCACGGTTAAGTTTATCAATGATTGGATAAAGTGGATAAAAGAGAATCCGGCACGTTCCAAACCCGAAGCCAATCACGGAGAAAGGGCACAGAGCCTATATATATCCCAGCTAAGAGCCATACACAACCGAGCAAAGAAAGAGTTTAACGATGAGGATGCCGGGCTGATACGCATTCCCTATTCTCCTTTTAAGAGGGTGGAAATTCCAAAAGTTCCAGTTACAAGAAAAAGGGCTATTTCTACGGATTTACTTCGTAAATTTTCGGAGCTGCCTTATTCTTTGATTATGCAACCGGGGACAAACAGGTACAATCTCGCAAAGGATGTCTTTCTTTTGAGTTTCTGCCTAATCGGAATGAATGCGGTAGATTTGTACACTTGTACGGATTTGAAGAAAGGACGAATTACATACCAACGGACAAAAACAAAGAATCGGAGAGCCGACAAAGCGGAAATATCTGTGAGGATAGAGCCGGAACTAAAAGCCCTTATGAAAAAATATAAAGACCATACCGGGCAAAGGGTCTTTAATTTCTACAAGCTGTATTCAAGCGTGGATAGCTTTACGGCTGCAATTAACAAGGGTTTGAAAAAGATTGGTGATGATTTGGGAATAGATGATTTGGAGTTTTACGCAGCCCGCCATACATGGGCAACCATTGCAAGCAATGAAGCCGGAGTAGATAAATACACCGTTCACACAGCTCTTAACCACGTGGACGAAAATATGAGAGTGACGGATATTTATATTGCGAAATCGTGGGACAGCATAGATGCTGCCAACCGTAAGGTATTGGATTATGTCAAGCTATCTTTGGATGATGTAACAGAAAAGAAGTATATACCCAAAAATAAGCGTGTTTTGCCTAAGCAAAATTTGTAAGCTGTTATAGTTCAGTGATTTACAAGCCTATTTTTGCTTAGGCAAAATTTTAATAGGTGTTTATCTATCCTCTAAATCTGTATTATCTCTGATAATCAGATAGTTGCAAATTTTGCCTAAGCAAATTGCCTAAGCAAAATGATTTTGCCTAAGCAAAAATTATAATATTCTGATAATCAAATAAATAGTTGTTTTTAAGCCTAAAAATAGTGTTTTGCCTAAGCAAAATTTGCAAATGATTGAAATACAGTGTGTTATAAGCGTTATTTTGCCTAAGCAAAAATATAGCCTTTTTGCGTTTGCCTAAGCAAAATTTGTAAGCTGTTATAGTTCAGTGATTTACAAGCCTATTTTTGCTTAGGCAAAATTTTATGCAAGTTATAAGGGATAATATATACTAATATATAATATTATATAGTTAATTAAGAGTAAATATATGAAATAGGGGTGTGGGGGAAGAACAAAAAAAGGCGATGCTGATTGCACCGCCTCTATGTATCAAAAATCATCACTTACATTCATTACCTTGTTGATGGAACTATTTATTTCAGTGACTTTATCACCAAATCCTTTTAGGATGTAATCTAAATAAGAAATAATAATCTCATTTTCTTTTATCCACTTCTCCCGGTATTTAATTTCTTTTTTCCCCTTTTTTGAATTACTGTCAAATGTCAGTATCTTTTCTTTGTACTCTTTATTTTGGCTAATGTATTTTTCTCGTACGCTTATGATGTTATCATAACCCCATGAAGTTTCTTTTTTAAAATCATATTCAGATAATTTGGTAATCATCTCTAACTCTTCAATCATACTTTCTAAAGAACTTGTGGGAAGATATTCAGTTTCGACATTTCTATCAGGCTGTACACTTGATGTGAAGTTTGAGAATATAATGCGGTATTTGTTTTCCCGACAATCAATTTTCACATTCATGTTAACTCTGATTTTAGAGTAGCTGTTTACTCCATTTTTTTTAGATAGGTATGAAGATACTTTTAGAATGGTTGTCCCGCTTTCTTTATCGCTTGTGTCAATAGACGAATCCCACTCTGTGGTGTTAGTACTCGCCCACTGTTGGGCATTTAAAAACAAATAATCTTTTGAACCCTTAACCTCTGTTATGTATTCAGTTTTAGCCCCAATTTCACTATACGTGTTTTGAGCAAAGGAATTTCCTGTTATCAAAGCTATCAGGCAAAGCATTAGCAAAGTTTTCATAAGTGTGTATTTAACGGTTGTACTTAGCAAGCTACTGTAATACACACGAAAGCGTGGGATTACTCCGAGGATTAAGAGGTACGACCAAGCACCTAACAGCCCATACAAGAGTAATGCCCACGCAAAGCGCAGGCATTAGCAAATTGTCTGAGGGCTGTTTCTGAAATTTGGTCGTTTTCTTAATCCCTACAACAATAGCCAATGCTATTTAGTGATATTTTAATTCAGCAGCAAATATAGTGTATTATTTGTTATAAAAATAGTCTTGCAGTGTTATATTTATAATGACGTATCAAAAATATATAGGTTTTTGTTTCCAAATAAGCGGGGATTTTGTACCTTTGTAGAAAATAGTAGTTTATATGGGTAATTGGAGCGTACAACAAGAAGCTAAGAAAGAAGTCAAGGAGAAAGATAAAGTGAGGCGTGAAAAACTTGCTGGATTCTTTTTTAACTTGGCGCAACTCACATTTGCGGGTTTGGTTCTTGGTGGAATAACTCCGATATATGCCAATGTGGAAGCTGGTATAAACTGGTATGTTTTGACAGCAGGGAGTGTTTGGACTATAATGCTTGCTAAAGTAGGAAATACAATTTTAAAATAATAGATATGGAAATGTTAGGAGCTATCTTTACCGTTGGAATAGTTGTGACGGGTGCATTTATGATTTGGCTAAGAACAAAATCTGGCAAGAAATGGCTTGCTAATTTGTGATATGGAATATTTGTAAGAAATAGCCCCATGCAGACTAATAATGTTTGCATGGGGCTATTTTTGTTCTTCAAACATTCTTCCAAATCCAGTAAGCAGCCATTTGGCACTTACTCCATACTCCTTAACCATAGGATACAACCAAGATAATTGAAACCATCCACGCTCCAAGTCTTTTCTTTGCGCAATAAAATTTCTTCTATCTATGTTGTTGAGCCTACAGTATGTATTTACTCCTCTTATTTTCTTCATGGCTATAATGGCATCCAGCGCACTATAGAACCTTTCCATTATTTGCTTGCTTATGACGGTATTCATTGCGATATATGGCTCTTCAAGTTCTCTATATCGGATTTTAGCAACTCCAATTCACCTGTAGGCTCATTGGTTATTATAGCCGTAGTAATAGCGTTGGATATTTCCCTTTGCGCATCTAATACCCTATCAGGGTTTACCCGGTTAATTAAAAGGACTTCTTTGTAGAGGTCTATAACCATTCTATAATACTTTTCCATATCAATACTTCCTTTGCTTTAAACCAAACACTATACGGCATTGGCACATTCGGCAGGATTCTCCGTTTGGGCACTTCCCTTTTTAAGTTCCTCTATTTCGTTTTGCAATCTGCCTATCAATCTATTCAACCGTTCTATTTCCTTATCTTTTTCTACTAACATTCCATAAGGTGCAATCAGCTTGTCATTCATCATCTTTACGACTTGTCTTGAAAAAGCGTCAGCACCAGCAAACATGAAATCTTCGGGAGTGACTTCTTTTAATACCGTATTTTGTTTTGGTGATATATCCGAATAATATTTTGAAATATCACCGAATTCAGACTGCAATATATCCAATTTCTCTTTTGAAATAGGTTTTATTCCGTTTTCTATATTTGAAATATAGTTTTGTTTACACATTAATATCTCTGCCAACTCCTTTTGAGTAAGTTTTCTATCAAGCCTAAACCTCTTTAAATCAAATCGTTGCATATAAATAGAATATTTTTAATAGAAAATATATCCAAAAGTTTTGTTATATTCGGATATATAGCCTATATTTGTTGCGTAATTAAATAAATGACATTACAAATATAGCCAAAAAGCGTGTTTGTAGAACATATAAATTAGAGAAAATGAAAAAAGTAACCCAAAAAGACTATCAGTCTTTTATTCAGATTTACAAAGGATTGCCTGAAAGGAGTGCTGTAAAAGCTCCAAAAACTGAGTTTGTGGAGGAAATAGCGGCTCTGTGTATGTGTAGTACCAAGACGGTACGAATGTGGATTCATGGCGTACAAAAGCCGGATGCCCTCAAACAAAAGATGATTAGTGATAAACTGGGCGTTCCAGCCGATATTTTATTTCCTGTTACAGAATGAAAGCTATAGAGTTCTACACAACCCCGGAGG
Organism: Bacteroides caecimuris; assembly: GCF_001688725.2. Lineage (NCBI taxonomy): Bacteria > Pseudomonadati > Bacteroidota > Bacteroidia > Bacteroidales > Bacteroidaceae > Bacteroides > Bacteroides caecimuris. The sequence continues at coordinate 4,050,556 of NZ_CP015401.2, read as the reverse complement.
GTGAAGTTACTATGCGCCCTATCGGAGAAGCCGAAAGGCAGTTGAAAGAAACTGATACCGACTTTATCCAAGCTTTCTTGGCTATACTGAGGGAGTTTTATCCCGAAGCATACGATGCGCTTATGGATATATACTCTAAAAATTCAAACAACAAGAGGTATCGGGATTTCATAGCGGTGCGTAGATTCATTAAATGCAACTTCGGTCTGTATGACAACATGATTGATGTAGATGAGAATTGGAACTTTAATTTTGAGTTTGTAGGTTGTCCATTACGTGGAGAATGCAAACATGATAAAGTTATTTGCGCTCCTAAATTCAACTCTAAGTTGTCCGATAGGCAAATAGAAGTTATGCGAATGCTCTATGATGGGAAAAACGATTCAGAAATAGCCGAAAAGCTGTTTATCTCTTTAAATACCGTGAACAACCATAGAAAAAACAGTTTCCGAAAGGTTGGAGTACATTCAATGGCTGAATTTATGCGGTATGCTATGACTAACAATCTTTTCAAATAACAAATGCAACACCGATGAAAGGAGAAACTTTAGCAAACCTTATCCAATGTGGCGTTACGCTACTTCTTGGCATTATTGCCCTTGCTGGGGCATTGTTCTGTAATGCCTCATTTCACTTCTTTACCGCTATGGCTTGTTTTTGGCTGGCATGGGTTTTCTATACCGACAATGAGTATGGGATAGTAAGTGTTAGAGAATATTTTAAGAACCGCTACAAAAAGGACTGACTTATGGCAATTCAGATGGAACTATACGAGTTAAAGAATCTCTGTATGGAAATGGCTTCTTTGGGTGCTGCCAACTATGTAAAACAGACTATCCCGGCAAAAGACCTCATTTCACAACGTGAAGCATACAGATTGTTTCAAGAGTGCCGGGTGAAACGCTGGCAAAAAGACGGCAGAGTTTCTACTATCCGTGGCGGTAGCTCTATACATTCCAAAGTATTGTATTCACGTGCCGAACTTATGGCAGTGGATAAATCAGAGAAAATCAACTCTATAATTAATAAGTGATATGCGAACAATCAAATTAAAATCATTATCCCTTGTGAATTTTAAGGGAATCAGAAGCCTAAATATCGGTTTTTCCGATGCGGAAACGCTGGTTGCTGGAGAAAATGGTACGGGCAAAACAACTGTGTTCGATTCATTCCTTTGGCTTCTTTTTGGAAAAGACAGTACGGGACGGTCGGATAGTAATTTCAACATTAAAACGTTGGATTCGGACGGCAAGCCTATTTTGCACCTTGAACACTCCGTTACTGGTGTACTATCAGTGGATGGCAAGACGGTAACACTGCAACGCTGCTATGTGGAAAACTGGGTCAAGCCACGTGGAACTACGGAAGAAAGCCTAAAGAATCATGCAACAGAGTTCTATTTGAACGGTGTTAAGTTGGCTACCAAAAAGGAGTATGATAGTGAAGTAGCTGCCATCATCCCGGAAGATGTTTTCCGAATGATAACCAACCCTTTCTACTTTACATCAATGAAGCCGGAAGCGCAAAAAGAAATCCTTTTGGATATGGTAGGAACGCTTACCGACCAAGACGTAGCGCAGACCAAGCCCGAATATTTGGAGTTGCTGGCTCAGTTGTCCGGCAGGAGCATCGCCCAATACGCCAAAGAGGTAGCCGCCAAGAAAAAGGCTTGCAAAGATGAATTGTCAGTTATTCCCTCTCAGATAGAAACGGCTCGTAAACTTATGCCGGAGGAAGAGGATTGGGTAGCCATTGATAGTGAGATTGAGGATAAAAATGCCCGTATTCAGCAGATAGAGGAACAAATTGCCGACAAATCAAAGCTGAATGAGCAGGAATATCAACGTAAGGCTTTTATCCAAAAGCAAATAGGTGAAAAACGCCTACAACTCAATAGTAGAATGAATGAAATCGCTACAGAAGCTAACAAAGGGTGCAATGAGGCATCTTTGAAGCTGAACGAATTGGAATATTCGTTGCGTACTGAAAAAGCCTCTTTAGACAGAAAAAGGCAATCGGTTGCGGATATGGATATTGAGATAGAAAAGCTTAATACCAAATTGTCCGCATTGCGTGGTGAATTTTCATTTATCAGCAAGGAGGAACTTACCTATAATGAGGGTGAATTTATTTGCCCCACTTGCAAACGTCCTTTGGAAATTGAGGATATAGAAGCCAAGCAGCGTGAAATGCAAGCCAACTTTAACGCTAATAAGGCGGCACGTCTGAAAGCGAATAAAGAGGCTGGCATGGCTAAAAAGCAACGGCTTGAAGAAATGCAAGGGCTTAAAGACCGTACCAATGCCGAAATCGAGGAGCTGGAACAAAAGATAGAGCGTATCAATGCCGATATTCAACAAGCAAAGGCTTCTATCCCCGAGGCGCAAAACGTGGAAGCAATGATAGCATCCGACCGAACTTGCATTGACATCAAGAACGAGATTGTCGAACTTGAAAATCAGCTCAAAGTGGATGCAAAGATTGTGGACGTGTCGGAACTGCAATCGGAGAAAAGAACTTTGAATGAAGCCGTGCAAGGCTTATACAAGCGTTTGGCAAACCGTGAACAAATCGGCAGGGCTGAAAAGGAAATCGCTTCTTTGGAAGAAAAGCGCATTGCCAACAATCAAAAGTTGGCAGACCTTGAAAAATGGGAGTTTACGGCACTCCAATTCCAAAAGGATAAGGATGCGGAGCTGTTGAAACGCATTAACGGAATGTTCAGATATGTATCATTCTCCTTTGTGAACGAACAACTGAACGGAGGCGAAAAACTGACGTGTGTATGCACCGTGAACGGTACACCTTTCCTTGACGTGAACAATGCCGGACAAATCAATGCCGGAATAGATATAATCAATGCCATTTGCACGGCAAAGGGGGTATCTGCACCGATTTTCGTTGATAATGCGGAAAGCGTGAATCAAATAATCCCATCACTCAGTCAGATTATCCGGCTGGTGGTAACTACGGACAAAGAACTAACCATTAAATAATTGCGATTATGACACAGCAAGCGACTACAACCATACAACAGGCTGCAAATGGTGGGCAGGTAGCTACTCAAAGAAAGCCTGTAGATATTCTTAAAAGCATGATGAATGCCGAAAGCGTACAAGAACAATTCAAAAATGCGCTTGGTAAAAATTCGGCAACATTCGTAGCCTCTGTAATTGACCTATACAACGGAGATAGCAATCTGCAACTCTGTAATCCTAAACAGGTGGTAATGGAAGCACTCAAAGCTGCCACGTTACATTTGCCAATAAACAAGGCTTTGGGCTATGCTTTCATTATCCCGTTCAAAAACTCCAAAAAGGATGAAAAGGGCAACTGGATTAAAGTGTATGAGCCGACTTTTCAAATGGGCTATAAGGGTTATATTCAGCTTGCCATGCGCACGGGACAATACCGTACCATCAATGCGGATGTGGTGTATGATGGTGAGTTGCGCAAGGTAAACAAACTGACCGGGGAAATAGCCTTTGACGGTGAAAGGAAAAGCGATAAGGTGATAGGCTATTTCTGTTACTTTGAACTTATGAACGGCTTTAGCAAGACTTTGTACATGACAGTGGAGCAAATGGCAAACCATGCAAAGCGATACAGTAAAGCCATCACAAGCGATAAGGATGTAACGGTTGAAAAGTTGCTGAATTTGGCTAATTTGCCCGTTTCTCCCGATAGCAACAAGGTTGGTTGGATGGGTAACTTTCACGGAATGGCACAAAAAACCGTTATCCGTAATTTACTGAGTAAATACGGCTATTTGTCCGTAGAAATGCAAAATGCCATCACCAATGACTACGAGGGTGACGAAACTTCACAGCGTGAAATATTGACCGACAATTACGCAAACAAACAGTTGATTGATGCGGAAGATGTGAGCTTTGAAAGCGTGTCAAGCGAGCAACAAGCGGAAACTATTGACCCCGGATATTGATAGCGTATGAAACTGATAGTTCTTGGTTCAAGTAGTAGTGGCAACTGTTACATTTTGGATAACGGTAATGAAGCTCTGATTATAGAGGCTGGAATCCGTTTCCAAGAAGTCAAGAAAGCGTTGGATTTCAATCTGAGAAAGGTTGTAGGGTGTGTGGTAACGCACGCCCACAACGACCACGCCAAATATATTAAGGCAATGGTGGATAGTGGATTTCACACGTTGGCATTACGGGAGGTATGGACTGCAAAGGGCGTTTGGGATTCCCGTTCTTTGGTGGTTAAAGAGGGCAAAGGCTATAAGATGGGTAATTTTAAGGTACTTCCTTTTCCTGCTTGCCATGATGTGCCATGTGTCGGCTATCTGATAGACCACCCCGATATGGGAAAGATGGTATTTCTTACCGATAGCTGTATGTGCGAATATCAGTTCAAGGGGCTTAACCATGTGCTGATAGAGTGCAATTACTCTGATAAGAAGCTCATCGAGGCGATTACAACCGGGCGCACGTTGCCCTCACAGCGTGAACGTCTGCTTACCTCACACATGGAGCTTACTACGTGCAAGGGGTTTTTGGAAGCAAACGACTTATCCCATGTTTCGGAAATCGTGCTTTTACACCTTTCCGAGAATAATAGCGATGAGCCTTATTTCATATCGGAAGTGGAAAGGCATACGGGGAAAGTGGTTTATGCGGCAAAGCTGGGTTTAACGATTGATTTAGACAGAATATAAGGATATGGCTAAACTCCAAGTAGAAAAGAGAAACGGGTTATTTGATTTGAAGCCTCTATACGAATGGATGCGTAACGCTTTGGATGGTATCTATAGGATAGAGGTTAAGAAAGTCAGAAAGCCACGTTCTTTAGACCAAAACGGGTGGTTGTTCGGGTGTATTTACCCTATCCTTTTAGACGCTCTTTTGGAAGCTGGTTGGGAGTTCGTTTCAGTAGAACAAGTGCATGAGTTTTTTAAGGCTCAAATGACGGCTGACAAAGTGGTAAATAAGCACACGGGGGAGATTATAGAGTTCCCGTGTTCTACAGCCGCTATGGACACGGTGACATTCTCCACCTATTGCGAAAAACTGAGGGAGTACGCCAAAGAGTTTCTGAATGTGGATATTCCCGACCCGGATAAATATTGGAGAAGCCATGAAAAGAATACCTAACAGCGTGGTATCTGAGCTGATACGCTTAGTGCCCATTTTGATAGCAAATATTCCACCCGGACAAAGTACGAGAGTGGATAACGCAATAAGATTAACAAAAAAGATTATCAACAAATTAAAAACATTGAAAGATGAGAACATTTGAAATTACAGAGAAAGAAGTAGCGGCTGCATTTCGTGAAGCGGAAAGTGGAGAAGCAAAGAAAATATTGGCGGCTTTGTTCTGCAAGGAAGAAATGGTAAAACCTACACTGGACGATTACAAGACAATTCGCACGTATGAGGATGCTTGTAAGGCACTTGGTGAGCCTATTTTTGAAGACCCTAATAATTTGCCCAATCATATCATAGCCCTTATGAAGTTGGAAACTATTAGCCGGGCTTTGTGGGGTAGAAATTTCCAACCAAAGCCAGATGGAGAGGGAAGCAAAGTGTATTGGTATCCGTGGTTTGCCTTATGGACTAAGAAAGAGGTTGAGGATATGAATCCCGAACAAAGAGGTGCCCTTTTGTCTGCTACTGCGAGTCATGGTGCGTCTGCGGGTTTCGGTTTTCTGCATGCGAATTTTCGTTCCTCGTGTGCGAATGCGTCCCTTGGGTTCCGCTTGTGCCAAGAAACGGAAGAAAAGGCTAAGTATTTTGGGCAGCAATTCATTGAACTTTGGGCTGAATATTTGAAATTCAACTTTACCGTAGGAAATCGTTTGAAATAAAAGTGTGTTTATCAAACATATTATCAACTAAAAAATAAAGTGAAATGAAAGACATCATGTTAGCCGATACCCCGGTGGAACAAAGGGAACAGATTCTACGTGATAGCTGCGACCAAATTGTAGAACGTAGCTACACACGCAAATTTGACACGCAACAGATTAACGAAAGACGTGCTGAACTTGCAAACGTAGCAATTCAAAAAGCTGATTTGGAAGATGAGTTGGCTGGAATCAGAGCTGAATACAAGTCCAAAATTAAGCCTTTGGATGAGAGAATTGGAAAGGTTCGTGATGAGTTGAAAGCCGGAGGCGATTATGTAAAAGGTGATTGCTTCAAGTTTGTAGATGAAGATGAGGGCATGGTTGGATTCTACACCCCGGAGGGTTATTTGCTGGAGCAACGTGCCATGACGCAAGAAGAAAGACAACGTAACGTATTCCGTGCCATTAGAACGGATAGAACGGGCACGAATGATTGATTATTAACACATTAAATTTTAGTAAAATGGAAAATCAAGAAAAAGGATTAACCGTAAACATCGGTGAGTACAAGGGTGAAAAACCTATCGAAGTAGTGTACAGAATTGGTAATGCTCCTAAAGCATTGGACGAATTGCCCATTAAGCAACCGGAAAGTATTTCTGTATCAGGTGTTATCAGAACTCCGTTAGATTGGTTGGAAAAGCGTATTGACACCATCGACCAAAAGCGTGCGAATGTTAAGGTAAACCGTGAGAAAATGAGTATCACGCTTACCGTGAATGAGGATGATTATTACACTAAAAACACCTTTGTAGGTACGGTGGAATTATCGGAAGTCTTTTCAAAGTTTGGTATCAATAACGGAGAATGTGGCTGGATTCCTGCTAAACTGGGGCAGTTCCTGCGTTTGAATCGTGGCGTATTTATGCAAAAAGAGGATTGTATGAAGCTCGTTTCGGTGTTAAAGAACTTTACGGCTAACGCCAAGACTGAAATTCAGAAACAGCGTGACCCATCCGGCTCTATGGCTGAGGTGTACCGTTCACAAGTAGAAAGTAATTTGCCCAAGAGTTTCACGATTAACATCTCCATTTTCAAGGGAACTGCAAAAACACCTATTGAAGTTGAGTTCGACCACTATCTTTCTAATGGTGATGTGTTGTTGCAACTTGTTTCGCCCGGTGCTAACGAACTGGCAGAGGACTACAGAGATAAGTGTATTGATGAGGTGTTGGACGGTATTCGTGCCATTGCCCCAGATATTGCTATTCTTGAAATCTAAATACTATATCGTGGGGGAGCAATCCCCCACTTATAACAGCTCATAATATGGCTAATAAAAAAATTATACCGCCTATGCCTTTCGATGCCACCGCTTGGTTATCCAACAATGCGGCTATGAGGTTGTCATTTGCTTGTAAGGGCTTGTGGCTGGATATGCTTTGCTGTATGTGGGTGAGTATAGAGCGTGGGGTTATGCTGAAACCTATTGGCGGTGCGTACACGGTTGATGAATTAGAAGCCCTTTACGGAAGTGGAACAAAGGAGCTGATAGAATCATTGATTAACGCTGAATTATTGTCTGTAAGGAATGATGGGGCTTTGTACAACGCTGATATGGTCAAGATGGAATCAATACGGGTAAAACGGTCTGAGGCTGGGAAAAAAGGTGGTGTAACTATGGGTAAACGGATATTAGCCAAAGTTGATGCGCTTGTGGAAACGCCACCGATAGAAATGCCACATACACCTTCCCCAACGGCTGAAACGCAACACGGGGCGCAAGCAGACCTATTTCCCGATGATTTGCCGGAGAATCCACCGCCACTGACTGATGAACAACAGCGGAAGATTGCAAAAGCCAAGAAGTACAATTATGCTGATTACGTTACTTTGACACGTGATGAATACGCAAAATTATGTACCGAATATGGCGAAGAAGCCGCTAAAGCGATGATTGATATTCTCAACAATTACAAAGGTTCTAAGGGTAAGAAGTATAAATCCGATTACCTGACTATTAGGGGCTGGGTAAAAGATAAGTATTACGAAAATATGAATAGATATGGACAACAAACTGGTACAACGATTGCAACAGATATTGGCAAACCAAGCGCAAAGAGGACTTTTAGGGACACGCTTTAAGATTGAGAAGTTTCCCGAAAAGGACATAGCGGAAATGCTAAGGATGTGTTATCAGTCAGAAGTTGAGCGCAGAAACATGAAGTATGTTTCGGATGAAGCCACGTTGGAAAAGATAGGCAAAGCAGCTAAGTTCCTTTGCGGAAACGGAAAGTTCGGCTTGCTTCTGTATGGTACGGTAGGGAGTGGTAAAACCACGCTTGCAAAGGCGATATGCAACATTATAGGTATCTTATACAATAGTGATTTATCTTCCGAAAGAAAGGGTGTGTACCGCATATCAGCTCTGAACCTTGCCAAGTCAATAGCCGATGACCCGACTTATTTCAACAAGCTAAAGAATCAAGAACTTTTGTTTATTGATGATGTGGGCACTGAACCAGCAAGCGTGAAAAGTTGGGGCAACGAGTTTTCCCCGGTTACTGAACTAATCTATGCCCGATATGACAGGCAGCTATTCACTATAGCCACTTCCAATTTGGCAGATGAGGAATTTGGCGACAGGTACGGAGAGCGTATTGCTGATAGAATGGAAGAAATGTTTGAACGGCTGCACTACAGCCAAAAAAGCTATCGAAAATGAGATTTGCGCTCAGAAACAAAACAAAGCTCATTAATGCTTTCGGTGAAGCGTATTACAACGAACTTATTGCAAGCATTAATAGCTTTCAATCTAACTACACGCCCGATTGCCATTATTGGAACGAGGCGATACAAAAAGAAATGCTGGATATGCCAAGTAGTACCCACCCGGATAAGACATTTTCGTTTGCCATTGTGAGCGAAATGTGGGATGTGATAACGCTTGCTTATTATTCAGCGAGTAATACACCAAGTAAATAATAAAGCTATGCAACACCAAAAATCAGAAAAGAAAAAAGTGGTTGTGACCTTATGCCGTGTATTCCCGGTTACACATTCTTTGGCTGGAAAGCCTACAGAGTTTGAGGGCAAACTAAAAGAGCATAAGAAGATACATACTATACGCTACAATAAAAATGGCGTGTGGGATAAGAGATATAAAGATATTGCATCCGGTAAAAAATATCTTTCAGTGCGTGAATGGACGGGCAGACCGTACAACTCAGAGCAACGGGAATTTGCCCGGTATGAGAAGATAGGTTTACAGCATATTACTATGACCTATGGAAGCGATGATACCATACCCAAAGTATGGGTAGACAACAAGAAAGTTTCAATCCATGAAGTAGCAAAGAATGATGGTTTGAGCGTGGAGGACTTTGTAGAATGGTTTTTCGGGAACAACAAAGAGAATGTTTTTGAAGGTGTTGTTATTCATTTTACCTCTTTTAGATACTAAGACATGGAAAAGATTTGTAATAATTGCTCTTTTATGAAGTTGAAAAAAATAAGGGACGGTTATAGTGCTTATTGCTGTATGGCTCATACAATAGTTAAGGGTGGTACTAAATATACAGACCCCAAAGGTGTACTTCCTCATTTCAAATGTAATTGTGGCAAATTCAATTGCAAGTATGAATGAAATAAGACACTGTAGCGAATGTAAATACTATTGGTGTTATCCTCATACAACCCAAATGTATTGCTACAAATTAGGTAGGCGCATAACAGCAAGAAAGAAGTATTGTAAACATTATAAGCCCAATAAATGATAGTAGTATGGAAACGAATAAAACAAAAAATACAGACCTGTTTTTGATTGACCCCCGTAATATCGTGGTTGTGGACGGTTTCAATGTAAGACGTGATTTTGACCTTGACGAACTGAAAGAGCAAATAAAGGCAAAGGGTGTTTTAAATCCTCTGACGGTTATAGCCTTTAAGGATGATGATGGCAACGAGAAATACAAATTGGTGGATGGTGAACGCAGGTATAGGGCTACCATGTTGGCTATATCCGAGGGTGCGGATATTCCTTATGTTCGTGCCATGAAAGCCCGAAAGGACGCTTCTACTGAAGAATTGTACATTCAACAGATGATGCGTAACGAGGGTAAGAAATTTACCGAATACGAGTGCGCTATCATGTTCAGACGTTTCAAAGAAGAATTTGGATATAGCCAAGTTGAGATAGCGGATAAGTTCAAGAAAAGCCCGGCTTTCATAAGCAAATGCCTTTCCTTGTTGGATTTGCCCCCGTACATTCAAGAAAGGATTATGAAAGGGGAATTGTCGGTTAAGGCAGCTAAGGAGATTGCCGCCAATTATGGCAGTGAGAAAGAACAGGTAAATGCTGCAAAGTCGGCTGTGGATAACGCCAAAGAAAACGGTAGGGCTACAGCTACCAATAAGGAGGTTCTTAATTCTCTGAAAGATTCTAAAGAAGCAAAAGCCATTGCGGAAGCTCTGAGAAAGGTTTGGGCTTATTTGGATGGTGAGGTTATCGTGGACGTGGATAAGCTGGCAAAGCTACTGGATAAGACGGAAAGCCTTAGCCAAGCGATGAGAGAATACAAGAAAGAGGGTATAAAATGAAACTGAGGAAAGAAAAGGAACAAATACCTGCGGATTTCCGCAAACAAATGTATGAGAGCTACAAAGCCAATATGACTTTATACGGTAAGCCAATTCTCCCGTACAAACAATGGCTGAAAGACGTGTTTAACACTAAATTACCTTGTTGTGGTAAATAGATGGCATGAAAACGCTGATGATTGACATAATGCTGAATGACCGCTTTTATGCGGCTTTCAGATATAGGTATTGCCCGGCTTTCAAATTCGATATTGAGGATATGGCTAACAAAGTTTATGAGCGATACCCCACCCTGCGAAAAAGGGCTATGAATGGTGAAAAAGTAGTATTTGCATTTTAATGATTTGAAGATATGGAAATTAAAAAGAAGATAGTAGTGCCTACGGGCGAAATATATACCGCTATAGGTGAAAAGGGAATGTTGGAGTTCCTTACGGTTGGAGATTATGGTAAGAACGCTAATATCAAAGCGGACTTTTTGGGGATTACCCGTGATTTGAACGGTGTACCCAATGGCGAGCCGATGCCTCTTACTGAAAAATGGGTGATTACCATTTCCACACAGTACGGTTGCTCTATGGGCTGCAAGTTCTGCGATGTTCCAAAAGTGGGTATTGGGAGAAATGCCACTTTTAATGATTTGAAAGGAGAAGTGCTAACGGCTATCAAGCAACACCCGGAAGTGAAGCACACGAAACGTCTAAACATACATTATGCACGTATGGGAGAGCCTACATGGAACGCAAATGTGTTGCTTCATGCAATCAGTATAAAGAAAGACATAGAGCCGTTTATAGGCGATTCTTTGGTACACCCGGTTATAAGTACAATGCTGCCAAAGAAAAATAAGAAGCTGGTTGAGTTCTTACATAAGTGGTGTTACATAAAGAACGAGTTTTATAAAGGTGATGCCGGACTTCAATTCTCCATCAATACAACGAATGATGAAGAAAGAAATTATCTGTTTTCGGGTAGTTCGCTTTCACTTGGTGAAATATCAGAAATTGGAAAGTCGCTGCCTATGCCTGTTGGCAGGAAATATGCCTTAAACTTTGCTTTGGCTGATGATACGCATATAGACGGCAAGCGTTTGAGAGAGCTTTTCAACCCCGATAAATTTATGTGTAAGATTACCCCATTGCACCGAACAAATAGCTGTGATGAGAACGATTTGCACACAAGCGGAGGCTATGAGCTGTTTACCCCATATAAAGCCGTGGAGGAAGATTTGAAAGGCAACGGATTCGATGTTATTGTGTTTGTCCCCTCTTATGATGAAGATAACGGGCTTATCACGTGTGGCAACGCTATCCTATCCGGGAAAGTTCCTACTTCAAGTTACCAAGAAACAATATACTGATATGGCTAAAATAGTAGATAACCCCAAAAGGTTTAAGGTGATTGAATTGAGCCGAAACGAGTTGGCTAAAATTGGCGGTATTGGTATTTGCGATAGATGTAACGGTACTTCTAATACTGGCTATTATGTAGCCGTGCTAAATTGCTGGTTTTGTCCTAAATGCTACAATGAATGGTACGGATGCGCCACTCATTACCCGGAAGATATAAAGATAGAAAACAAGAATTTTGAGTATTATAAAAATTTATTTGACCTATGAGCAAAGAGGAATTGCAAGCAAAATTGGCGAAAGCCAACGCAGAGAACAAAGGTATGGTGGTTTACCCTGAATACTTCAAGAAGAAAAAGAAGCGTATGCGCCCCGACTTCATAAAGAAGCTGGAAGAAACTGCAAAAGCGGATTTTACCGATGTGGATGATTACGGAGTGTATAAAGTTGGTTCTTTCCTCTATAAGAATGCCTTTGTAACCATATCTAAAGATGATGGGCTATGGACGTTGCACGTGATAAGTGAAGCCCCGATAGGTTTGCCGCTCATTAAAGAGGTGAGGTACAAATATCTGCCTAATAACCTTATGATGGCTCAGATTTTCGGAGATAGAGCCGAAGCAAACGAGATTAAGGGCGTTATTCTGTATCAGATTCCCAACGGAGAAATGGAGGCTGAATAATGATTTATGTAGGGATTGATACGGGTGTAAATACTGGGTTCGCTGTTTGGGATAGCAAGCAGCGTTCCCTACTTCAAGTATGCTCTTTGCCTATACATAAAGCGATGGAGCGTGTACGTTCCTTGTATGATGAGTATAAGGCTGGTATAGGTGACAAAGTGATTGTAAGGGTGGAAGACCCCCGGCAAAGAACGTGGTTCGGAACGGAACGTATGAGCCGTGAAATGGAACGTAAGAAGTTGCAAGGTGTAGGCTCTGTGAAACGGGATGCCTCTATATGGGATGATTATCTAAAAGAGTTGGGCGTGGAGTATGAAATGGTTGCCCCGAAACGCAATGTAACCAAGCTGACACAAGAACGGTTTAGGGCTTTGACTGGATGGCAAAAACAGACAAATGAGCATGGACGTGATGGCGCAATGTTGGTTTATGGCTTTTAGTATTCTTTTTACGGTCAAATATGTGTTTGATAAACGCATATTTAGTATATTTGCAATATGATTCACCAAGTAAACAAATAAGCTATGGGTATGTATATTCTTATCGGATTAACGCTGTTTTTTTTAGCCTTGTTGCTCATGTCTGAGTATATAGGTAGGAACTTTTGGAGGTTTGCCCCAAAAGAGCATTTGAAGCAAGGGGAAAAGATACACGTTTATATCAATGGCAAATACGATAGGCACGCAACCATTACGAGCGTGTCCGATGATTCGGTTAGTATCTATGGTGCGGTGGCATTGCCCGTTGATTACCGGGGTTCTTTCTATGCCATTGGCAAAGATTCCGTAGGTGCAAAGCTGGTATATGTGAAGTACCGCAGGCGTTACCGCTTTGTGAAGCTCTGTGAACTTTTTAGAAAGGGCTTCTGTGTAGAAGATGATGAGGAACAATTAATGCCGGATTCCCATTCTTCGGAGAATGACGAAACCAAAGACGAAACGGAGGTTGAGAATGAAATGTAGTGAGATTACATACAAGAAAGTTTCGGAGCTGGTTTTGTTGCCTGAAAATCCACGTACCATTACGAAGAATGACTTTGAAAGGCTGGTGGATTCCATAAAGATAAACGGCTTTTGGAAACACCGACCTTTGGCGGTTATGGAGCGTGACGGTAAACTGGTGGTATTGGCAGGAAACCAACGCTTGAAGGCTGCAAGAAAGCTGAAACTTGCCGATGTGCCCGTTATTCTTTATTCGGAACTGACCCCGGATGAGGAAAAGGATATTATTCTGAGGGATAATATCAACAATGGCGATTGGGCTTACAATGCCTTACAAATGGATGAGTTTTGGAAAGATGTAGATTTCGGCTTTATTGGGCTTGATTTTCCATCCGATGATGAGAAGCCCGGAAAGGGTAAGAAGAAAGCGGCTAAAGAGGCAGAGGAAACGGAAGCCGACCAAAGCGCAGAGGAAGAAATGGACGATGAGGAACAAAGCGAGGAAGAAGCCGAAAAGGAATCTTTCTACCGTTCCATGTTTAAGGACGTTCTTTATGAAAGCGATAACGTCTTTGAAATTCCCAATCTCTTATTGGATATGCAAGCTGGAAAGGTAGAATTGCCTTTATCTCCGTGGGGTGCTAACAGCCGTTTGCGTAAAGATGTGGCGACATATCATTTCTATGTGGACGATTATCGCTTTGAGGCTCTTTTCAAAGACCCGATAAATTTACTCACAAGCGGATGCAAGGCGGTGGTAGAGCCGAATTGTAGTTGCCACGACCAAACGCCTGTAGCGTGGGGCATTCAGCTTATCTACAAGAAACGTTGGCTTTCTCGTTACTTCCAAGAATGCGGAATCAAGGTTTATGCTGACTTGAATGTTTCTCACAAGTTTATTGAGTACAACAAAATGGGTATTCCCAAAGGATATAATGCTTTCTTTACCCGTGGGCTGGACGGTTGGATGGAAAGCCTTAAATCTGATTTGCAAGTAGCCCAAGAAATAAGCGGGCTTGAAAAACCAAACCTTATCGTTTATGGTGGGGGTACGGAAATTCAGAAGTTCTGCCGTGAACATGGGCTGTTGTACGTCACAGATTTTATTAACGCAAAAAAGAAGTAAAGTATTATGGGACGAAATTCAAGTGGAACACGTGGAGGACTGCAACCGGGTGATGCAACATATAAAGGCTCTGTTGGTAAGCCTGAGCCTTTGGTAAACATGAAAGACCCGGCTCTGTATAAGGCAACCAAAGAAGCTATTTCACGCTATCATTCCGTACTTGGTGTAAGGCAAAAGAATGTAAAGTTGGCAGAACTATCGGCTGGCACTTATGGCGTACACGTTACGGCTAATGGGAAGTCGGAGGGTGTTTACCTTAATAAAAAGCATTTCATGCAAACGAAAAAAGCTGTGGAAGCTTCACACAAGAGAGGCTATGCGAGTGGGTGGAGTACGAAAACCAACAAAGCGGTAGCCCATACCGTAACACATGAGTTGGCACACGCTACATGGAATGCAAATATGACAGGGGCAAACCAAAAAGCGGCTGGAAAGGAAGTGAATAAATTATTTAAGTCTTGGAAGAAAGACAATAAGAAATCCGGGTATGGAAAGTATGCGGAAACCAATGTGTCGGAGTTCTGGGCTGAAACCGTTACTAAAGCGATACATGGTAAAAGTGATAAATATACCAAGAAAGTAAAGGAAATCTGCAAGAAATACAAACTATAGAGGTATTTTTGCTTAAATTAATTCAATGCAACATGGAGAAGATAGAATTAACCGCTGATGAGATTAAGGTAATCAAGCAGCAATTAAATGGTGAAATCGAGGTTTGGAATGCTGATGATTATCAGCAAAAGCATCTCACTTCGGTAATTGACAAGGCGAACGCCCTTTTGGAGGAATTGGATGCCTACGATGAAATGATAGACGAAAAGGGCGGTGATACCATCCTTTGGTTTTGGGATAAGTACAAGGCACAAGAGAGTATCATAGAATAATTAACCGGGTAAAGGGAATCGGACGGTATCACGCTATCCGATTTTCTTTACTTCATAAATGTGTTTGCAGAACACATAAACCAACGATAAATCAACGGATGGCACTTTTTGAGAAAGGAAATAAAATAGGGAATAGATTTTCATCTGATAACCAACCCCAAAATTCGGGTAGGAAGCCGTCCGTGTATAAATACATCAAAGATATTACGGGCAAAAAGGTAGCTCCGGAAATGAGCAAAGAGGACTACTATAAGGTTATCCGTTTCTTGATGGAAAGTACGCCCGAAACTTTGGAGGGGTTGGTTAAGAACAAAGACGGAACGCCCAACAAGAAAACGCCCGTGTGGGTGCTAAATGTGGTGTCTGCCATTAACGCAGATATTCGCTATGGTAGGACTTATACGGTAGATAGTCTGTTTGATAGGGTTTTCGGTAAACCCACCCAACAGATAGAGAGCGAAGTAAACGCACAAGTAACCAACAACAGCATGGATTTGTCGGCTCTTACTACGGATGAGTTGCTACAATACAATTCCTTGCTGGAAAAAATAAAGGCAGGCAATGGCACGAAGTAAGGTTACAGACGTGCCGATGGCACTTGCAGTGAAGATTGAGCTTTTCAAGCGTGGTTGTTTCGACTTCATCACCGTAAAGGATGGTTTGAAGCATGAGAAGCAAGAACACGCTTTGAAGATACTTACCGACAATGAACACGTTGAACTTTTGTACGGAGGTGCTGCCGGGGGTGCAAAATCATGGACGGGTGCGGTGTGGCTTCTGTTTATGTGCCTCTGTTATCCCGGTTCAAAGTGGTTTATCGGACGTGCCGAGTTAAAGCGTATCACACAATCTACACTTATCACATTTTACAAGGTTTGCAATCAATATGGGGTTGATGATACCTTGTACAAGTATAACGGGCAATACAATTATATCGAATTTTTCAACGGTTCACGCATTGACTTGCTGGACTTGCAATATAAGCCGGGCGACCCTCTGTATGAGCGTTACGGCTCAATCGAATATACAGGCGGCTGGATTGAAGAGGGTGGCGAGGTGAATTTTGGAGCTTATGATACATTGAAAACACGTATCGGGCGACACCTTAACAATGAACTGGGGTTGAGGCGAAAGTTATTCATTACGTGCAACCCTAAAAAGAATTGGATGTATGATACATTCTACAAGCCGGATAAGAAAGGGGAATTGCCCGAATATATGTACTACCTTGCTTGCCTTGTACAAGAAAATCCATTCATAGACCCCGATTATATAGAGGGCTTGAAAACCACAAAGGATAAAGTAAAGCGTGAACGTCTTTTGAAAGGTAATTGGGAATATGACGATAACCCCAACGCCCTTTGTTCACATGATGCAATCTGTGAGATATTCGGGAATAAGATTTCAATCAAGACAGGTACAAACTATATTACAGGCGATATTGCACGCTTCGGAGCTGACTATGCCCGTCTTGCCGTTTGGGACGGTTGGCATATCATAGAGCTACAATGTTTTCCCGTGTCTAAGACTACCGACATTCAGACGTGGATAATCAACAAGCAAAAGAAGTATAGAATACCCAACCATAAATGTATCGTTGATGAGGACGGTGTAGGCGGTGGAGTGGTGGATAATTGCGACATTCAGGGATTCGTGAACAACTCTACCCCTTTCAATGGTGAAAACTACCAAAACCTACAGACTCAATGCGGCTACAAGCTGGCAGACCACATAAACGCTACGGAAGTGGGGATAGATGAGGATTTGATAAGCACTGCCGATAAGGAAGAAATCATAAGGGAACTGGAACAACTGCAAACATGGAAAGCTGATTCGGACGGGAAACTAAAATTGAAACCCAAAGAAGAAATCAAGATGGATATTGGTTGTTCCCCGGACTGGAGGGATATGTTTCTGATGCGAGCATGGTTTGACTATAACGAGTATGATATACCCGATGATATAGAACGCAGATTAGGTATAACCGCTTAAAAACAATAAAGCAAAATGGGATTATTAAACATTATTTCTAACGAGGTAAAGGCGGCTATTGGCTACCAACAAAACTTTGCCGACCTTTTGACGGCTAAGGATGTGACCCGTGCTCTTTCCATGATGAAAGCCCATGCGGAAGAAGCCGCCAATAATTTACGTGAGTATAAGATTGACACTCACAAAGTGATGGAGCGTAAGGATAGAGCCGTTTACGATAAGAAAGGCAACTTTCTACGTTGGAGTAAACGGTGGAAAATCCCTATTCCTTACCCTCAATTCATCAATGAAATTTCTTTGGTGTTTCTCTATGGCAGACCCGTAAAATGGCAACAGCTTTCAACGGGTACGGATTATGCTTTTCAGAACTACAAAGATTGGCTGAATGAAATACATTTCAATGCCAAAGTTAGAGAGGCTAAACGTTTGGCTGGTGCGGAGGGCATTTCTGCCATTCTTTACCATGTGTACCGGGATAGTGATAATAAACCATCCCTTTTGCTGAATGTGTTGAGCCGGGAAAACAACGATGATATTTATACCATTCGTGACCAATACAAACGGATTACCGCTTTTGCATGGGGTTACTATCTGACAGAGGCAGGCAACAATACCGTTTACCATGTGGATATATACACTAAAGAGACTGTATATCGTGCCAAACGTGGCAAAATGGGTTGGGAGGTTGAGATAAAGGATAATCCAATAGGGAAAATTCCCGTGCTGATATTTGAGCAAACGCCCGAACATAAGGAGGTGCAACCCATGATTGAACGCTCTGAAATAATGGAAAGCACCGATGCAGATACTAATGACCGCTTTTCTAACCCGGCAATGGTGGCTACTTCTGAAATCCTCAATAGCTTGCCAAAGTCGGAAGAAGAAGCCAAACTGTTTATTCTCAAAAATGGCGGTGATGTACGCTACCTTACATGGAATGAGGCGAGCGAAAGCAAAAAGAATGAGTTTGAAAGATTGGATAAACACATTCTTTCAAAGTCTTTCACGCCCAACATTGATTTTGACAATATGAAATCATTAGGCAACCTTTCGGCAAAGGCTATACGCAAAGTGATGTTGCTTGCCGTTATTAAGGCTGAACGCCACAAGGAAAAGCACGATGATTATATGAAACGCCACGCTAACCTTATGATAGCTATTTTAGGTAATGTGCTTGACTATCGGCATAAGGCTGAATATGATGCCTTGCTGTTAAGGCATGAGTTCCAAGAGCCTTTCGGGGAAGATGTGAGCGAATTGCTTGCCGACTTATCTAAGCAATACAATGATGGGGCATTGAGCCGTGAAACCTATGTAGAATTGTCCTACCTTGTAAAAGATGCGAAACAAGAAATAGAGCGGCTAAAACAAGAAGAAGCGGAACGGATGGAGCAACAAATGGAGTTAAACAAAATGGACGTTTTCGGAGGGGCTGAATAATGGAAATAAAGACAAAATACAATGTTGGCGATAAGGTTTGGATTATGCGCAATAATAAGCCGGAGAAAATCCAAATTAGCAATATTGAAGTGGAGGTAATAGGTGATGTACCTGTAGGTACTTGTTCCCTTTCGGGGGAGTATTATACCAAAATTATATATGTAGAGGTGCAAAGAAGTGAGTATAGAAGTTTTGGTGATAAAGACCCAATTTGTAAGCATAATGAATGTAATTGCTTCAATACTAAAAAAGATTTGTTATACAGTTTCTTAGATGATAGCGACTATGGCAAAGAAAAAACAAGCATCAACGCAGAACTACCATTGTAGGGACTGCAAACACGCTTTCGACTTCCACGAATTGAACTGGAAAGGCGAACCGTTCTTATGCAAATGCCCTTTCCATAAATACAGCAAGTTTTTAGATAAGGACTATTGCACCAACTTCAAACTAAAGTAGTGGCATGGCAAAGAAGAAGTACATAGACTATAAGAAGATGCAAGCGGAGCTTTTCAATAGAACGGAGGGTTACGCTGCCAATGTCCGTATCATCTACCAACAAGCATTTGAGCGAATAATTAACTTGGTAAAGGGTACGGAGTTGGAGGATGGGAAGCCTTTCTCTTTTGCCGACTATGGGTATAGTGAGGAAGTTACGCCCATTCTTAGGGATATGTACAGCCGTGTTTACCAAGTTATCCGGGGCGGTGTAGAAAAGGAATGGCTTGCATCTAACGAGAATAACGATGCTTTGGTTAAAAGTGTGTTCGGTGAACAATCAATAAAAGATAATCACTTTGCACGTTTCTTCAAGCGCAACAAAGAGGCTATGGATGCTTTCTTTGCCCGTAAGAGTGGTGACGGTGGTTTGAATCTCTCTCAAAAGGTTTGGCGATATACGGGTATGTTCCGTGATGAGCTGGAAAATACTTTAGATTTGGCGATTGGTGAGGGTGTTCCGGCTAATCGTTTGGCGGCTCAGATAAAGAAGTATCTACAAGACCCCGATAAGTTTTACAGGCGTTTCCGTATCAAGGTAGGGGAAGATGAGAACGGGCAACCTATCTATGGTAGAAAGTGGAAACGCAGGGTTTGGGACAAAGAAGCCAACTCCTACAAATGGGTGGATGATAACCCGAAACATTTTCATCCCGGGCGTGGCGTGTACCGTTCATCCGCACGTAACGCCCAAAGGCTTGCACGGACTGAAACCAACATTGCGTATCGTACAGCCGATTTTGAGCGTTGGGCGCAACTCGACTTTGTGGTAGGCATTGAAATCAAGCTATCCAACAATCATCCCGTATCTGACATTTGCGATGATTTGAAAGGTGTGTACCCTAAAACATTCCGTTGGAAAGGGTGGCACCCGAATTGCCGTTGCTATCAAGTGCCCGTACTGGCAAAGCAAGAAGAATTGGACGAAATGCTGGATAAGATTTTGGACGGGGATAATCCGGCAACGGTGGAATGTGAGGAAAAGGTAAAAGAGCTGCCATCCCAATTTACCGGGTGGATGCAAGATAATGAGCAACGCATCAAGGATGCAACGGAGAAAGGGACTTTGCCCTACTTCCTACGGGACAATGAAAAGGTTATCTATCCACCGACAGCAAAAGAGATAGCAAAAGCCCGGCACGAAGCCCGGACGGAAGCGGAAGCAAATGCCATCCGGCAACGGTGGAATGTGAGGAAAGCGACCTATCACTATGGTAATAATATGCTCCGTGTTATGGGTGGTATTTCAGACGTTGATACTACGGCTTTAGCTGAGGCTCTAAAACACCCTGATTTGTCCGCTATCATGTTGGAAGCCCATAAACTGAAAGCCATAGGTAAGGAGATTTATTCACTGGGTTACATAGATAGCCCTATGGAGGTGGCTAAAAAGTTCTCTTTAGCCGATGCAAAAGCCGTAAACAAGGCGGTTGCTGATAAGCTGGCACAATGGGATAGCCTTTCTTTGGAACAACAATTAAAGAAACTGAATTTTGAAGTATACGACTTTTTAGGTGGTAACTATCATAATGTACAACAGAAGTACCCAACGTGGCAGGTGTCACAACAAGCCTATATTAAACAGCTTGGCATTGTTCAAGATAAGATAGATTGGAATGCCATTAAGGATAGCTATGCCGACCTATCTAAGTTCTCTACCAAGTCCAAGCCTTACCAATCGCTCATTGCACAGCTTGAAAATGCAATCAATGGCAATGATAAAGCAATGGCACAACAAACCATTGCGGAACTTAATGCAAGGAAAGAAAGCATTGAAAAAGCCGCTGCCAAGCGTAAATCAAAAGTAAAGGAGGTTAAGTTTAAGGATTCCGATTTTACGCAGGAAAGAAAGGATGAGGCGAAATGGTTTATTCATAGTTCAGATGCAAACGATTATTTCTTTGATAATGCCGTGGATATGTGGAAACTTGCAAGCACCAATGAAAAGGCGGCTATGTATCAATATACGGCTGGTAGTAGTTACATAACAGAGCCTTTGCGTGCTATCAAGGGATATTATCACTACTATGGTAGTAGATTGTCCGAAGCTGAAAAGCATATTGCCGATATGACCCAATATATAGCCCGAAGCACACTTAAAGATGATGTTTGGGTAAAGCGTGACGAAATCAGTGCTTTTGTAAACTATCGGTTTGGGCTGTCTGATTTGGATGCTTATATATCTGACCCGTCTAAGCTTGTTGGCAAGGTTGGTACGGATGATTCCTTTATGTCGTGTGGTAATTGCCGGAATACGAACTTTGGAAGTAAGCCCGTTTGTCTGAATATCTATTGTCCGAAAGGTACACAAATGACCTACGCAGAGCCTTTTTCTGCATTTGGTTCAAGCCATGACAATGGGGACTATTGTCCGGGTAAGAAGTGGAACGGAACTTCTAAGCCTACAACAACGGGGGAAAATGAAATTATCCTACAGCGTGGCACTAAATTCAGAATCACTAAAGCCGAATACACAAATGGCAAATGGTATATAGATATGGAAGTTTTGGAACAAAGCCCGAAAGTGATAAAGGAAATGGTTTCTACTCCAATGGGATTCTATTGCAAGTATTGACAACAAAAGAAAGGCGCATCAATTACGGTGCGCCTTTACTTTAATCTTTTATGTATGTAGTCCGATACAGCTTTCTAAAATCCTCTATATCCACCCTTTCAGCATATTTGCAGTACCTATTGAAAAGCACCGCTTTCAATGTGATGGGCACACCATCGTACAATTCAAAACTGGATAATCCGGCATCAGTGTATTCCTTTAGAATTGGGGTAATGAGTTCACATCCAGCATCGGTGGCAGGTATAGTTTGCTCAGTCCACCATTTTTCACAAAGCCAAAACATTTGCTTATCGCCATCTTTGAACGGGCATACCGTTTCGCCTTTGTAGAAGCGGCAAAATGATTGTAAATCGTTTTTATACATATTGTTTTCTATTTAAGTTTCCGAAAAAATCACCAACTACATTGAGCATATCAGTAGGCAACAAGTCAAATGCCTTGTCTGAAATTTCTTTGGGGACACCCCAAAGGGCTTCTGCCATTGAGCCGACTATTGCCCCTATCGTGTCGCTATCTCCACCCCATGAAATAGCCCGTCTGATTGCATCCTCAAAAGAGGTGCTTACACGAATAATTTTCAAACAAAGCGGCACAGTGCCTTGACACGTTTCATCAAATACTCCGGCATAATAATCGTTTACCATGAATTGCGGATAGTACGATTGCATTATATTCTCAAATGCTTTCTGATTGTGGGTTGTCCTCAGATAATAAATAGCGTGTGCGACTGCTACAGCTCCTTTAATTCCCTCCGGGTGATTATGGGTTACTATAGCCGTTTTCTCTGCCTCCATCAAAACCTTATCCAAGTTGTCATAAGCCCATGCAACCGGGGAAACACGCATTGCAGAGCCATTGCCGAAGCTGTTATATGGTTGTGGGGTGTCTGAGGCTATCCAGCGGGCAAAGCTGCCGCCGTATGCCCCTTTCGGATTGGGGTATGCTCTACACCATTGGAGAAACTTATCTTTGTAATTTGCGCCCGTATTGATTGCATCCGCTACCGCTATAGTACAAATGGTATCGTCTGTAAACGTGCTATCCTTTGTGAATAATTCAAAGTTGTAGTTATCTGTATTGTTAAACTCAAAGCGTGAGCCTACAATATCGCCTATAATTGCTCCTAACATATTACTTGAAATTTTGATTAAAAAAACGCTCTGCTTTAATTCTATGATATTTAGCTTCACGGTACTTATGTTTGTAGTACCATCGTGTAACAAATGAAGATTCTGCCAGTTTAATGAGCATTGCAGATTCTCTTAAAAAAAGAGCCGATACAATATGCTTTTCTGTAGATTCTATTGTAGATGCACAAGCCTTTTGAAAATCTTCTAAAGATTCGTTTATACCCTCAAATGCTTTCAAAAGGGATTTTGTCATTTCTTTCGTAATACATTCATCCATTGTTAGCCTCCTTTCTTATGCCTCTATTTGATTGTTTTGTATGGAGTGTGCCATATCGTATAATGGCTTTTCTACCCTTGTGTTCGTCATTCCTTAGAACATTCCAAAGGGTTTCTTTCGAGCATCCTACTACTTCGGTGGGCAACAGCTCATATATAGCGGTAATGCTGCCAAAATAGTAGTGACGTTTGCCCTTGTATGGCTCTTTCAATTCTACATGAATGACCTTTCTTTGCTGTTTCATTGCTATATGTGTTCTATAAACGCAAAATTACCATATTATATTTAATAAAACAAATGTTTACCAAGTTTATTGTACTTAGTATGGTTAATGCTTTCTTATTCGATTTGTTCTGATGGTAGTAAATCGTAAATATTGGCATATTTGACAATCGTAGCATGACCAAAATACACTCCAATATGGTGTGTCCCTTGATATTTTCCATTTCTCCACGGGGCTATTTCAATTATAAGCTCTCCTTTCACCTTTATTATTGTTAGATACTTTCCGTCTTTTGGTTTCTTATCCGCATTGTGCCATACCGAATTTATGCGCCATTCCGCACCATGATAAAACCCTTTATGTAAAGCATCTCTATCAATATCGCTTATCTCGTATTCTTTATTAGCAAATTCATCTGCTTCCTTTTTAATCAGTTCTTTATTCATTGTGTTTATCCTTTTATTCGTCCTAAAAAAGACAATTTTAATATATCACATTCCAAACCTATAACGGCGAACTCCAACATAGCGTTATCATCCGCAAGGTCGTTTATTTTCAAAAGTGGATAATCTTCTCCAGTACTGGTTACATATCCCTCTTGTGAAATATCATCCGTTATACGCTCATCATCGCATTTGCCAAAATAAGAATCAAGGCTGCTTATGATGTGTTCTTTCAAATAAGCCTCACTATACACAGAGGCTATTTTAGCTTGCTTCCTAAGTGCGTACCTCATTGCTTTATACTTTAGTCGAACACTCCTACAAAATCATCGGGTGTTATATACCCTCTTGATTCCATGATTTCGATGATTGTTTCTTTATCCATTTCTTTACATTGCCACACAAGTAAAATATCATCCCCTGCCGCCATTGATATTTTAGGCTCGTTCCCTCTAAATCCTGAAAAAGCAAGATGTTTATCAATAGCTTGTAGTGCTATAATTGATTCACGGTGTTTATCTTCCGCTTTCTTGAAAGCATTTCTTAATGTAGTGTTCATCGTTTACCTCCTTTTCTTATCTTCTCATAACATTCATCACAATAAGTGTGAATCTTGCCATTATAGATTTTAACTTTTATACCGTTTCTCCGTAATTCGGTAGGCGTTGGCTGAAACATTGCATATTGAATAAGTTTACAACCGCATATATCACAAGATACCTCGTACCATTTTTCAATCATTGTTCGTTATCCTCATATATTTTACGCTCATTAGTTAAAGCACTGTTGTAATTATCAATACTATACAGACGTTCTTTAATCAGTCTGAAAAAGTAGTCGCATTTCTCCGATATGTTCCACCGAAAAAATGGGAAAGTTGCCCATACTGGGTCTTCCGGGGCATTTTCATAAGTGAATAAAGCCCATTTATCAGCTTTGATAAGCTGCCATATTGCACGTAACTTTCTCATATCTCATCCTCTTCTATTTCAAGTAAAACATTAATTTCTGTTTTATCTGTAAAACCATCGTTTGGATATACGATTTCTTTTTCAACGTAAGTTATTCCATGAACACGCCTAAAAGTCGCATTATCTTCATCCCAATTTGATTCTTTTCTATCTGTTAGCATCCAAACATTGGCTGCTTTAGGCATTTTTTTAAGTTTTTGTATAAGTTCTCCAACTGTTAGTGTTTTCATTCCAATTATAAATTTGATAGCCATTGTTCGTAAACTCGTGTAGACACTTGCGCCATCATAACAGGCGGTACACTCATACCGCAAATGTAGTGCGGTGAAAAACCGCAAAAATCATAGTCTTGCGGGAAAGTAGAAGCGTTGCACACCTCAGATTTTGATAAATACACAGGCTTATTAAAAGGAATCGTGCTGTCTGCATGAGCCGTAAGCGTGTTGCAAATTTTATCCTCATACAAATAACATTGATTGAAAAATCCTCTTTTGCCTGTCAGCTTCCGATAAGCATTTGACATATCAATATCCCCATGTGTTCTATTATCAAACATTTCTTTCATGCGCTTGCCGTATGGCTTGCCCATGTAATCCGCAAATTCTCCGTAGCAAATCCCCGGCTCGTTGAAGTCCATGCTAATATGTGGCTCAACATTGAAGAGGTCAGACACTTTCAAGAAATTCACGCCCAAATCATGCCTAATACATACAAAGAACACCCGATTTCGCATTTGTGGTACTCCCATTTTAGAAGCATCAAGTAAGAAGTGTTGGCAATAATACCCAGCATCTTCAAAGTCCTTGTAAATGCGTCTTGCATAATCTATGGCATTACCCATAAGCAAGCCTTTCACATTTTCCGCTATCACAACCTTTGGTTGAAGTGCTTTTGCCAAAGCAATGAAGTCGAAGAAAAGTGTATCAAGAACTTGTGCCGTTTGCCCCTCTCTGAACACCTTTTCTTTGCCCCAATCCTTTTCACGGTTGCCAGATAAGGAGAAAGTGGAACATGGGGGTGAACCGTCCAAAATATCCAAGTTATAAAGTTCGGGCGGTAGCTCTCTCTCAATTCTCTTATATCCCCTAAAAAATTGAACTGTGGTGCATGGTTGGTTACATACACCTGATTCACTTTAGGGTCTATTTCATTGCAACCTATCACATCAAACCCTGCCAACTTGTAGCCCATAGTTGAACCGCCACCACACGCAAAACAAGAAAACACTTTGCCTTTGTCTTTAGTGAAATTGGCTTCTGCCAGCTTCCAGTTATAAGGGAATTTATGAATTTCCATTATTGCACCTCCTCATCTTTACACATAACGACATCGCCACAAATATAATCCCAACCAAAAATAGCATTGTGTTTATGCGCTATTTCCGTGGCTGTTTCGTTGGAATCTAAAACGTCTTTCCCATTATCATTGATTACGAGAATATCCCCATTGTGTAGGTTTATAATATCAATGTAACCATCTACGAACTTTTGCAGTTCATCCAGTTGGAAGTCCAGCCCGTTTTGAGGTTGGATTTCCAATTTACTTCCGTCTGTCTTTATAAGTGTTGCCATCTTATTTTGCCTCCTTTCGTTTTAGTTGAAGTTTTACCTTTTCGGTATCAAACTCATAGTTCATACACTCAGTAAAGTTTCCCATTATAAGCATTAGAGGGAAGAGCATACCATGCTTACATCTTCTTCCAAATTCGTCTGATGCTGCCTTGCATGAATCACATCTATAAATGTCTTGTGCTGTTACTATTGCCATTGTGAGCCTCCTTTCTTGCCTTGTGAACGCCTTTAGTATAATTGCGTTCAACACGTCTAACGTCATTGTATTTTGCTTGCGCTGTAGATTCTATCATGTGGGGCTTTTCGTTTCCCACCCAATGAGCATCCGGGTGTTCCTGCTGTATTGCTGCTAAAATTGCATCTTTCAATATTCCCATATACTAAAATTTTATTGGTTGATACACACGCTTATTGGAACGAGTAATTTATAAGTCGTCCCGTTGGGAAAGCCATCTTTAATGGCTTCTTTTATTTCTTTTGCGGATGGTACGCTGTTGCGCACTCCAAACTCAATCTTTCCCAAACGTCTGCCGTTATGGTCGAAAATGATGTAAGTGTATTCATTCATAATTCTGAAATTTACTTGGTTACTACTGTTACAAATTGGCACTTTGCCCAAAGCGTAAAATCATTGCTGCTTATGTACTTCTGATTTTGGGCTTCAATGGCTTTAGCTTGTTTTTCGCTAATCTCTTTGCCTTGCAAATAATATCTTTTCATTCGGTGTTGCATTGTGGTAGCCCAAAGACTACCGGGTTAAACTTAGAACATCATTGTTATTTCAGCCCATTTTTGATAGCCAAAAGAAACGGCTTGCTCAATAGCCTCATTGAGTTCTTCGACTTCAAATAACACTTTCTTAGTCGTGTAATCTAAGCCGTAATAGCTTACTTCTTTATTGTGGGCATTAATACCCTTTTTATGTATCTCTAAAAGTTTCATAATCTTATTTGTATTGTGTAGGGGATTGCTACCCTACTGGTTATTACTTTCTTAAAATTTCGTCTAATAGTTCTTTGTCTAATTCCCAAAGGTTGTATCCTTTTGCTAATTTTCTTCTGAGGTATTCACGCTCGCCAATCATGGTTATTGCTTTTTCTCTTAAATCTAATGCACTCCACTTTTCGGCTTGTTCTATAAGAAAGTTTTCAAGACATTTGCGTTCTTCGTAAAGTTCACGGACTAACACCGTTTTTTGCTCTATTTCTTTCAGAGCTGCCGGGTTTTTCATCCACAACTTGCAAAACGCATCTTTATCAAGGTCTGTATTCATGTAGCAAGTTTCAACCTCTGTATAGTTGTCCGCTGTTAGCTTCAACCCGGTTCTTTCTTCAAATTCTTTTTGTGTCATGGCAATATGTATTATAGTATTGATATTTCTTTTTGAGCTAATTTGCTGTCTGTGAGGCACAGCACTTCATATTTCATTTTTTTGTAGTTGTAAACTACCTCTAATGTGTTTTGCCCTCTGCCGTCTGCCCTTTCGTCATAAATGGTTTTGATATGCTGGTACATGATATTGCCCATCATAAAGTTTATGCTTCCCGAAGTGTGGAAGTGAAAAGCTACCGCATACTCTAATGTTTTCTTTTCATCAATACGCTTAATTGCCATAATCTGAAATTTGTTAGGTGTTACATATTCTTTATTCGTAATCAATTCAATTACGTTGCAAATATAGGCTATATATTTAATATAACAAAGTGTTTGGATATATTTTTGGATATATTTTCAAAATACCTATGTGATAGTTGGTTTTGATAGTCTTTTAGTGGTGATTTCCTTTATTTAAGATGAGTGGGAATGCTCGAATGGATATATTTACTGCAAAACAGGATATATTTTGTGCTTTTCTGAGGATATATTTTTGCTGAGTGAAAATTATTATTCCTGTTGTGTTAATCAAACACATATTTGTTATATTGAATATAGCAAATGAAAAATCGCTTTTACGTCTTGTTTTTAAGCGTAAGATGCTAATAGGCAAGTAATTTACCGAGTAAAATATGTGTGTTTATGGAACGCATATATGATTTTATTTCATATCTTTGCTCTGTAGAAGTTCAACTTACTAAATAACAAAAGCAACAATGAATAAGAAACTCTTTGAGAAAGTCAAAGGCTTGTGTAAAGACACTGGTCTTTCGGAGAAGTACCTTAAAGCGATAACCGAAAAAATGGGTGGCAGCATTGAGGATGATTCTACCGATGATGAGGCAATAGAAAGTACGGCAAATCTGATTGCGGAAGTGGCTAAGGAAAGTCAAGGTGAAGCAACCCGATGGGCAAACAAAAAGAAACCAACCCAAACCGAGGATGAGGAAGAGGAAGAAAGAAAGCGTAAGGAAGAAGAATCTAAACGTAAGGGCAAGGTGGCTTTGGACGAAGCGACTGAAAAGAGGTTAAAGGAAATGGAGGAAAAGATTGCTAACTACGAAGCCAAAGAAAGCAAGGAAGCCCGTGCAAAGGAAGTAGTTAAGGCTATGGAAAAGCACAAAATCCCGGCTTATCTCCGTGACCGTTTGGCAAAATCAATCTCCGATGATGAAGATATTGAGGATGCCGTTTCCGCTTACAAACAGGAGCTTATTACAAATGGGCTTGATGATGAACACTCAGGGGGTTCTAAGGCGGCAAGTGAAAAGCAAATTGATGAAGCTGCTGATAGCTTGCTGGAATCAATAACCGTAAAATAAAAGATGAAATGAAAAGAAAGACTGCTTCATTTACCGGGATGCGACCCATTTTCACGGGTTCGCCCTCTATCGTGCAAGGCGGCTTCAATCTGGACGTGGAAAACCAACATTTCGCTGTTGGCGATACCGTGCCTGCCGGAACGCTTGCTATCAAGGATGAGGTGAAAAGGACGGTGCAAGTCATCAAGACTGCAAAAGTGGTGGAAGTGGATGCGGAAAACACCAAGAAAGTAAGCCTGTACGTAGATGAGTTCTACGAGCCTTGCTTTGCCGTTGGTGATTTGGTGCTGAAAGACGGCACAGCCGCTACAGCCATTGCCGATGTTCCCACAATCGAAAAGATTGAGCGAAACGGAAACAATTACATTGTCACTCTCTCCAAAGCCATTGCCGGGCTTGTAAAGGATGATGTATTGGTAGAGGTTGTTTCGGACGGACAAGCTGCCGCAAAATCAAAGGAGCGTGGCACTTCCAACTCCGTACTGATTGCCGATGTGGAAGTAGGCGAGTTTGAAACCTCTGTAGATGTTTCTGCCGACACCATGCAATACGCGATGTACGAAAGACGTGTGCCGCCTATCCCTGCCGGGCAAAAGGACACTACGGGCGATTACTTGAAAGGGAATCCCCACGTGAAATTAACGAAATCACACTAACTAAAATTAGCGTAACGACATGAAATCTATTTTTTCAACATTCAAAGGGCTTCACAAGGACGGCAAACCGCTTGACTTTTTGGCAACGTGGAAAAAGACTTTTGATAAGGCTTCCGAACGTGAAACAACCCTTTTTCAGAAGATGTACTGTGATAGCTGGTTTACTACCAACACGCCCCAAATGTCATTGACTGCCGAGGCACTTGTAGGTAAGTACAACTTGCGTTTCATGGCTACATTGATTGGTGATGAATCACCTACACCTATGAGGCGTTCTGACGGCTTCGATGTGTGGACTAAGGAAATCCCCCGTGTGGGTCACAAGTTCCCCATGTACGCACGTGATTACCGTAAACTGATGGAGGTTTACGAAAATCCCCGTTTGAGTGAATCAGCTAAGGTGAAGCAAATTGAAAAGCTCCTTACCCACGACATGAAAGATGCTTATTTGGGCTGTAAGGACGTGATGGACTTTATCGCTCTGATGGCATTCTCTAATTGGGGTGTGGCTCAGTTCGTGCCGGAAATCAACAATCCGGGTGGACGTAAGTACGAGGTGGATTATCAAATGCCGGAAACAAACAAGCTGGTATCAGCTTTCTTGTGGAACTCTGCCAATACCAAAGCTGGCAAGTTGTCCCCAGTCTTGATGTTGTCGGCTATCTGTAGTGACCTGCGTAACCGTGGCATTGAGCCGGGCGAAATCCTTATGAGCCAAGACCTCTATTTTTGGTTGCGTATGGACGAAACGACCCGTTTGTTGGTACATGGTAACGATAAAAAGGCTCAGACCGTAACAACGGCTCAGATGGCAGATTTGCTTGCTGGTAATGAAATCCCCCCTGTAACGGTGATTACCCGTAAAATGGGTATGGATATGGACGGTAAGCGTAAATCGCTTGAACCGTGGAATCACAACTTTATCTGTATCAAGCCTGCCGGGGTTATCGGTGAAATTCAGCCCGCCATTGAAGATAGCGAGTTGATAGAGGAAGAAAACGTGGACTACATGAACGCTGGCGGTGGTATTCGTATCGCCAAGTGGCGTACCGGGGAATCCACTGGTCAAGTTGCAGCCGAATATACACAAGGCTCTGGACGTTTGTTGCCTCTTATCACTGAAATTGGTGCTATCATCTGTTTACAGGTGCGTGGCTTTGAGGAAAAGGAAGTACCAGCCGATGCAAACGGTGTGGCACGTACCTATTGGACTAAATCCGAATTTGAGAGTGCAACAGCTCTTGAAGTAGGCTAAACCTTTTGCTTATGGAACTGACAGTAAAGAAAGCGTTTATAGACAAAAACGACAAAGGCAAAATCTACAAGGTAGGTGAAACCTTGCATACCGATGAGCTTAACCGAGTTAATGATTTGGTTGCAAGGGGCATTTGTGTGATTAAGTCTTTGGAAAGCAAACAGGCTGAAAAGGTCACTTTCCAAGACAATGAATATGATTTGAATGTGGTAAAGGATGCTTTGGAATCCATCAATGCCCCCGTTGCCAAAAATGCCGGGGTTAAAGGTGTAACCAAAGCGATTGAAGCCCTTTCAGATGAGAGTGTAACGGCTTTGAAAGAAGCCCTTGAAAAATAGTAGTGATGGGAACTTTGACAAAATACAATGCGTTGGTGGGTGAGCTTGAACCCTATACCCCAAGCCGCCTTGCTTTGCAAAAGGCACTTGCTGATGTGAAGATAAGCGACTGGGATAGTGAGTACAATGCCGACACAGACCAACGCACGATAGCCATAGCCGCTATAAAGGTGCTAAAGCGGATGATTGTGCTTACCAATGACACGTTAGGTAAGTCCTCACAAGGCTACAGCGTGGAGAAGTTGGAGAAGCGCATTAAAGACCTTTGCAACGAGAACGGTTTGGACGTTTCGGATTTTGTCGAAGTTTCTTCCATTACGGACGGCTCTAATTTGTGGTGATATGGCACGGAATAACGGAACTTTCAGATACACCGCTTTGCCCCTTGAAGCAACGAGGGATGAAGCAACGGGATTTTACACGGACGATGATGCGCCCGTGTGGGTGAAAGGCTGTGAGTGTCAAGTGGAGAAATTCATACCTGCCAAGCAACGATTGGGAACGGACGGGCAAATGTATTCATACACCTTTGATGTGTTTTTACCATCCTACTTTGAGGGTGATTTGAGTATAGGCGCACGTGTGGAAGTGACTTTGGAGCGTGGAGGTGTGGATGAGTTCACCATTTCGGGAATAGATGATACAAACCCTAAATACATAGAGATATGGGGATAATGCCGATGTTTGACAAAGGGGCTATCTTAAACCCCGTGGCTGCTTTCCAAAAGCAACTTGAATTGGCTTTCGTAACCTTGTTAAAATACATGGGCGAAAAGCTGGCTAAGTATGCTAAGGATAGCCACAACTACCAAGACCAAACGGGCAATTTAACCAACTCTATAGGCTATGCCGTGGTACAGAATAAGGAAATCGTTTACTATGGTGGGTCAGACCAGCCCGGAGAGGGTGCGAAAGCCATGTTGGAGGCTGCAATGAAGTATGCCGCCACGCTGCCAAACACTTTTTCCCTCATTATAGTAGCCGGAATGAATTATGCCGCCTACGTGGAAGCCAAAGGGTACAACGTGATTCTACCTGCCGAACTGAAAGCCAAAAGCGAACTACCTGCCGAGATTAACAAGTTGGTGATGAAAGCTAATAAGAAAGCAATCGAATTATTCGGGAACGCAGCATGATAACGACTGAGGAAATAGCAACAAGGATTTACGCCATGCTTCAAGCAAGCGAGGTGAAAAACTTCATTTCGGGTGTGATTGATTACGAGCGTAACGACTACACCAAAGAGGATGTGATAATTGTCCCTCATACGATAGACGGTGAAGCATCCGTGCGCTACGGTCAGATAAACGTGAATATTCATGTGCCGGATAAGGTGATAGCCAAAGGCAAGGGGAAAGCCGTTTACAGGACACATTTTAAGAGGCTCATAGAGATAAGGGCAAAGGTGGTTGAGGTGTTGAAAAACCATTATGAAAGTGGGAAAGGCTATAACTGGAACATAGGGCGGTTTAACCCACCGATTAAGGAGAAAGACCAAAACGAACATTTTGTTTCCCTTGCTTTGGAGCTTACAGTAAGAGAAAAGAGTATCAACCAATAAAAATTAAGATTATGCCGATTTTAGCAACAATGGGGTTGAAAAAGATTTATATCGCCCCTGCCAAAAGTGACGGAAATATGCCCGCAAAAGGCAATGAATGGCTTGATTTGGGCGATGTCTATCAAGACACTTGTAGTCTGAAAGACGATTCCCCGGAAATCACGGAACACAAGTCGGAAACTTCAAGCAAGGTTATCACGCTTGTTGGTGAAACACCTACGGCTATTGAACTTTCCTTGATGGACCCGGATTTGACACAGCTTGCACGTTACTTCGGTGGAACACCTACCGGGGAAGATGGTAAGCGTGTTTGGATTCGTCCCAAGAAGTTGGAATACAAGGAATGGGCTATGTGGATTGAGCCGGAAGAGGGCTTGTTTGTCGGATGTGCCAATGTGCGTATCATCCCGACATTCGAAATTACCTATTCTTCAAAGGGTATCTGCCTTGTGCCTATGACTATCAAGTTCCAATCAAACTTGCAAGCAAGCGAGGAAATGAGCGACCCAACAGTAGCATGACACTGAAAAAGTCTGAGAACCGATAGCCTCCTATCCCCGGATGGGGGGCTTTTTAACTTTTAAGACAAATGGAACAACTGAATAATGAACGTGAATTGACCCGTGAAGAACGCTTGGAAATCGAAGAAAAGGCGATACAGGCACTTGTGAACATGGGAGTGAAATTCAATGTACCGCTTAAAATTAACCCGGTAAAACCGCCACGCTTCATCCGTTGGTGGAATAAGCATTTTCCGAACCATGTAAGGATGTGGCGTGACAAACGTATTCCCAAAGGCTGGGATGTGTCCGAAACAGAAGTACCCAATGCCGCTTTGCAAACTATGGAGCGTGTATATATGCGCCACTTCCATTTGAAGCCTCTTTATTTGGGTACGATGGATTGTTTGAGGCGGTTGTATCTGAATATAGAATACGATGAGGAAAAGATACAAGCCGAACCCATACAGGAAAGCAAACGCCTTTTCAAGTATATTCCTCTGATGGCTGAGATTGCAGCCGTAGCCGTGCTTAACAATCCCGTGGTAGCTGACCCCTCTAAAGACAAAGAGGTGAAAGCCTTGAAAGCGTTTTTCATGGAACACCTTACATCTACCCGGCTTGAAAAGCTGGCAGACGTGATAAGCCAAATGATGAATCCCGGGGGTTTTACGTCCTCTATTCGGTCAATACGGGAGATAGGAACGACCAATCCGAAGAAACTCAAAGCAAACCGAGTAGAGTAATCGGGCTAAATAGCCCGTGGGGTAATCGTGGGGAAATTATCAAGTCCTTTGGCTGGACTTACGATTATCTGCTTTGGGGTATCAGTTGGCTAAACGTACAAATCATGCTGGCAGATGCGGCACGTGTGGAACAAGAGCCGGAGCAAACGGACGGAAACAAAGATGGTGGGAAGCCGCCTGTACAGCTAAAGACAAAGGATGATATTAAGAATTATCTGAAAGGAATAATGTAATGGATAATATAAACGGAGCGTTGGCGTTCAAAGCCACCCTTGATATAAATGATTTCAACGTGTCGGCACAAGCGATGGAAAGGAGTATCAAACAGGTTTCATCCACAGCCGTATCGGAATCGTCTGTGATGGATAACTCCATTCAGAGCTTTGCGCAAAATGGGGCGAAATACATTGTTTCCTACCTCGTTGGGCAGGGTATGGGGACTTTGCTTCAAAGTATCGTGCAAACACGTGGGCAGTTTCAACAGTTGGAAATTGCCTTTACAACCATGCTCAAAAGTGGTACGCAAGCAAAGGGCTTGATGGATAGGCTTATTGATACAGCCGCCAAAACTCCGTTTGACCTTTCGGGCATTGCGAGTAGTGCCAAACAGATGCTTGCTTACGGCTCAACCGTGGATAATGTGGTGGATGAGCTGGTAATGCTTGGTAACGTGGCTTCGGGCGTGGGTGCGCCACTACAGGATATTGCCTACCTCTATGGAACGCTACGGACACAAGGCAGGGCATTTACCGTGGATATTAGGCAGTTTGCCGGGCGTGGTATTCCCATCTATGAGGAACTGGCTAAAGTGCTTGGCGTAACCAAAGATGAAGTTTCCAACCTTGTAACGGAGGGTAAGGTTGGCTTTGCGGAAGTAGAAAAGGCTTTCCAAAACATGACGGGTAAAGCCGGGACTTACTACAACCTCATGCAAGAACAAAGCAAGTCCCTAACGGGTATGATTTCCAACATGGGTGATGCGTGGGAACAATCGTTAAACAAGTTGGGTGCGGATAACCAAGATGTTTTTGCCGGAGCTATTGAAAGTGCTACCTATATGGCAGAGCATTTGGATGATATTTTGCGTATTTTGAAAGCCGTTGCTATAGGCTATGGAAGCGTGAAAGCCGCTATTGTACTGAATACATTAGCCACAAAGGGATATACGGGCGTTGCTCTTTTGGATAACACGGCAAGGCAGGCTAAGATTTCCTTAATGAAGTTGGAAGCCGTTGCTACTGGGCAGATGGTAGCTCAGACAAAAGCGATGGTTGCAGCCCAAAACAGCCATGTCGCAGCATTGCAAGCGCAACTGACGGTAGAGGAACACGCCAACATGGTAAAGCAGTTACGCATTGCCACCATTCAACAAATGCTTACCATCCAACAAGCAGAATACCTTTCCAATTTGAATCTAACGGCTTCTTCTGCCAATTATGAGGCGGTGGCTCTGAGTGTTCTTACCGTTGAACAAAAGCAAGCTCTAAGCAAGTTAGACTTGTCGGCTAAAAGTGCCGTGTATCGTGCCGCTTTGGAAAATGAGGTTGCCGTTAAGACACAAAACAGTGCGGCTACCTTAAATGCCATGCGTACCGATGTCAAGGCAGCAGCCGTAAAGATGGAATCGGCACGGGCTGATGCACTGGCGGCAAAGGCGGCTGTAGAACGTGCCTATTTGGAAGTGTACAGGGCACAACAGACTGGGAACGCTGAAAAGATAGCCATTGCCACTAAGAAGATGGAGGCAGCGGAGGATAACGCAGCTATCGCACGAAAGACGGCTTTAGCCACCCAATCCGATTTTTACGCAAAGAAAAAACTACTTGAAGCTACAGCCACCAAGCAATCCACAGCCGCTTCCGTGGCAGATACTACGGCAAAGACAACACAAGGGGCTGTAACTTCCGTACTGACTGCAATCACGACAAAAGCAACGGTAGCGGTGAAAGCTCTTTGGGCTTCCATGATGAGCAATCCTATCGGCTGGGTAATGGGATTGATAGGTGCATTAGTCAGTGTAATTACTCTTTTTACGGGCAAACAAAAAGAAGCGACCACGGCAACGGGTGAATTTCAAGATACCACGAAAAAAGAGATTGACGATTTGAATTTACTTTTTGCCGTATTGCAAAATACGGAGAAAGGAACTCAAACACATAAAAATACGATTGAAAAAATCAATGCCGTATGTAAACAATATAATAAGACATTGCTTGATGAAAACGCTACACTTGATTTACAGCGTCTTAAATATGAGGAATTGACTACAGCCATTCAGCAAACTACAGCCGAAAAAATCAAGGCTAAATATACCGAACAAGCTATGCAAGAACTGGTACAAAGCCAAACGGATGCACTTGATAAGCTGAAAGAGAATGCCGAAGATGCAACCTACAAAGAAATTCAAGAAGTTATGGAAACCACCCCGGAGGGTGTAACCGTTATGATGAATAAGGTTGTTGATGTGGCTTCAAGTTCTATTCGTGGAGCTTCGGGGGCTGTATGGGATGCGGTAGAATCTATGGCGGTAGAATCCGCAAACCAATTGAAAGGGCTAACAGGTCAAGCCTATACCGATGCGTTCAATAACTCATTAAACAGCATTGTTTCACAAGTCAAGCAAAGTACAAGTGCGACTGATAAAGAAATGGATGCTTTCAAAAGTAACATAAAAACATATCTTGAAAGTATTGTACAATCAGCAAAAAAGGCGGATGAAACCATAGGCAAGGTGAATAAGGAATTAGAAGCGTTCATTGCTCCGAAAGATACGACTTCTGTAACAGAAAGTACCGACTATGTGGCTATGTCGTTTAACGAGCTGGATAAGAAAATAGGTGAAACTCAGAAAAGTATTGATACCCTCAATGCCAAAAAGGTAAAGGTGGAAGCCGATAATACCCAACTGAAAGAGTTGAAAGACTTGTTGGATAAATTGAATGGTGCTGTAAACACCAAGACTACAAACCTTAACACGGAAAAGGGAATATCAGACCGTATCAAGCAGCTTAAAGATTTGCGTGAAGCTGCCATTATCGGTAGTTCTGACTATAAGAGCTATGATACGCAAATAAAGAAGTTGGAAGCCCGTTTACCCAAGCATACCACGGGGGATAAAGCGGATAGTGCCGCCAAGCAACTACGTGAAAGGCAACTTGAAGCTGACCGCAAATTGGAGGCTGACCGTATTGCAGTCTTGGAAGAGGGCTACGAAAAACGCAAGCGCACCCTTTCGCTCCAACACAAGGAGGCATTGGATAATATAGACAAAGAGGAAAAGGCTTTGGCTAAAGCTCGTAAGGATGCCGGAAAAGGTGGCTTATCTAAGTCTGAAAAGGACGGCTTCGATGAAAGGCGAACACTTGAAAACAAGAAATATGACAAAGCCCAAAACAAACTCTTTGACGGTGAAATAGAGTACAAGAAACAGCAATATGCCTTGTATTTCCGTTGGGTGCGTAACATGGGCGAAGATGTAGCCAATACCCAATTTGCCACGCTTTTAAAAGGCGGTAAATCGTACAAGGAGTATGTGGAAAATGAAATCAAGGCTCTAAAGGATAAACAACAAGCCGGAACACTCACAGAGGGAGAAAGTAACCAACTTATTTCCCTTAATATGCAATACAATGAAATCACGGGGGCAAAGTCCGCTATGGATTCTTTCAAGGAATCTGTATCTAAGACCATTCAGCAAGCCCAAACACTTGCCGAGAAGTTGGAAGCCATAGCCGATGCAAAAGAGAAGCTGGCTAATGGAAGTTCCGGGCTTGTGGGTGCTGACGAAAAAGCGGAAGCCACTTTATTTGTTTCAGAAGAAGATGAAAAGTTACAGGAAGAAGTACAGCAAAAGATACTTTCCTCTTACAGAACCTTTGAGGAACAAAGAAATGACATCCAAAAGGAATACGCCTTGCTGCGTGCTGCCGCTCAAAAGACGGGCGACCAAGAACGGATTAACCAAGTAAACAAGTCGGAGGCAGAAGCGTTAAGCACCCTTACCGCCAATATGTTAAAGCAATCGGATAGTTGGAAGAAGTTATTTGGCGATTTGGATAGCCTTTCTGTAGCTGAAATAGATAAGTTGGTGGCTGATATTGAAACAAAGCTAAAAGATGCGGATTTGAAACTGAATCCCGTAGATTACCGTGCTTTGATTGATAGTTTGAATCAAGCAAAGGAAACGCTTATTTCAAAGAATCCTTTTAAGGCTTTAGGCACGTTCTATGATGATTACATTGAAGCCAAAAAGAAGCTGGCAGAAGCCAAAGCGAATGTTGCTGCCGGAAAGGGTACGGATGAGGATGTGAAAAAGGCAGAGGCTGACATGAAGAAAGCCGCCAAAGGCGTAACCAAGTCCATTGAAACGATTACCGATACGGCTACCACGTGCGGCAATGCCATTGCATCCATGTTTTCTGATTTGGGACAGGATGATTTGGCAAACGGCTTAGGCACTGCAATGGAGTTGTTCGGGCAGTTGGGCAATGCCGCCGCCTCTGTAGGTAAAATGATGAGCGGTGACATATTGGGAGGCGTTACGGGTATGGTAAGTGCCGTTACTTCTGTAGTGGGCATATTTGCCAAATTGCATGATTCCAAGTATGAGAAGAAAATTCAAAATCTGCAAAAGGAAATAGATGCGCTGGAACAATCCTACAACCGTTTGGAACGAGCCTACAATAATACTTATTGGGTGTTCAATGATAGCCAACGTGAAGCCTACGAAAAGAATATCCAACTGATTAACGACCAAATACGGGCTTTGGAACAAGAAGCCAATATAGCAAAGAAGAATTGGGATTTTGCCCGTTACGCTCAACTCAACAAGGAGATTAAGGAACTCAACAAACAGTTGAAGAATGCGGAAGAAAACGGAGATATGTTTTCTATCTATGAGGCTCAGAAAAAGAACCTCAAACAGCAACAAGAGGATTTAAGAAAGCAAATTCAAGCTGAAAAGGATAAGAAGAAAACCGATAACGGAAAAATCCAACAGTGGAACGAGCAAATAGAATCCATTACCCAACAGATAGAGGATTTGGATAGGTCAATGATGGAAACGCTTGCCGGAACGGATGTAAAAACCGCCATTGATGAATTTGCCGATGCGTTGGTAGATGCTTATTGCAAAGGTGAGGATGCAGCGGAAGCATTGGGCGAAAAGACAAAAGAAGTCCTTAAAAAAGCGGTTGTGGAAGCGTTGAAACGTGAGTTTTTGGCAAAGGGAATCAATGATGCCGTTCTCTATTTGGGAGAATCCATGAAAGACGGGAAACTGACCGATGTAGAGAAGCGAGAATTTGAAAGGATGGTGAACGCTGCCGGGGATTTGTTCAATTCCGCATTGGAGGGTATTGGTGATTGGATTAAGGATGTGGAGGAAGAAACCGTACAGCAAGACCCCCTTACGGGTGCGGTTACTTCCATGAGTGAGGAAACGGGCGGTGTGATAGCCGGGCGGTTGAATGCCTTTGTCATAAACCAAAGCGACCAAACCTCTATTATGAGGCAGGCACTTGTTTACCAAGCAGAAATAGCCGCCAACACGAAGTTGAGTGCATCAGAGCTGACGGAGATTAAAACTACTTTGAAGCGCATTGAAAATAAAGATAGTTCACTTTTATCACAAGGAATAGCATAGTTATGGAACTGGTACAACAACTTAAAGAGGATGGCAAGGCAAAGGGGCTTTGCCGGATGTGGCAAATGAAGCTAAGAACGGGGCTTGACTATGAGCAACTGATACAGCTTTACATTAAGGGCATAGATTTCTGTATATCGGAGAATTACCCCACGCTTGACTTTATACGGGAACACTTCAAAGGCAAATGCGAGGTTTACGGGGTGTTTGTGGATGATGAGGTTACGGATAAGGTGAATTTACCCGATGTGGTGCTGAATGGTGACTGCAAAGCTATGTTGGAGTATGACGGCTATTCTGTTTCACGGGTATATGCACGGCATGATTCCCATAGTGCCGTAAACGTGTCGGACAATGCGATTGTTACCATAGACGCTTTCGATAACTCGTATCTGTATGTGGCGGTAGCCGGAACGGATGCAAAGGTGCTTGTGAATCTGTATGGCAATGCCAAAGCGGATATAGAGGGAGTGGGGATAGAAGTTAGACAAATGAATAAAAATACTTACTGATATGGATAAGAACATGATTTTACACCTGCCTTTCGATGACCCGGACGGTAGTATAGCTTACGACTTTTCACAGTACCGCAACGATGCCACCTTATCGGATGGTGCGGATTTTTCTAAGAAATCTAAAGTGGGTAAATCACTTGCTTTGAATGGTACGGGCGAATGCGAAACAGCTCGTTCCATACCCTTTAGCGGTAATTTTACACTTTGTTTTTGGGTGCTGCCTGTTTCTCAAAAGTTAGGCTGGGTGCTGAATATGCCCGGTATAGACAATTATAAAGAGCAATGGCTTGATGTAATGCCCGATGGCTGGATTTTCTTTGCTTTCGTTAAGTCCGGCAATATGTTTACCGTCTATGAGAACACGACCCGGATATTCAGTGAAATATTACCAAAGACACCAACGGGGCTTTCCATCAACGACCAATCACTTTTTGGGACGAAAGCCTTGCTGGACGAAGTGAAACTGTTTGACGTGGCGAAAGAACCCCGTGAAATATTCGAGTTGCAGAAAGATACGGATGTGGAATATTTCATAGACGGAAAGAACTTCAAGGAGTTTGGGGTATTCGTTTCCAAAAGTGCCGGATTGGTTGGACGGTTGGAGCGCAAAGAAGCCTTGCAAGTGAACTGGGACAATTACCACGGTATTGTAAGGGATAAGAAGCGACCACGCTACAAGGAACGCAACATTACGCTGGATTGCTTTATTGAGGCTTCGGGACGTGCCGCCTATGTGGAATGGGTAAACCTTTTCTTTTCCCAATTCGATGCGGAGGGGAACCACCGTTTGCGTGTGGACTATGACGGAAAGGCAAAGCCTTTGGTATATGAAGTGGAATTGCTGGATGAGGCAGACCCGGAAAAGAGCTGGGGACAATATAGCAACGATTTGATGGTGGGTACATTCCGTTTAAAGCTGGTGGAAGATGAACCTGTGAAAAAAGTGCTTAGATATATAGGTGGAACTGCAAACGGCAAGGCTACGATTACCGTCACTTCGTCCAAGCTGCTTAATATCTATTGGGGTGACGGCACGCACACTTACGATGTGTCCGGCAGCGAACAAACGATAGAACACACTTACGTTACACCCGGTGAATACGAGATAATCGTTTCGGGCGTGATTGAAGACATTGAAAAATTTGAAACCAATGCTATTGTGATATGGGAACTCTTGAAATAATCAGGCGCAACGGTGAAAAGGTACGCTTGTTTTCCAAAGAGCCGTTTTGTACGCTGAAATCAGCCGCTCAAAACAGTTCCTTAATGGGGGATGATAACGTACAGCTTTCCATTGTTTCCTCTGAGTTGCTTAATTTAGGCAAGGGAGATAAAATCATAGTGGAGGGTGAAGAATACACCATCCGTACTAAGGTGAACCGTGAAATGCTTTCGGACAACCATTATGTGCATGATGCCACTTTCTACGGAGTGATGTACGAGCTGATGAAAAGCCTGTACCGAAACACCGATGCAAACGGGAAATCCAGCAAAAGCACGTTTGACCTCACTTATAATATCCGGGACTTTGTAAAGGTGCTTATCTACAACGTGAGCCGTGACTATCCGGGCTTATGGGCTTTCGATGAAGCTAATTGCCCGGACACAGAACCCCGTACCATTTCCTTTGCCCGTAACAATTGCCTACAGGTTTTGCAAATGCTTTGCAGTGACCGTGAATTTGATTTGGAGTTTCTCATTACCCAAAAGGACGGGGTGCGTACCATCCACATAGGAAAGTTCGGTGCAAAAGTTGTGCCCCCGGGTGGCAACGCTTTCTTTGAGTGGGGCAAAGGCAACGGCTTGTACAAGCTCAAAGAGCAAAAGGTAGATGATAAGACCATTATCACAAGACTTTGGGT
This sequence comes from Bacteroides caecimuris, assembly GCF_001688725.2. Lineage (NCBI taxonomy): Bacteria > Pseudomonadati > Bacteroidota > Bacteroidia > Bacteroidales > Bacteroidaceae > Bacteroides > Bacteroides caecimuris. The sequence continues at coordinate 4,008,272 of NZ_CP015401.2, read as the reverse complement.
GGAGGGTGGCACGACCAACATTCGGAGTGATTACAGGGACTATTCAGAACGCCTACAGCTTCCGTTTCCAGTGCGTTTGAACAAAAAGGAACACAGACTATGGGACGGTACAATAGTACCGCCTCAGAGCGAATATATAGGCATATCCGATGATAACAAGCGTTATTTGGAGGATGGCGATTTGAGGGATGCACTGGGTAGTGATGAGGATGCTGTGACGTATGATAATATTTTCCCGAAACGGACGGGTACGGTTACTGCTTTGGTGGCTGATGATATAAACAGCTTCATTGATGATACAATGGACTTTGACCTGAACGAGAAAGACGATAAAGGTACAAAGTATCTGATTAACGAGGTATCGGCAAAGATTACTTTCATTTCGGGTAAATTAGCCGGACAACAATTTGAATTGGCGCAAAAGGGAGGATACGACCATGCAACAAAAAGGTTTACGCTCATTCCATTTACGGACAACAGGGGGCTAACTATTCCTACCACTGAAAGCGAGGCTTACCGAATAACGGAGGGTGACACGTATAAGATTACGGATATTCACCTGCCTAAATCTTATGAAGATGATGCAGAGGAAGATTTATGGTATGCCGGATATAACGAGTTCAAGCCACGCACACAGGCACGGGCGCAATATCAGCTTACCTTTGAACGCTCCTACTTTCTGAACGCTTTGCCAAGCGATAGCGAAACAACCGTCTTTCATGTGGGTAACTATGTACCCGTGAAAGATGAGCGTTTCGGTATTGAGAAGAATATCCGCATCCAAAAGGTGACAAAGAACCTGCTTGTGGAGCATGACTATACACTGACCCTTTCGGACATTACAGCCATTTCCCCAATCACTCAAACGGTTGTGGATGTGGGACGGCACGAAACAATCATAGAAAACAATCGGCTTCGGGACTTGACTAAGGCACGGAGGGGATGGCGTACAACAGAGGAACTGCGTACAATGGTGTATGATACGGACGGTTATTTTGACCCCGAAAACATCAAGCCCAATTCCATTGACACCAATATGCTTACGGTGGGGTCTAAGAGCCAACAATTTGTTTTGATAGATGTGATACTGCAAGCCAACGTAAACGGAATATCCAATCGTTTTGATGCTTCTGCCGGGGTATTGGCTCACTTGACTATTGATGATGAGATAATCAAGCATTGGAACATGGCGGCTGGCTCATTCACTCTATCAAGCCCAAAGGGGTACTATGTGTTTGCCAAGTGCTCCAAGAAAAGCACGGATGGCATTTGGTATGTGACACAGGAACAACTAAAGGTTGAACCAACCGAAGACCCGAACAACTATTATTTCCAAGTGGGTATATTGGGGTCGGTGCATTCGGATGATGATTTCAGGGACTTTACCACTACCTACGGATTTACCCGTATCAACGGAAACACTATCACTACGGGTAAGATTATAACAAGCGATAAGGAGTGCTATTTGGATTTGGACGGCAACAAGTTCCGTATCGGTGATTCTTCAAGTTCTATTGATTGGAACGTAACGGCAAAACGCCAATTAACATTGCACAACGTCCGTTTGCTTTCTGATAGTGGGGACACCTCACATATCGGGGTGTTCCGTGGCACATATAATCCGAAGTACGTGTACTATGCCGGGGATGAGGTGACTTATACGGTGAATGGTGAAACGTGTACTTACCGATACACCAACCCCACGCCAAGCATGGGCAACCTGCCTACCAATTCCGTATATTGGTCGGTTGTGGCGAAAGGTTCTACTGGGGATAAGGGAGAAAGCGGTTTATCCGTATTCTATACCTATAATGACAGTGAAACCAAGCCTGCCACCCCTACGGGGGATGGCTCTACGGGAGGTTGGCACAGAACTTCGTCCGAAAACGTGGTTTGGATGAGTATAAAGAACGCCAAGACCGATACGGAGGGTGCGTGGGGTATTCCTTTTCGTGTGCGTGGTGCTGATGGTACTTCAATCAATATCAAAGGTTCTAAGGACAATGTTTCACAACTGCCTACCGTTGGAAATTCAGAGGGCGATGCTTATCTAATCGGGGGCAACCTCTATATTTGGGATGGCACGAACTGGAAAGATGTTGGAGCTATTAAGGGGGAAGATGGAAAGAGTAGCTATCTTCATAAGAAGTATTCCGATGATGGCGGCAAAACGTTCACAGCCGGAAACGGTGAAACACCCGGAAGATGGTTGGGTTTGTATGTGGATATGATACCCACCGATAGCGACAAACCAAGTGCCTACAAGTGGAGCGACACGAAAGGACAAGACGGAACGCCCGGTTTACCCGGTGAAGATGGGCGTACTCCATACTTCCATATCAAGTATTCGGACAACGGGGGAATGTCGTTCACTGCAAACAATGGTGAAGAGCCGGGCGATTACATAGGGCAATACACCGACTATGTGCAGAAAGACAGCGACAACCCGATGGATTACACGTGGGCTTTAATTAAAGGAGAATCGGGTACGGGTGGAACGGATGCCGGAGCTGGCGAATACTACGAATACCGTTACGCTAAAAATGGCTCGACTTCAACGCCCCCCACTTTGGATATTAATTCTTCCAATCCTGCCGGATGGACTACGGAAATGCCAACACTTGATGAGTTTGAATACTTGTGGTGCATCATGGCTAAGAAGTCCGGGCTTGCAGACCGTACCAAGTTCTATTTGCCCATTGAGGAAAACAATTTTTCTGATGTTTCGGGTAATGGCTACAATGGCGTATTGGGTAGTGGAACGGTGGTAAAGGACGGAACGAGATATGCCCTCAATCTGAGTGGTGGAATGGAGAGCCGTATTCCTTATGATTTACCCTTTGGGGAAAGTTTTACACTCTGTTTTTGGATGAAGTCAGAACAAAGGCAAATAAAGTGGATGTTGAACGGGTATAACGGTAGGCACTATGTGGAAAAGAGTATTGCAATCACGCCTAACACGTGGTTTCACCTTGCATTCCGCTTCAATGACTGCACCGTTACGGTATTCAAAAACGGGGAGCAATTACATAGTGGCAGTGTTAATATCATGGCTGTAGGCTTTGCTATTTACGATGATGATGTATTCGGCTCTGCCGTATATTTCGATGATGTGCGTTTGCTGATGGGAGCTTTGCCTGTGAATGATATTGCTTCCGTGATGAATGGCAAGGCAGACACGATGGTACAGAAATGGAGTACCCCTGTACGTATAAACTCCTATAATGGTGATAAAGGCGAACCGGGTACGAGTGTAACGTTGGCAGATGTGGAGTATGCGCAAAGCACGTCTAATACCGTTGCGCCTACTACGGGGTGGCAGACAACCGCTCCTACATGGATTGACGGGCGGTATATATGGAGTAGAACGAAAGTGTCTTATTCCGATAATACGACCACATACACTAAGGCGGTTTGTATTACAGGCGGCAAGGGTACTACTGGTGTTGGGGTATCGTCCATTGTGGAGCAATACTACCTATCCAGTTCGGCAACCTCATTGCTTGGTGGCTCATGGGGTACAACACGCCCAACTTGGAAAGATAAATGGTATATATGGACACGCTCGGTTATCACTTATACGAATGGAACGAGCGACACCACGGCTGCAATATGTGTCACGGGGTCGAAAGGTGATAAAGGCGAACCGGGTGATAAGGGCGAAAAAGGAGATAGCCCGGCTGCTGTATATCAAGGATTGTACAGTAGTAGCAAAACTTATTACGGCAACAAATACAGGTTAGATGTGGTAAAGTACAATAATGTGTTTTATGTTGCCCGTATTGATGCAGGAACGTTCTCGGGTGTCGTGCCGACCAACACAAGCAAATGGAATACTTTTGGGGCGCAATTCGAGAGTGTGGCAACCAACCTATTGTTGGCTGAAAACGCCAATATAGCCGGGTGGGTATTCCGTAACGGACGTTTGGAAAGTCAGAATGGAAATGTATATATGGACGGGAATAAAGGCGAAGTACGTCTAAAAGGCACATTGCAACTATCAACAGGATTTAGCGGCAATTTCTCCGATGTAAACCTATTCTATCTTCCGGAAACGACAAGCGAACGCAATATTACTATGGGCTATGAAAAAGAGGATATAGGTAAAGTATGTCGGCTTTATAATAGTGGGGCTTTTGGTAAAGCCAATTATCTTGTTGAGATGAATACGTTTTCAATAACTGATAATGTTACTTCGTCAAGTTCATCTTTATATGCTTTAATAAGACCGCAAGAAATTGTCGAAATGACTTGTTTTGAGCGTAAGGGAAGTACGCCAAGTAAAATTCTTGGAGAGTGGACGATAACAAGCCGTTTTTCAAGAGATGATTTTATAACAAATGGAGCTACTGGGCGTTTTGCCCGTATTATGGCGATGGGTACGTTCTATGGTAGTAGTGGCGCAAGTGTAAGCGGCAAGTTTTTCGATGGCAGAAACCTAAGAGAGGTATTTACCGCATCAAGACAAGATACCGGGCGTTACAGACTTTCGTTTGCGAATGGTACACTGCCAAGCGGCTACATGGTAATGGTTTGCGGAAATGGTACTATAAGCGGAGGCTCTAACCCGTTAAAGGCGAATGTGTATGTACAATATTCTACCTATTTTGAGGTAATGACTTCCGATGATAGTTCAAGGAATGACGGCAATTTCAATTTTGTAGTGTTTGCCCCGGATTGGGATTATAAATATTGATATATTGAAAGGAGGTGTTTATAATGGCAAAGAAAGGCGGTAAGAAAACAAGTAAAAAAGGCAAGGGTGGATGTAAATAGCCCTCATGTGTTTAGTTTTGTCTGAAAATGTGTTTAGCGAACACATTTATGATTATATTTGCAGTTAGATAAACTTGATTTACTTAGTGAATTATGGAAACAACAATGTATAGCCTGCGGATTCTTTCCAAAGGCAAGGTTACAGACCTTTCCAATGGTTTTGCTTTGGGTGGTGTTCCGTTTACCATCTTTGTACGACCTAAAGAGGTTACGATGGAAACAAGTACGCTGCTTAAATGCAAGCTCATTTGTGATAAGGAATTTAGTATGTTCCCCGTACCTATCGGGGATTGGACGCCCGGAGCGATAACCGTAATATCCCCAAACGGTATCGACCTTTCGGTATATGATGTGTATTGGGGTGCTGGTGAAACATTAAATAACTTATAGCTATGGGATTATTATTGGGAAGCGGAAACACGAAACCGCAATATCCTTACGACCAATGGTATGGGGTGCAAGGTGATTTCAACTCACAGGACTACAAACTAAAGCGTGTGGGTAATTTGGATTTGCACCGTACATTACCCATTCAAGCGAAGCTGAAACGCTTTGTGGAAAACCCTGACGGCTCGGTTAAGTATTACCTTAACCAAAATGACAGCCGTAAAAAGGATTCGGGTGCAACGGCTGTGATTGACAGCACGGACGGTAATGTAATGCTTGAAAAGCCGGAATATTACTTCAAGTTGGAGATAGAGGGGACGAAATGGATTCGTGCCTATTCCGAATATCCGTTGCCCGGCTTTATCAAGATGGAACGAAAGACGGTAAGCCCGTGGTATGCAACGGTGGATATTACCAACTCTGTAGCCGTTTCGGGATGTTGGCTCACTTGGAATGGCGATGAAATTGCAAGGGATTCAGACGGATTTGTTATACTCAAAGCGAATGCCGCACAATTCAGAGGTGGTTCGGGTGCTGGTGATGCCGCTAAGGATGGTACTTACAACTCCATGTTGGGTATGCCTCGTACTTCCATTTCAAAGGCTGGTGTTCGTCCTCTTTGCAAGAACGGAACACACCACGGGGCGTACAGGGTGTACAATGAAATTGCTTGGTTGCAACGTGTGGAATATGCCTCATTGCACTGCCAAGATGCTTACACCGAAACGCTGACTGCTGACGGATTCCATCAAGGAGGCTTAGGGAGTGGTCCGGTTGTTAATGGTACGGAGTGGAATACATGGGGAGGTTACAGACCCTTTGTGCCTTGCGGTGTTACTGCAACGCTGGGAAACAACACGGGTAAGGTGTCCTACACCATCAAGGGATGGACTGGTGGCGATAAGGTGGTACAAGTAACCTCTTACCGTGGCTTGGAAACTCCTTATGAATACTTGTGGATGCTTGCTGATGATGTACTAATTTGGCATAAAGCGGATGTGTCTATTGCCTATGTATGCGAAGACCCGACAAAATTCACCTCTCATTCAGATAGTGCTACTACCGTACCTATCGGATATGAAGCCATTACGGAGCTTCCACGAACTGAGGGCTATGTGCTTTCTATGGCTCATTCCACTAAAGGTTATTCCTTTGCCGAAAAAGTAGGAGGTTCAAGTAATAAAGGGTATTGCGATTACTATTGGACTCCCACAGGTGGTAGTACGTGGTCTGCTGTAGGCTGGTATGGTGCCCTTTTGTCTGCTGTTGCGGCTTATGGTGCGTCTGCGGGTTTCGGTTGTCTGAATGCGAATACTCGTTCCTCGCATGCGTATGCGAACATTGGGTTCCGCTTGTGCCGTTTTTGACGGACTGCAAAACTCGGTGAACGGAGCAACGAAAATGGCGTTGGATTGAAAAAAATAAAAACATAACAGGGTTGTGGCGGCTGGTGCCCTTTTGTCTGCTAATGCGAATAATGGTGCGAATGCGGGTTTCGGTTATCTGAATGCGAATAATCGTTCCTCGAATGCGAATGCGAACATTGGGTTCCGCTTTTACCGTGGTTTCAACTTATAACTGTTGCTGCCACGCCCTTACCTCACAGGGACTATCGGCACGTCTGATAGTTGGTAAAATAATATGGATTAGGACGGTGCAAGTAAGTAATTGAAAGCTCTGTTTTAGAACAACGGCACAAATGGGTGTAGTAAAGACTGAATACGGGTTATGTTATACGGCTGATACCTGCTTTAATCAATACTCGGATTTTGAGGATTGCGGTTTATATGTCGGTGATACAGGAAAGATATTCATTTCCCAAGCTAAGAAAATTAAGAATGTTTATCACCTGATATATGAATGCTCCAACCTCATACGGGCGCAATATAAGGCACAGCAAGGCAAAGGAGAGCGTACCGAAATATCCAAGTTCAATGAGAACATTTTGGAGAATTTGGATAGCTTGTACTGGGACTTGCGCAATGAAACTTATACCCCCGGTGAATATCGGATTAAGGTTATATATGAGCCGAAAGAAAGGGTGATTATGATTGCCCCGTTCTTCCCGGACAGGATAGTACACCATTGCATTATCAATGTGTTGGGGCGTTACTGGACTAACTTCTTCATTGCGAATACATACGCTTGTATCAAAGGGCGTGGTATTCATAAATGTATGGAGGATGTGCATACGGCTTTAATCATAGACAGAAAAGGTACAAGGTTCTGTTTGAAGATTGACATCAAGAAGTTCTATGATAACATAGACCACGCAGCATTGAAAAGGATAATCCGCTACACTATAGCGGATGAACAACTGTTAAGGCTGTTGGATAAGATAATAGATAGTAACGGTAAAGACAAGGGGCTGCCAATAGGCAATTTCACAAGTCAATATTTGGCTAATCTCTATTTAGCATATTTCGACCATTGGGTTAAAGAAGAACTGGCTAAGATAGTGATGAAGCGTTTTGGGGTGAAAATCTACTACTATCGCTATATGGATGATATGGTGATACTATGCGCTGACAAAGAGGCACTGCATTTCGTACTCGACATGATGGGGCTTTACTTGGGTGGCGAATTGAAAGTAGAGATTAAAAGCAACTGGCAGATATTCCCGGTTGATGCTCGTAGCATTGATTATGTGGGATTCAAACAAAACCATTACGGCATATTGCTAAGAAGCGGTATTCTGAAAAGGTTTTATAAGAAATTCCACCGCACCATCAATAAATACGAAATCAAAGATGAAACGGATATTAAACACTTCTTCCCATCTGAATATGGCTGGATAATCAGATGCTCGGAGGAACACAGTAAATTCATTTTTAATAATTGTTTGAACGATGGAAGCAAATGTTTTGACTACAGGGCTGCTGGCTAAGACTAAGCCGGAGGTGATAGATTCTCTTAATAACGGGCAGGGAACGTTCCTTTATAACCATAACATCAAAGAGGTTAAGGTTATTGCAGACAAAGAGGGTGGCATTGAGATTACGACTGATGCGGAACGTGCCACAGGCACGATGTTCCAATATGACAGCGTGAGGGTGGAATATCCAAAAACGGCTGATAATATTTTCAGCACGTTGCTTACTGCAAGATACCCGGCTAAGACAGAAAGTAAGCTGGTAAACGAATATCAGTCTGCCATGCTGGGATTGCTTGCCGAAAGTGCGAAATCCCCCTATGAGAACTTTTTGAAAGACCGTTTGGCTATCCGTGAAATGGTGGATGCCGATTGTGAAACCTATAATATACCGATGGACTTATGAACGAGGTAATGGACTTTGAGGAAACAGAATCCTTGAATGAAGATATTTTCGATTGTGAATACACCTCAGTAGATGCCGTGATTAATGAGGTCACGGTGTTTACGGGATGTAAGGAAAGACAGACAGAGAACGGAACGAGAACACTAATCGCCTATGGCGAGGGTATCGGTGCATCCGCTTTCTATACTGATAGTAAGAAGTTGAAAGATGTTGTTTTAGACCCGAAGCGCAAATATCCATTTCGTGCCGTAATCAAAGTGGTACGCTATGGAACGATGTACGGGTTTAAGTTCTTTCCACCGAATACTCCAATCACGCAGGAGGATAGGGATAACTTTGAGTATTACAAGCGAAACAAGTATAAGAAAAACCGATGATGGAAGAAAGTTTGAAAGTAGCACAAGGCATAAGCGATTTTGGCTTTATGGTGATAGTGTGCGCTGTGTTTCTCTGTTTGGCGGCTGCACTTATGGTAGCTTGTTTCAAGTGGTTCAAGTCTATCATTAACGACATGATTAAAAGCAATCAGTCTATGGTAGCCGAACTTCTGACGGAAACCAAAACCCAAAATGATATGCTCACTGACATTGCAGAGGGGTTAAGACCCGAAACGCAGTTGCGGATAAAAAACATATCAAGCATTTACTTTGACCTTGCCGTTGAGAGGGTTTGCCGTATAATAAAGAAAGTGCGTGAAGAAAACCACATCGCAGACCGTGAAGCCACGAAAGCGAAAGTACACACCTTGATTATGAATATGCACGAGGACAGAAACAGCCGATTTGATGCACATTCGTATCGAGGGAAACGATTGTCAAGCTACACTTCGCCCGAATGGATTGAATGGGTAGAGCAATGTGTGTTGTCAGAGGTTTATGCGGAAACGGTGAACAATGGCAGAGCTTATACCAATGTACAAATGGTATATGACAGAATTAAAATAGATTTTTACCATAAATTGAATCAAGAATGAAGATACTTATAGACAATGGGCATGGAGAAAATACACCGGGTAAACGCAGCCCGGATGGAACTTTCAGGGAGTATGCCTATACAAGAGAAATTGCGGATGAAGTCGTGCGTGAACTGGCTAAACGTGGCTATGTAGCGGAACGCATTGTTAAGGAGAACTTGGACGTGCCTTTGGCTGAACGTGCAAGGCGTGTGAACGAGATTTGCGCCCGATATGGAGCTAATAACGTGTTGCTTGTTTCCATCCACTGCAATGCTGCCGGGAATGGCGAATGGATGAATGCCCGTGGATGGTCTGCCTATACCACTAAGGGCAAAACGAAAGCTGACGAACTGGCAAACCGAATGTATGATGCTGCCGCTTGCTTTATTACCGGGCAAAAGATTAGGCGTGACTATTCGGATGGCGACCCGGATTGGGAGGAAAATTTTTACATCCTTTCCAAGACGAAATGCCCGGCTGTATTGACGGAAAATTTCTTCATGGATAACAAGGAAGATATTGCTTACCTTACATCTATGGAGGGGAAACAAAACATTGTGAACACCCACGTAGAGGGTATAATCCAATACATCAAGGAATATGAGAAATAAAGCGTTTTTGATATTAATCGCCCTCTGTGGGCTTTTGATGGCGGTTACCTTTGGGCTATGGGCTTATTGTTCCAAGTTGAAATCAGAAAAGGAAAGATTGGATGGCAACCAAACCGCCTTGTTGGAGAAAATTAAATTTTACCAAACAGAATCCGGAAAATCCGCTGCTTCTGTACAGGCATTGACTTTATCCAAGTCTGAGGTGGAAAAGCATTGTGCCGACTTGACGAATACCGTTAAGGAACTTGACTTGAAAGTAAAGAGGTTACAAGCGGCTTCCACGAATGCAACAAAAACGGAGGTGGAGGTACAAACCATAGTTAAGGATAGCATTATATACCGTGATACATCCTATCTTAAAGTCCAAGCAATACGATGGAAAGACCCGTGGATAAATGTTGATGGCTTAATCATGCCCGATAAGAAACTGGATTTACGCATACAATCTGTAGATACCCTATTTCAAGTAGTGCATAGAGTGCCTAAGCAATGGTTGTTTTTCCGATGGGGAACAAAGGCTATTAGGCAAGAAGTTGTAAGTAGCAATCCCCATACCAAAATAGTGTATTCGGAATATATAGAATTGAAGAAACGGAAAAAGAAATGATTAGGTGTTAGTAATAGAGTAGAACTTTTGTTCTGAGCCGGGTTCGCTGTGAAGTGCGCCCGGTTTTTCTTTGTCCTTTGAAATAAAAGTCATATCTTTGCAGTACCGATTCTGAAAATCGGTGTTGCATTGTACCCCTGTATTCTTCTTTTGGAGAGGCAGGGGTATTCAACAAAAATGCAAAAGTTCTACTATAGTTCTACGAAAAATTGAAATAGTCTCGCAAGTGACTGATACTCAAAGTTGGATTAGAAGTTTCCTAAACTTTAGATAGGGGTTCGATTCCCCTCGGGGCTACTACAAAGAAGAATCTATGGGAAGAAGTTGTGTTGTAGGCTTTCATACTGTATCAAGTTTTAAGTTTTACAATGGCTTCTTTTAAGATGAACGTCTTATAGCTTCTATTTGTTTTAATAATCAATAGAAAAAGCCTCTACCGAATGTTCGGAAGAGGCTTTTTCTATTTCTGGAATTTATTATTCTTCCGTAGTTGCTGCTACGACTTTTTTGTTCTTCATCATGTTGTATGCAATCGGAGATGCAATAAACAGTGAAGATAATGTACCGATAACAACACCCAGGATCATTGCGAATGCAAAGCTACGGATTGAATCACCACCAAGGATGAAAATACACAGCAATACGATCAATGTACTTAATGATGTATTGATGGTACGAGCCAGCGTTGTGTTCAGAGAGTCATTGAACAACATACGTTTGTCGCGTTTCGGATATAAGCCGAAGAACTCACGTACACGGTCGAAGATTACCACCTTATCATTAATAGAGTAACCGATAGCTGTCAGGATAGCACCAATAAATGTCTGGTCAATTTCCAATGAGAACGGCAAGATACCCCAGAATAAGGAGTAAGCACCGATAATCATAATGGTATCACTTGTCAGCGCTACAATAGAGCCTACACTATAAGCAATGTTGCGGAAACGGATCAAGATATACAAACCGATGGCGATCAATGCCAGAACTACAGAGTAGATAGCGCCTGTCTTGATGTCATCTGCGATACTCGGACCTACTTTCTGTGAGCTTACGATACTACCACCTGTGTGATTGTCACGGTCGATGAAAGTTTCCAATGTGATGTTCTGAGTCAATACTGGCTTCAAGGTTTCATATAGATATGATTCGATTTCAGAATCTACATTGTTGCCTTCATCTTCGATACGGTAGTTTGTACTGATACGTACGGTCTTTTTGTCTGTACCGATAGCAATAACGCTGACGTTAGCGTCGCCAAATTTGCTAGAGATCAATTCACGAACTTGTTCCGGTTCTACAGGATTCTCAAATTGTACCTTAAAGTTACGTCCACCGGTGAAGTCGATACTCTGGCTTAAACCGCGGATAGCGAACGAACCGATACAAACGATGATGATGGCACTTACGATAATCATGGATTTCTTGTTGGTTCCCATGAAGTCGAAATGTGTATTGGCCATCAGGTTCTTTGAAATCTTGGTCGTAAATGTCAGGTTCAACCACTTGTCTTTATTCATGAAGTGTTCGTAAACGATGCGAGTGATGAACACGGCAGTAAAGAAGGACACAAGGATACCGATAATCAGCGTCGTAGCAAAACCACGAATCGGACCGGTACCGAAGTTGAACAGGATGATACCTGTAATGATAGACGTCAAGTTAGAGTCGAAGATAGCCGAGAATGCATTGGAATAACCGTCGGCAAGTGCTTTCTTCACTCCTTTGCCTGCACGAAGCTCTTCTTTTGTACGTTCATAGATAAGTACGTTTGCATCCACTGCCATACCCAGTGACAACACCATACCGGCAATACCGGACATTGTCAGTGCGGCCTGGAAGGACGAAAGAATACCCAGCGTGAAGAAGAAGTTGAGGATTAATGCGCAGTTGGCAACCATGCCTGGGATGAAGCCGTACATAGAGCACATGTAAATCATCAACAGAATCAGCGCTACAACGAATGAGAAAATACCTGCGTTGATAGATTCCTGACCCAGTGACGGACCAACGATATCTTCCTGTACGATGTGAGCCGGAGCCGGCATCTTACCTGATTTCAATACGTTAGCTAAGTCCTTAGCTTGTTCCGGTGTGAAGTGACCTGTAATCTGTGAACGTCCGCCTGTAATCTCAGAGTTTACGTTCGGTGCAGAATATACATAGTTATCAAGAACGATAGCAATGGAACGGCCAATGTTCTGCTTGGTCAACTGAGCCCAGCGGCGTGCACCGTCAGAGTTCATTGTCATGCTTACAGCCGGTTTGCTGTATTGGTCGAATTCGTCTTTTGCATCAGTTACTACGTCACCTTCCAACGGAGCTTTACCATTACGCTCAGTAGATTTAATAGCATATAATTCGAAAGTTTGGCCTTTCTTGTCGAATTCGGAAGGAGAAACACCCCATTTCAGACGAAGGTCTTTGGGAAGTTCTGCTTTGATTTCCGGCATAGCCAGATATTTGTTGATGTCAGCAGTATCTTTGTAGTTAGCATAACCAATAACAGGACCCTGTCCGCTGGAATTCAACTGAAGCATTGACAACAGAGGATATTGCTTTTTGATTTCTTCCATGTTGACGGCTGCTTTGTCTTCAGCGGCTGCATCACCTTTCAAGGCGGCTGCAAGGCTGTCGGCAGCGCTTACAGCTTTTTCCTCAACCGGAGTAGCTTCGGTAAGGGCTGCTTCAATAGTATCTGTATCAGCTGTTGTTTCTTCTGCTAAAATACCACGCAATTTAGCGTCTGCAGATTGCATGGCAGGAAGGATTTCTCTAGCTGTATAGGTTTCCCAGAATTCCAGATTGGCAGAACCTTGGAGAAGTTTTCTCACACGTTCCGGCTCTTTGATACCCGGAAGTTCCACCATGATACGTCCCATTTTGTCTTCCAGGCTCTGGATGTTCGGTTGAACGACACCAAAACGGTCGATACGGGTACGAAGAACGTTGAATGAGTTTTCAACAGCAGCTTTTACTTCTGCTCTCAACACTTTTTCAACTTCTGCATCTGATGATTTCTGGTTAACTTTATCTTTCAACTGTTGTGTTGCGAAAAGTTCGGAAAGTTTTGCGTCCGGAGCAATTTTGTGGTATTCTCTGATGAACAGGGTGATAACATCATCCTGACTGTTGACTGCTTGTTTTGCAGCTGTTGCCAATGCGTTGTTGAAAGCTTCGTCAGGCTTGTTGTCTGCCAATGCTTTGATAACATCAGGTACGGAAACTTCGAGGATAACGTTCATACCACCCTTCAGGTCCAAACCTAAACTAATCTCCATCTCACGACATTGTTTCAGTGTCCAGTTCCACAGCATTACTTTCTCGTTAGAGAGAGAGTCGAGGTAGTCTTGTTCCACTTTCGGGTCGCCGTTCGCAATTTCTTTCGCCTTGTTGGTATAATGGCGTGTTACGAAGGAGAAGGAGAGGTAGAACACGCATACCAGCGTGAGTAATACCGCAAAAACCTTTACAAATCCTTTGTTTTGCATTTTACTTTTAATTTATGATGATTACTTCTTTAATTTAATTTTCAGTTAAATTCTGTCGTACACAAGTGCTTTCTGCCGCATACAAGGCTGCAAATATAGTTTTTTTTTCACATTTATATGTAAGAAGCCCTCAAATATTTGATGTTTAAGGGCTTTTTTGCAGAATTATTTCATTCCTCTGTTTTTCAGTAGTGGTTCCAAGCTTGGTTCTGCTCCGCGGAAATTCCGGTAAAGTACCATCGGGTCTTCGCTGTCGCCCTTTTCCAATACGTTGTGGCGGAAGAGGTCGGCGGTGTTTTTGTCAAAGATTCCATGTTCTTTAAAGGCTTCGAAGGCATCATTATCCAGTACGTTGGCCCATAGGTAGCTGTAGTATCCGGCTGCGTAACCACCAATGATATGATTGAAGTAAGTCACGCGATAACGCGGTGCTATTTCGGGGATCAGGTTAAGCTTGTCCATTGCTTCTTTTTCGAATACAAGCATATTCAGATTTTTTACATCTTTCGTCATGTGCAAGTTCATGTCGAGGATGGCGGCAGCCAGCAATTCGGTGGTCATGAAGCCCTGATTGAAAGTCTTCTGTTGCAGTATCTTTTCGATGATTTCGTCGGGTATCACTTCTCCTGTCTGATAATGTTTGGCATACATTTTCAGTACTTCCGGTTCAGTAGCCCAGTGTTCATTGATTTGAGAAGGAAGCTCTACAAAATCGCGCACTACATTAGTGCCTGATGTTCCTTTGTATTCACATTTTGTCAGCAGTCCGTGCAGAGCGTGGCCAAATTCGTGGAACAAAGTTTCTACTTCATCCATTGTTAATAGAGAGGGAGTATCGCCTACCGGTTTGGTAAAGCTGCAAACGTTGCATACTAACGGACGGGTATCTCCTTGTTGTTCGCGGTAGTTGCTCATCCATGCACCACCGCTTTTCCCAGAGCGTGGGAAATAGTCGACGTAGAAGATACCGAGTTGCGAACCGTCTGCATCTTTCACTTCATAGACTTCCACATCAGGATGGTAAGTAGGGACACCTTCGAGCTTGGTAAGGGTGATACCATATAGCTTGTTGGCTACAGTGAAAGCACCATTGCGCACATTCTCCAGCTTGAAGTAAGGTTTTGTATCTTCTTCGGACAGGTTGTATTTTTCTTTCCGTAGTTTTTCGGTATAATACCACCAATCCCATGCTTCCAGTTTTTCTCCTTTCCCTTCCTTATCCATTAATTTTTGAAGTTCGGTAGCTTCTGCCTTTGCTTTTGGCAGTGCATAGCTCCAAAGGTTGTTCAGAAGGTTCATTACGTTGTCGGTGTTCTTTGCCATCGTTTCGTCCAGAACGAAGTTGGCATAGCAGTCGAAACCTAATAATTTAGCTTTTTCCAGGCGGAGAGAGACGATCTTACGGATGTTTTCCTTGTTGTCGTTTCCGTCGTTGTTGTTGCCACGGTTGATGTAAGCTTTGTATATTTGTTCCCGAAGCGGGCGATTTTCTGAATATTGCAGGAAAGGCAGGCGGCTGGCATTATGCAGGGTGAATAGCCATTTTCCGGGTTGTCCGGCTGCGTTTGCTTCTTCAGCGGCGCTTTGGCGGAACCACTTGGGCAATCCTGCCAGATCTTCTTCTTTGTCAACGAAGAGTTGGAAAGCATTGTTCTCATTCAGTATATTGTTGCTGAAAGTAATGCCAAGTGTAGAAAGTTCTTTGTTGATTTCGCGGAGGCGGGTTTGGCCTTCGGTATTAAGGTTTGCACCAGAACGGACAAAGCTTTTATAAGTCTTGTCCAACAGGCGTTCTTGTTCCGTTGTCAGGTTCAGTGAATCCTTCTTTTGATAGACGTCGTTCACGCGCTTAAACAGTTTCTCGTTCAGAGAGATATTATCATCATGTTCCGAAAGAACCGGTGCCAGTTTGATGGAAAGTGTGGTTAGTGAGTCAGTCGTTTCCGCATCTGTCATATTGAAGAAAATGGCACTTACACGGTCTAGGATAGGTGCACTGTTATCCAAAGCAACAATCGTATTTTCGAATGTCGGAATTTCCGGGCTTTCGATAATAGCTTCGATGTTTTGATTTTGCTCTTCTATCCCTTTCAGGAAGGCGGGTTCATAATGCTCCAATTTAATCTTGTCGAAAGAGGGAACACCATACTGGGTTTGAAACTCTGTAAAGAAAGGATTGCTTTCTGTTTTCGTAGCACAGGAGTACATCATACAACTTACTGCTAAAATGGTTAGTGTCTTTTTAATCATCATAAGTGTTTTTTATTAGAGTTTTTAGTTCTCATCGCTTACTGATATAGCACCAGATCGGGTAGTGGTCTGATGCTTTGATAGACTGGTCTACCGTGCAATTGTAGGCTTTCAGGTTGGGGCTGATCAAGATATTGTCGATGCGGAAATAGAACTTGTTCTGATTGTAGGAAATGCCCAATCCTTTGCCGGATTGTGTGAACGCATCATCTAATTCTTGGGTCAGGATGCGATGTGTATACGAGATAGAACCGTCGTTGAAATCGCCGCATACGATAGTTGCCGGATATTTACATTCTGCAATGGCTTTAGCCACAGAATCTGCTTGTGAAGCCCGGATAGCCGATGCTTCCGCCAGTTTTCTGATTAATTGCCTAAGTCCGGTTTTTACTTTCTTGGCATTCGGGTCTTTAATCATATCCTCATACATCCCTCTGTCTTCTTTGGTGAGCTTGTTGGATTCCAAGTGGTTGTTGATTAATGTAAGAGTGTCGTTATTCACATTCAGTACATATTTCATGGAACCGTTATAATTACTTTCATATTTGATGGGATGTGTCGAGAGTATGGGGAACTTGGAGAAACAGGCAAGTTGCACATCTCCTTTCCCTTGTTGGTGGATGGATCGGTAAGGATAGGCTTTCAATGCTTTTTTAATATCCTGTTCCGTCAGGTATTTCTTGTTGGTAGCGGTGTTATATTCTTGCAGACAGATAATATCGGCGTTGCTATCTACAAGATAAGACAATACCGGGTTTTTCCCATCTTTCTTCTCCAGATTGCTGAAACTCATCACGTTGTAGGATAGGATTTTGATGCTTCCTTCCGGAATCGTTTTAGTGGTGGAGTTAAAAGGAATATAAGTCCGTATCTGCGGAATACAAATCAGAAAACCGATGGCAGGCAAGAGCGCATAGCGGTAGTTGACAAATACCCAGAAGCCGATAAAAATCAAATTAATCGTCAGGAATATCGGAAATGCAAGTCCCAAGCTGGAAGCAAGTGGGTTTATTTTCGGGTTAAGGTAAGGGCTATAAGCACTTAATATCAACGTTCCCACGAAGAGAGCGTTAACAGCAAGTATCAGATATGCGACAAATTTGCCAATATGTTCCATTCTTTTATCTTTTGCTTGCGTCGAACAAGCTTTTCTTTTCTTCAGTTGTCAGACTGTCGTAACCGGATTTTTTTAGTTTTTCCAAAATACGGTCCACTTCATCAGACTGTGCTTTTTTGTGGGCATTGTAATCATAATCCTTCTCGCGACCGGTGGCACTGTTTCCATAGTGTACCTTCATTTTCGGTTTCCGTTTCCATGTTTTTTTATGAAACAAGGAGGTGAAACCATCCAGAATCCAGTTGATCCAGGAAGTTAAATCAGTTCCTTTATTTAGGCTGGTGGCAAACCAAAGTCCTGCAAGGGCACCGCCCAGGTGGGCGATATGTCCTCCGGCATTACTTGAGGTGATGGATAATACATCGATTCCGATAACAACCAGTGCCAAATATTTGAGACGGATAGCGCCGAAAAGAAAAAGTTGCACCCTGTAATTAGGCTCACGATAAGCCGTAGCGGCTACGATGGCTAATACAGAAGCCGACGCTCCTACCAATGTTGAGCCTACCACTTGCGAACTGAATAAAGGAAATACATTGTAGGCAATCATGTAAAGTAACCCACCACAGATACCTCCCAATACATATAGTCCTCTTAAATGTTTGGCCGAGAAAAAGTAGAGAAACAAACTTCCGAACCAATACAGCCAGAGCATATTGAATAAAATATGCAGGATACCGGCATGCATAAACATATAAGTAAATATCGACCACGGCTGATGCATAAATCCGATAAAGGATGCTGGTAAGGCAAATATACCGAATATATCGGGGGTACTTACTTCAAAAAGTCGCAGGAAAACGTTAATCAACGTGCCGATCAGAAAGATGCCTACGTTGATATAAATCAGTTGGATGAAAATAGTTCCTCTTCTGAATGTCTCCTTTAAATCAGCTATAATATGTCCCATTGTTATTGCTTTTTTTTCTCCAATATAAAATCAGGATCAATCCGAATAACATTCCTCCCAAGTGGGCAAAGTGGGCGATATTATCTCCGATGTTATTGGCAAGTCCTGACCATAATTCAATTGCGGCGTATCCTATCACAAAGAACTTCGCCTTGATAGGGAAAGGCAGCGGAAAGACGAACAACTGGTTGTTGGGAAACAGCATACCAAATGCCAGCAAAATGGCGTAAACGGCTCCTGAAGCACCTACGGTGGTCATCATGTTCAGATACTCTTCCATTGGGATAACGCCATAACCTATCAAATTCACTTGTGTATGTTGGCTAAATTCCATCGCATATCGAATATACTGTACTCCTTCTTGGATAAGTCCCGCACCGATACCGCAGAGAATATAGTAGAAGAGGAAACGTTTGGGTCCCCAAGTTTGTTCGAGAATCGGTCCGAATATGAAAACAGCAAACATATTGAAGAAAATGTGGCTGAATCCTCCATGCATGAACATGTAAGTGATAAGCTGTGCCGGATTAAAGTCACTCGCTAGGAAAAAGTGTAATCCCAGATAATTCGTTAAATCCAGGCCATAACGTTGGGCTACGATTGTCCCGAAAAATACTAGTACATTGATAATTATCAGGTTTTTAGTTACAGTTGGCATCATTTTAATTTCTGAATATTTAGATAATAAACGCAAAAGTACGAATAAATTCTGTTTTAAAGCATGAAAAACGCTTCCTATTAGCTCTTTTTCAATAATTTGCTACGTTTTTTTTATGTTTTTATTTGATATGTTGTTTTGTTCGGCTATATTTGTGGAATTAATCCATTGTGGGATAATCTTTTGTGTAACATATATATTAATTAATCATTTTACGTATTATGAATAAGTCTGATCTTATTAGTGCAATGGCTGCTGAAGCTCAAATGAGCAAAGCCGATGCAAAAAAAGCACTTGATGCTTTCATCACTTCAGTTACTAATGCAATGAAGGCTGGTGACAAAGTATCTCTCGTAGGTTTTGGTACTTTCTCTGTAAGCGAAAGAGCTGAAAGAACTGGTATTAACCCTTCTACAAAGGCAACTATTACTATTCCTGCTAAGAAAGTAGCTAAATTTAAAGCTGGTGCTGAATTATCTGCAGCTGTTGAATAAGATAGATAGTTGAAAGAAATTAGGAGAGGAGGCGTGATGCGTCTCCTTTTTTTGTATCTTTGCGCGCAAGAAATAACTTGATTATGAAGATAGAAGATAAACTTGTAGCGTCCGTCATCAGCGGACTGAAAGCACTCTACGGTCAGGAAGTCCCTGAAAAGATGGTGCAAATGCAAAAAACAAAGAAAGAATTTGAAGGACATTTGACACTGGTCGTATTCCCTTTCCTGAAGATGTCAAGAAAAGGGCCGGAACAGACGGCGCAGGAGATCGGTGAATATCTGAAAGCCAATGAACCGGCTGTAGCTGCCTTTAATGTGATAAAAGGATTCTTGAACCTGACTATTGCATCGGCTACCTGGATTGAGCTGCTCAATGAGATTCAGGCTGACGAGCAATATGGTCTGGTAAAAGCTACCGAAACTTCTCCGTTGGTGATGATCGAGTATTCTTCTCCGAATACAAACAAACCGCTTCACTTGGGACACGTGCGTAACAACCTTTTAGGTAATGCATTGGCTAACATTGTAGCTGCCAACGGCAACAAGGTGGTAAAGACTAATATCGTAAACGACCGTGGTATTCATATCTGTAAATCCATGCTAGCATGGAAGAAATATGGAAACGGTGAAACTCCGGAGACATCCGGCAAGAAAGGCGACCATCTGGTAGGCGATTATTATGTCTCTTTCGATAAACATTATAAAGCGGAGCTGGCAGAACTCATGGCTGGATTTACAGCACAAGGAATGAGTGACGATGAGGCTAAGGCGAAAGCCGAGGCGGCATCTCCTTTGATGCAGGAAGCTCGTGAAATGCTCGTGAAGTGGGAAGCGGGTGACCCGGAAATACGCGGATTGTGGGAAATGATGAACAACTGGGTATACGCCGGATTCGACGAGACCTATAAAAAGATGGGCGTCAGCTTCGACAAAATATATTACGAATCTAACACCTATCTCGAAGGAAAAGAGAAGGTGATGGAAGGATTGGAAAAAGGCTTTTTCTTCAAAAAAGAGGATGGCTCTGTATGGGCTGACCTGACTGCCGAAGGACTGGACCACAAATTACTCCTCCGTGGTGACGGTACTTCTGTGTATATGACGCAGGATATCGGTACGGCTAAACTTCGTTTTGCAGATTATCCGATTGATAAAATGATTTATGTAGTAGGTAACGAGCAGAACTATCACTTCCAGGTACTTTCTATCTTGCTTGACAAGCTTGGTTTCGAGTGGGGTAAGAGTCTGGTACACTTCTCTTACGGAATGGTAGAGTTGCCGGAAGGTAAGATGAAGTCCCGTGAAGGTACTGTGGTGGACGCTGACGACTTGATGGAAGAGATGATTTCCACTGCCAAAGAAACTTCACAGGAACTGGGAAAACTGGATGGTTTGACGCAGGAAGAAGCGGATGATATTGCTCGTATCGTTGGTCTGGGAGCTTTGAAATATTTCATTCTGAAAGTGGATGCCCGCAAGAACATGACGTTCAATCCCAAAGAATCTATCGACTTTAATGGCAATACGGGACCATTTATCCAATATACTTATGCGCGTATTCAGTCGGTGCTCCGGAAAGCGGCAGAATCGGGGATTCTTATTCCTGAACAAATTCCGGTTGGTATTGAATTGAGCGAAAAAGAAGAAGGATTGATTCAGATGGTGGCTGACTTTGCGGCTGTTGTAAAACAAGCCGGTGAAGATTATAGCCCGTCTATTATCGCTAATTATACCTATGATTTGGTGAAAGAATACAATCAATTCTATCACGACTTCAGCATTTTGCGTGAAGAGAATGAGGCAGTGAAAATATTCCGTATCTCTCTGTCTGCTAATGTAGCCAAAGTTGTTCGCTTGGGAATGAACTTGTTGGGTATCGAAGTACCCTCACGGATGTAAGAACTTCTGGAACTTTTTAAATAAAAAAACAGGGTGTTGGTCAGATATGGCCAACACCCTGTTTTTCCTGACTTTATCATTGCGTCACCCAAATCATAACTCTAACCAATCATCAGTATCAATGAGGTACGCTATAGCTCTCTCCTCCTCTGTGAGGCAGAGAGTTTTTGTTATAGTGTCTTTATTCTCCGGACGTGCAATCTCAATAGTAACTATAGTCTCGGCTATCTTGAGTGTTTCATCTACAGAGTATGGACACCCAGACAATTTTAATAGCCTTTCAAGTTCCTTGTATACTTTCAAAGCAACGAAACATATACAAACATGAGCCTCAATTCTTCTTGGCGTGAAATGGAACATCGGTCTTACATCCAGCGTACCTTTGGTAATACGAAACGACCGTTCCACATTCCATAGATTCTGATAGGCTTCATAGACTTTCTCTGGACTTAGATCCGTATTTGTCTTATACCCTTTTAATCCATCCCATATTGCATCTTCCTTTATCTTTTCCTCATCTATACTGACTGTAATTCCAGAACTGACTGAAAGGAACTTGTTGTAGCCTCGTTTGTTGATGTCCGCCTTCGTCAGTGTTCCCTTAGAAAAACGTTTTCTTAGCCTTTCCACACCTTGTTCTCTATCGAATGCGTTCTTCTTTGCCCTTTCATCAGAGTATCCAACAATAAGCCTGTCTCCATCCGGATATTTGATATCATTGAACACCCCACACCGACGCTCTGTTGCAATTATTTTCTCCATTATCCGGCCGGATTCCTTCTTTATCCTGGCACCTATTATATACTTATATCCACCATCACGGAGTAGCTTTACATTCTTTGCGCTCATAAGCCCGGAGTCTGCAATTACTACAAAATCATTGCCGAGATTGAATCTTTGAACAAAATCATCTACGATGGGAAGCATTGTATATCCCTCATATTGTGAACCGTTAAACAGAGAATAAGACAAGGGATATCCTCCACGACTGACAAGAAGTCCTAAAACTACTTGTGAATTTGCATTTTTACCATCTTTGGAAAAACCGGATTCCCGTAACTCGTCCTTATTCGTTGTCTCAAAATAAAGGGTTGTGACATCGTAGAAAAGTATCCCTAAATTCCCGCCAAACAATCCTTTTGTATGCTTAACACTTATCTCCTGCACGAGTTCCTGCTGGGTATTATATAGTTTATCGAGATAACGATAAATCTTCTGTAAACTGACCTCTTCCTTGAAATGCCGTCTCAGATAATCCACTGTGGCCTTCTTGCTCATAGGAGAGCATATTCTGGATACTACAAGATGACGTAGTTCTTCATCCTGTATGATATTGAATCCGATTTTATCGTAAACTTTATTGATGATTCTCTGAGGTGAATTCAGAGAAGTACTTATTATATTGGATACTATGTACTCAGTCATTGAATTCTCTTCCCGTCTTAGTTTTTCACACTCATCATCAGGGAAGCTTATGGTTTGCTGTCCACCGTAATGGGCTATCCAATTCTTTCCTTCATTTACAAGTTGACTAATTTCATCCTCGGTTGTACCCACACCTATGACATGGAGTTCCGTAAATCTACTGGAACTCTTATCGGCGACGACAACACTGGTCGAACCGGATCGATTCTTTTTCCTACGCACAAACATAGCACGAAGATACAAAATTCCCGTGCGTCACCCAAATTAGACTTAAAAACACTGCTACAGATATCTATAGGGCAGGTTCATGAGAAAATTTTAAAAAAGTGATAAAGTCAGGAAACAGGGTGTTGGTCAGATATGGCCAACACCCTGTTTTTTTATTTTTTCTTAGTGGTTCGTTTTCCTCGTTTGAAAGAAGACGTTTCCCCTTTTTCGTCTTGTATCTTGATTAACTCCAGGCAACTTTGCAGACTCAAATCCTGTGGGACAATATCTTTGGGGATTTTATAATTAGAACCTTTATAAGTAATGTAAGGTCCGTAGCGTCCGTTCAGAATTTCGAGTTCCGGTTCCTCTTCAAACTTTTTGATATGGCGTTCCACTTCTTTCTGGCGTTTGTCCAAAATGAGTTGTTCCGCCTCTTCCAAGGTAATTTCCATCGGGTCGAGTCCTTTAGGGAGCGATACATATACCTTATTATGCAGGATATACGGACCGAAACGACCTACACCGACACTGACTGTCTTTCCTTCATATTCGCCCAGTGTACGAGGCAATTTGAATAACTCCAGTGCTTCTTCCAATGTAATGGTTTCCATGGACTGCCCCTTTTTCATTTGTGCAAAGCGTGGCTTTTCTTCATCTTCTGCAGAGCCAATCTGTACAACAGGACCGAAACGGCCAATCTTAACGGAAACGGTTTTACCTGTTCCCGGTTCTTCCCCCAGGATGCGTTCGCCTACTTTATGTTCCGTCTTGATAGCTAACGTGCTTTCTACAGACGGGTGGAATTTATCATAGAAATTCTTCATGATAGAAGTCCACTTTACTTCTCCTTCTGCAATTTCGTCAAATTCCTTCTCTACGCTGGCGGTAAAGTTGAAATCCAGAATGTCCGGGAAATACTCGGTAAGGAAATCATTTACCACAGTGCCAATATCCGTTGGGAGTAATTTAGCCTTTTCTGCACCGGTAATTTCAGTATGATTTTCGTCTTTAATTTGATGATCCTTTAATGTCATGACATTAAACTGGCGTTCTTCACCGTCTTTATTGCCTTTCTCCACATATTCGCGTTGCTGGATGGTAGAGATGGTAGGCGCATAAGTGGACGGACGTCCGATGCCCAGTTCTTCCAACTTGCGTACAAGACTTGCTTCCGTATAGCGTGGAGGGCGTTGGGTGAAACGTTCGGTTGCAATGATAGGTCCATGTTCCAACTTCTGACCTTTCTTCAGAGGAGGAAGCAAGTGGCTTTCATCTTCCTGTTCGTTGTCGTCATCATAAGATTCACGGTACACACGCAGGAAACCGTCGAACTTAATCACCTCACCGATAGCTGTAAATACATCGCTGCTGCCACTTATCGTTATGGTAGCAGTCGTCTTTTCCAGTTCCGCATCTGCCATTTGTGAAGCAATAGTGCGTTTCCAGATCAAGTCATATAGTTTCTTCTCTTGTGCTGTTCCTTCAACGGATTGGTTCTCCATATAAGTAGGGCGGATGGCCTCGTGAGCCTCTTGTGCACCCTTGGTCTTGGTATCGAAATGGCGGGGATGTACATAGCGGTCGCCCATCATTTTGATGATAGCGTCTTTACTGCCTGCTGTTGCAAACTCCGAGAGGTTGACAGAGTCCGTACGCATGTAAGTGATGAATCCCGATTCGTATAAACGCTGCGCGAGCATCATGGTTTGAGCTACGGTATATCCCAATTTGCGTGCGGCTTCCTGTTGCAAAGTGGACGTTGTGAACGGAGCAGGAGGCGTTTTCTTGATCGGGCGGGTGGTAATATCATCGATTGCAAAGCTCGCTCCCTGACAAGCGTCGAGGAAAGCCTTTGCTTCTTTTTTTGTTTTGATACGGCGAGCCAGTTCAGCTTTCATTTCCACCAGTTTTCCATCCATGTCCGGCACGAGGAATATGGCAGTGACGCGATAAGCAGCTTCCGTTTTGAAGGCATGTATTTCACGTTCACGTTCAACGATCAGGCGGACAGCGACAGACTGAACACGTCCGGCAGAGAGTGCCGGTTTCACTTTTCTCCAAAGTACGGGAGAGAGTTCGAAACCTACGATACGGTCCAGAATCCGTCGTGCTTGCTGTGCATTTACGAGGTTGAGGTCAATGTCGCGTGGTTGTTCAATAGCTTTTAAGATAGCGCTCTTCGTAATTTCATGAAATACGATTCGTTTTGTGTTTTCCGGTTTTAGTTTCAAGACCTCATACAGATGCCAGGCAATCGCCTCTCCCTCGCGGTCCTCATCGGATGCGAGCCATACGGTTTCTGCCTCTTTAGCTTCTGTCTTTAGTGTGCTAACCAGCGTCTTTTTGTCTGCCGGGATTTCGTAGCTGGGTTTAAAATCATTATTTACGTCGATACTGAAATCTTTTTTCTTCAGATCGCGTATGTGTCCGTAACTAGAAAGGACTTTGAAATCTTTCCCCAGAAACTTTTCAATCGTTTTTGCTTTTGCCGGAGACTCGACAATGACAAGGTTTTTCTGCATAATT
Organism: Bacteroides caecimuris; assembly: GCF_001688725.2. Taxonomy (NCBI): domain Bacteria; kingdom Pseudomonadati; phylum Bacteroidota; class Bacteroidia; order Bacteroidales; family Bacteroidaceae; genus Bacteroides; species Bacteroides caecimuris. The sequence continues at coordinate 3,982,679 of NZ_CP015401.2, read as the reverse complement.
CTTTCTTTTATAATGGCTTGTACCACAATATTCGGGGACAAAAGTAAAAAAAAAGATTCTCCCTACCTTATATTATAAGGAGAATTTAATAAAATCTTGAGATTTACATCTATGAGGGTAAAGGCTAATATGGTAAATCTTAAAATTTGATTCAGGACGTTCGGTGGTATATATTAAAATGAAATAAGATGATATTTAATGCAATATGCCCATCTCGAATAGTACGGGATGGGCATATTGTGTTTTTACTATATTCTGTCTATTTCCCTTAGAATCGGAAACTCAATCCTCCTAAGAAATTGAATCCTTCCGTAGGATAACCTAAATAATATTGATATTTCTTGTTCAGCAGGTTATGTACTTGCGCATAAACAAATACTCCTTTGAATACATTATAGCTAGCTCCGATATGCAAATCATTAATTGCGGTCATTTTTGCATACTCTTTCACTTCTTTCCGGTTGATGTAATCATAACCTAGATTTATGTTAAGAGCAGAGATTGGATGAATACGTACATTGAAAGACATTTCACTGGCTGGTTTCACTGCCAACAGATATTCCTCTGTTTTGCTGTCCCAATTACGGTAAGTATATTTGGCTGATATTCCGAAGATATCCTTGTAATCGTAACTGATTTCACCTCCCAGGTAAAGATTATCTGTATTGTCTTGAGCAAAAGAGAGATAAGAACCTGAATGAATATCATTTGGGTCAAAACCTAAATAACATAAGTCGTTCTTTAGATTCTGATAACCACCGAACACATTGAACCAAAGTCCCGGATAAGGGCTTGCTTTGAATCCGATACTACCGTTGATTTGCTCGTAAGTATCATAAGGACGTTGTACGTATCCCAAAGTAGCAGTGGTATTTGCCTCTGGCAGTTCACTGTACGGACAGATATTTTCAAGTCTGCGGAAATCATTCAATTGCTTACCGCCAGTTGCTTTTGCATAAACAATGTAGCTATCAGAGAAAATATACTGTGCGGTGATATCGGGTGAGATACGGAAAGACTGATCAAATCCGAAAGATAAATCTACATTGGCTCCGATATGCAATTTCCAGTCATCATTATCCAGTTCATAATATGGATTTAAAAGAAGCGTTGTGTAGTTTTTGAAGTATTCATCTCCGGTGGAAACATTCTTTGTATATCCGTTGTAGAGAAGATTGTTCATTTCCAAAGCGATAGTTATTAATTGTTGGTCACCGATAGCTCCCGTGACATCGCCTTTGGTGCGTATGATTGTTTCCTTGATACCTGTATTGGCTTCAGATTCATTGAACATGTTATGCTGACGTTCATACATCAACAGATTTGTTTCTGCATTGAAACGCAGTGGTGCAGTCTCATCAGTGAAATGAATGCCCGCATGGAAGTCACCGGATGTGAATTTCTGCTTGCTGTTTACGCTTTCCGGTTGGAAGTTGAAGTTGCTCAATCCGAAGTTTCCGGCAATATTTAAATCCAACTTATCAAATTGATGCGTGTAATCCACATTTGCGCGTGTGCGATAATAAAATGCATTCCATTTTTCGGAGTCTGTGAAAGGAAGCGTTAGTTTACCATCCATTCCATCCATTTGGAAACGTACATTCAATTTGTCTTTTTGCGACAGGCGGAATAGATAATTGGCAAGAACATCCAAATTGCCATAATTACCATATCCGGCACGTACATATCCCGGGGTAGTGCCGGGTTGAACTTCTTTTCCGGTATAGGGGCGCATCAGGCCTGCCGGAACGGAAGTAGCCGGAAAGAATGTTGTAGCATACTCTACTTCTTTCTTGCTCACTGTCGGTTCTTCTACTTTAGGCAGGACGTTTACTTTCGAAGCGTCCATAATGTCCGGGTTATATTCTTGTTCCACAACGACCGTGCGGGTCATTGTTGTATCCTTCGGTTGGGTGGTTTGGGCTTGAAGGCAGGATGGCATTGAGATTGCCAACGCGAGTCCTCCTATTATATAATGAGATCGTTTCATACTTTTTTATTTTTTAATTCTCAATTCTCAACTTTCAATTTATTAAGTCTGCTTTCAATCATGCTTTCAATATCGTCATTCCCTTGATAATTCTGTTGCAGACTAAGCAGATATTGGCGTGCGTCCAGATCTTTACCCGTAGCGTGATAAACGTCGGACAGAAGGACAAAACTGCGCGCTAGCCAATAAGCATGTGGTGTACTCTGCTCTATATAGTTGAGCAGTTCTTTCTCTGCAGCGGCGTATTCTTTTGCGTCGTAGAGGGATTGTGCAACCTGATATTTAGCTTCGGCACCGTAAGAATTACGTGTATCTTTAGCAAGTTCACGATAGTCTTCCATTGCTTTCTTGTCAGCCTTTTGCTTGGTGTAGGCTTTAGCACGGTAATAAAGAGCTTCGTTTCTTAGCTCCGGACTAAGCTTGGCTTCTGCGAGCAGGTCGGTAGCTGCATGGATGGTTTCTATATCATCTTGCAATAGGAAGGCACAACGCAAAATACCCGTTTCAGCAAGTTGGCGGCGCTCTACGTTGGTTGCTTTTTCTTTCAGCATTTTGTAGCTAGCCAATGCTTCAGCCATATTCTGCTGGTTGAATTGCACTTCAGCGCGCAAGATCAGTGCCTCTTCTGCAAACGGGTTGTTAGGATATTCTAGCAGTTTGCCGGAATGGAGAAGAATCATATCGTAATTTTTCTGCTCGTTTCCGATCAGGCAGAGATAATAATGTGCGTTCAGGCTGAAGGCTCCTTCTGGGAAAGTTTGCAGGTATTTGTTGAGGCTTGTTTTGGCTTCTTCCATTCTGCCTCGTGCATAAATCTTTTCTGCGGCGACATACGTAAGCGAGTCTTGTTCGTTAGTATCGAAACGGATATGTCCCGGCATGGCATTTGCTAAAGCTGCAAATTCGTCGATGCGGTTGAGGTCTACATAAATAGATTTCAAATCACGCATGGCAAGGCGTGCTTCTTCACTGCCCGGATATTTCTCGATAACTTGTTTGTAGGCTTCGATTGCTTGGTTGTAGTCTCCTTTCTGATAGTACAATAGTCCGATTTCTGCAGCGGCTTTCCGGCTGACAGGACTTTCGGGATATTTGCTTAGCAATTCCTTGAAAGAAGTAATGGCTTGGTTGTTGTTATCCATGAAAACATAGGAACGCCCTTTTTCATAAATAGCATTTATGGCATAAGGAGAAGCAGGGTATTTTCCTACCAGACGGTTCAGTAAGGTAATCTTACCGGTATAGTCTTTCTGCAGACCGGATACAAGAGCCAGTTGATAGAAAGAATAATCTCCGGAGGAAGTATTCATCTGTTCGGCTTGCGAATAATAATGTTTGGCTTCTTCGAAGTTACGTACATGCAGGTGGCAGTCACCGATACGATTGTATGCATCGGCAAGTGCGGTTGCATTCTCACCTTTCTCCAGTTGAATGTATTTCTGGAAGTAATTGCTTGCTTGCGTATAGTCTTTTCGATGGAAAGCGATATATCCTAAGTTATAATTGGCAAGCGCATACATTTCATTATTGGATTGGGTGGTCAGTTGCAGATAAGCATTAAAATCCCGTGCGGCTTCTACCATTCGGTTTAAACGGTAATAGGATTCTCCACACCAATAGTAAGCGTCTGCCTTGGTCTGACGATTGTATTGGCCGATGGCAATGGATTGGTTCAGATATTTCAGAGCTTGTTCAAAGTCGGCGTTAGCGAAAGATTGAGTTCCTAATTGGAACAATATCTTCTGTTTGGCTTCCAATATTTGCGCGCTTGGTTTGGCAATCCGGTCGATTGATTTCAATGCTGCATCGTAGCTACGTGTATTCATGTAAACTTCCACCAGGTAACTGCTGACTTTTTCAGCATAAGGAGAAGTTGGAAATTCATTCAAAAATTTCTCGAAGGCAGTAACTGATTCACCGAAAGCAGAGAAAGAAGTCTCGTGCAAGCAAAGAGCGTAGTTGTAGGCTGCCTGTTCCTTGATTTGCATATTGGCATTAGAGGCAGCAGCTTGTTCAAAAGCCATGCGTGCTTTGTTTTTCTCTGCCAGTTGCAGATAAGAGAGTCCCATGTGGAGATATGCATTTTGGGTCAGAGCATCGTTGTCAGTTGTCACCTTACCTAATGTTTCGGCTGCTTTGGAGTAGACTTTTGTTTGGTAGTAGGAGAGTCCTAGCATATAAAGGGCATCTCGGCGGGGAGCCGAGTTATCCTTATTCAAGTAATTGTTGAATGCTTCTACGGCTTGGTGATATTGTTCGAAGTGGTAATAGGCATTTCCCAGAATACGGTACATTTCTGCAGCGTGCTCGTTGTTCGGGTAGGCTGACAGGTAGTTTTGTGCTACAATTTGTGCCTTATCATAGTTTTTGAGTTGCGTATAGATTTCGGCTATATAATAAGGAACGAGTGCTTTGTACTTCGAGTCGTTCTGTAAGGGAAGGAAACCTTTCAATGCTTCACTATAGCGTTTTTGTGTATAGCGGATATAAGAAAGATAATAATCACAATCTTTGGCATATTGGGGGCTGTTGGTGCGCAACGTTTCAAACCAGATAGCTGCTTCTCTTAGATTATCGGTTTTCAGATAACAGGTAGCCAGTTGGTAGGTGCAGTCATCTCGTTCTTCATTACCCAACAAATCAAGATCGGCAGAGTTGAAGAGTGCCAGTGCTTCATCATATTTTCCTTCGTAGAAATAGCAGGAGGCTAACAGCGCATAAATGCGGTTAGCGTATGGAGTATCAGGGTAACGGTCGAGATATTTGCGGAGGAGTTCGATACGGTTTTTATCTTTCAGTTCGTAAGCCGAACTGACCAGCATATACTCTGCGTCCTGAAGAAGACCGGCTGCAGGCTTCTGTTTTACAAATGCTTTCAAGGCCGGCAAAGCAGCTGCATAATTCTTTTCTTGGAAAAGTTCTTTTCCTTCTTTATAAAGGTTGTCAGTCGAAGTGAACTTATCACTTGTCTGGGCAAATCCTATAATGGGCGTGCAGCAGATGGCGGCACAAATGAGTCTAGTAATTTCTTTTTTCATAATCGGGTGTTTATGCAAAAATACTACATATCTTTTAATGAGAATCCTTTGAAAGTTATTTTATAATCATTTAATTCTTTATGTAAAGTTTCTCCTTTCTTTTCCAATGCTGGGATACTTATTTTTCTCGAATTTCTTTTTACTTCTCCGATAAGTGCTGTTTTGTTAAAGCGGTTGAGGGCGATCAGGTCTATTTCATTTTCTCCGTTTTTGTCCCAATAGTTACCTACATCGGTAACTTCCTCTTCTTCAGCGATAAGTTCACGGAAATATTTTTCTAACAGTAGGCCGCTGTATTGTTCATAGTTCTTTTCTACATATTCTATCAGTAAATGGTTTTTCCCCATTTCCAGTACTGCGTTGTTTGAGAAAATAAAGCGAAACCAGAATCGTAGAAAATTGTCTTGCAAGCAATAACGGGTAGCACGACTATTAGGTTTAGCGAACATCGGTTTCACTTTTTTGATTAATGAATATTCATCCTCAAGGTTGGCTAAATAGGAACCGGTGTTTTTATTGATGATGGAATCGATTTCTCGTTGTGTTGTTTTTCCTTCTGCAATGAGAGATAGGATAGAAAAATAATTGGCATAGTCTTTCCCGAACTCGGAAATCAACATGTCTTTGCCTTCTGTCAGAAATGGTGAGCCTTCGGAAAGTGCATAATTTATCATGGCAGTTTTATTAAATGCTTTCGCTTCCATCAATAGGGTGATGTATTTGGCTACTCCACCTGTCAGCAAATACAAGCAAAGCAAATCTTCCGCTGTGAATTGGGGGGCATGGTCTGCTAGAATCTCTTTGATAACGGTGGTGGTGAATGGATGCAGGGCAATTCGGGCGGTAAGGCGTCCGTATAGTGGCTCCTTGCGGTCTTCGAATATTCTTTTCATCATTGAATAAACAGAACCGCATACAATGAAATTGATTTTGGAAGTCGCGTGATATTGGTCCCAAATACGTTGTATGTCACTGACGATAGACGGATTGATATAGAGAAATTCTTGAAATTCGTCAATGATTAATGTGAAATTTTCCTTTTGGGAATGTTGCATCAGCAGTTCAAAGAGCTGTGCGAACTCTCTGATTTCTCCATAGATACGAATGCCAAGCGTTTCCTGAATGACTGGTTGATATTGTGCGCAAAGCAGGACTTCACTCTTTCTTGCTACAAATATATATACGAATCGGGTGTCTTTGGCAGACTCTAAGAGTAGAGCTGTTTTTCCGATTCGTCGGCGTCCGGTCATTACAGTAAAGCAAGCGCTCGTTTGTGATTGCTCTTTAGCTGCATACAGTATCGCCATTTCTTTCTTTCGGTCGTAGAACTTCATATTATTGCTATCTTAATGGCGGTTAATTTAATAGCCGTTAAATTAATAGTGGTTACAAAGATAACACAATATGTTGTATTTTCTTCATTTATAGTAATATAATATGATTGTTTAAGATTGTGTGATAAATTGCTCTGATCTATTTAGTTGAGATGAGCTTCTATTTTACAAATACATCAATTGACTACTGAAAAATGGCTCATCTTAAAAAAAGGAATATTTGAACGGGAATAAAAGGCGTAATTACTGGGAGGGATTGAGAAATATAAAAAAACGCAGAGATTTGTAGGTGCGAAATTCTTTCTTTTTGTTATAGGAGATATTTGTCGATTAAATTGTAATGCTTTTCTTCTTTTTCACTTGTTGTGTAAACTGAAATGTGGTTAGAAACTGGCATTTTGTTGTTTGTTGCCTTTTCGATATTTGTGATGAAATAGAAGAAAAACGGTCTTAATTTTCCCTTATTTTTCTTCCTCACCGAGCAAAAGTTGCTTCGTCGGTGAGAAAGGAAGCGTTCCTCAGTGGGGAAGAACTCCTTGGTTTTAAACCAACGAATCTTTTCTTGATAGAAAAAGATGCATATTCGACTTGAATTTATACGGTATTTGCCTATGATTTTGCATACAGTTGCATGTTTTTATGCATTTTATTCTCCAGATCATTATTTTTTTATCTGATGTTTTGGAGGAATATCTTAAAAATGGGACATAACTATAAATGAAATACTCTCAATCTATCAGGCTGATGAGATTATCTTAGCGGCATTGAGCTAGAAACAAGCTAAGTCCGCGACGGATAGAATCCAACCCAAAATCTTCCGGATGAATCTCGGAGAGAGGTAGGAAGAAAGAATCTGCTACATCATCCATGGCGGAGAAATGGCTCATGTCTTCTACAGTGCAGAGGAAAAACATATCGAGAGTATGTACAGGGAAACCTGAATAAACATAAATATTGGGAAGTGTGAACTGGTAAACGGCTTTTTTAACTTTCAGCCCTGTTTCTTCCAGTACTTCGCGGGCAACACCTTCTTCACCTGTCTCGTTCATATCAATAAATCCTCCGGGAAGATCAAGAGTTCCCTTTGCCGGTTCTTTAGCACGTCGGCAAACAAGCAATTCGTTTTTCTCATTCAAGATAAGTGCCACAGTAGCAGCGGAAGGGTTAAAGTAATAGACAAAGCCGCAATCTGTACATTTTTTGGACTTTTCGTTATTTACCTCGAAATGCGGAGAACCACATTCAGGACAATATAGGAATTGAGCTAGAGGGTGTTTCATAATCGTATATACTTCCAGTTTTTTTGTTTATGTACGCAAAGGTATAAAATGCTTTTATTAATTTCAGCTATCATAGCATAGAAATATTCGATTGGACTTTTCTGAAAGGGCGGGCTTTCTGCCTTTATCTTTGCCCCGAAAACAATAAATAAAATGTTGTTTCTGATATTGGCAGACCCGACAGATGCTTTGAGGCATACACTGGGTGTATATATCGAAGAAGAGGGTATGGTTTATCGTGGTACATTCGTTCTCAATCTAGAAGGAAAGATTAAAGTGGTAGAACTGTGATAGGAAATGATGATAAACTGACTGCCCTGTGCATCAAAGATCGTAAGAAGAACTCAGAGTCAGGATGTTGAATGCAAAGGGAGAAACCTTGTTGGATATAACGGTCTGAATAATGTATATGATAGCTTGAATCATAAAATTGAATTTCACCCCAAAAGTTAGATACTAAACTTTTGGGGTGATTTATTTATGTTGATAATACCTATAGTTCCTTTACTTCTTTTTTTATTTTAGCTTCCTCCTGAGATGACAATGAATGTCAGGCCTAAAATGAATAATATAAACATGACTCCCAAAAGTCTGTTTGTTGCTTTGGGGCTACCGGTAAATTCTTTCCAGATGAAAACACCCCAAAGAGCAGCAATCATCGGTGCTCCTTGTCCAAGTGCATAAGAAATGGCTGCTCCCGCTTTTCCTGCAGCAATGTAGCTTAATGCCGTACCTAATCCCCAGATGCATCCTCCGAGAATTCCTACCATGTGTGTACTCGCTTTCCCTGCAAAATATTCTTTGTAGGTGACAGGTATACCGACGAACGGACGCTTCATCACAAGTGTATTGAAGAGGAAGTTGCTTAGGAAGATTCCGATAGCAAAGATGAAGAATGCGGTATAAGGAGTTGCCATTCCGGTTGTCGGTGATTCAAAGTTGTTCAAATCCATGGCAGCGGCGACAAACCGGTAAAAGAATGACATCAGTATACCGGCAATAGCAGCAAGAATAATTCCCTTTTTGCTGTTATTGGTTCCCGCCTTCTGATTCTTACCGGCTGCAATACCGTTGCAAATGATGGCGATAACAATCAGCACGACTCCTGTGAATAGCCAGAACGGATCTCCTTTGGGAGAGCTGAAATAATTAATGAACACTCCCAATACTAATGCCAGTCCTACTCCTAATGGAAAAGCTACCGCCATCCCGGCAATGGATACAGAGGCGGAAAGGAGAATATTGGAAGCATTGAAAATAACTCCTCCGATAAGTGCACTGGCAATATATGCCGCTTCCACTTGTTGGATGTCTTCCAGAAAACCTCTTCCCGAATCTCCGAAATTTCCTAGTGTGAATACCAGAAGTAGGGCGAACAGCAAGATGCCGATGGTGTAGTCCCAATAATAAAGTTCATAACGCCAATTCTTACTGGCCAGTTTTTGGGTATTCCCCCACGATCCCCAGCATATCATTGTGATAAAGCAGAAGATAATAGCTAAGGGGTAACTATTGACTATATACATAATGATTTTTTTTAAAGGTTTCAATTTTCTTTTCCTGTCACTTGTCTTATAAGTGCCTTGCGGGTTGCCTGAATATTTTCTTCCCCTTGAATAGTGAGATATTGGTGTTTCCCATTTTCAGAAGTAGAAAACATACTTTGTCCGATACTGTCTATGGTGATTGTTCCTTTCTCGGATAAATTGAAATAATTATTGTCCGGTTCTATGGCTTGTAGCACGGATGTCAAATCCCATGTTTCTCTGTCATATGGCATTTCCTGATATATTTTATATGATACGCACAGAGGATGTTTATAACTGTCAGCGAAATCATTTAATATACTTTGATGAGGATATCGAATCTTGTTTCCTAGTTCCCATCCGCTGGCAATAATTGGAGTAGGCCATTCTTTGAAAGTAATTTGGGCTGCATTTAGGTCATTAATAATGTTCCATTCAGGGAAGTCGAATTCATTACCATAGAGTCCTCCCATGACAGATAGTAATTTTACCTTTTGTGCTACCAAGGCTTTTCCATCCAACTCGCTGTATTCATCTGCTTCCGAGATGAGTAAACGGGCTAGATTTGTTTCCGGGCCTAAAGCTATAAATACTACAGAATGATTTTCTTGCGCTGCCAGCAATTTACGCAACAGCTTATATCCTTCCGGAATATGATCTTTTAGGTTTCTTTTAGAATGCAATATTTTATTTCCATCAATAATAGTATCCAGCGTTTGGCGGAGATAATGTCCGTCATCTGTATTCATTCCATTATAAGCATAGCCTAAAGGTATGTCATTTTTGTCATTGAAACGACAATAAGCGTCAATATATTCCAGTGAATAAGGATTACACTTGCTTATAGTGATGCCTAACAAATCAATTTTTCCTTTTTTCTCATAATTAAGCAGCATTTGCATGGCTAAAACATCATCGATATCATTTCCAACATCTGTGTCGAGTATGACAGGAATTGCAGAAGTTGTCTCTTTTTGTTGTACACAGGAACAGAATAAAGAGATGGTTATTAGAATGATTGCTATATATTTGAACATATCTTGAATTTTTATAAGTTATTACCAATATTCTCAATTGTATTGCTGGTTAATGATTGTTGCGAGGAATAAGTTACTTTATAAAGTACGCCTCCTTTGGCATGGAGGGTCTGATTTTCTAAAGTTGCAGTTCCTTCTTTGGTAAATGTGCCATTTACATCATATCTTCCGGAAATGATTTCTCCAAATTTACCATTCTCTAGTTTGAATTGAGAGTCATTCAAACTATAAATCAGTAGATAATTGTGCATGTCTAATACAAAACCTAAAGAAGCATTATTTGTCTGGAATGTGATTTGTGCTCCAGTAGTACATATTAGTTGTTCTAATTTTTCTTTTGGCTGATTATCGTTGATATTAAATGCCGCAAAATTTTCTGGTTTTACTTTGGCAATGTCTATATAAGCTGCCGCCAAGCCTTTTATGAGACTACGAGTAAGGGGCGTAAAACCTTTTTCTTGTAAATCCCACGTATAAATTCCGTGGTCAATTTGGTCCGGTTCGGTAGTATTGTTGATAAAGAAATTACTGGTAGCCAAATCGTAAATATCATAGCCTCCTCCTAATGCAAAAGATGTCAAGATAAGACTTGGAGTGTTTGCATAACTACCTTTGTTCTCGGCAACCAACGCATAATTTCCAGCAATTGATGCATATGCCATGACTTCATTTTTGAGATGTTTAATGTTATCTTTATAAGCATCAACACCAATGAAATCAATGCCTTGAAGATCGAATACATCTTTGGGGCGAGCATTGGTTGCCTCTGGAAATGGGTTAATACCATCACCGTAAATTAGGTTGACACGAGTTACTACTTTGTAAGAACTGTTTTTTACAGCTTTTCCTACACTATTTAATGCATTTGTGATCATTGTCCAGGCTTTCTCTTTGCTTAGAGGAGTCCCATCCCGATATTTTAAATCTTTTTGGTCGATTCTCCAGCGCATTAAGGCATCAGGTTCATTATGGATCTGCGCTGATATAATGGGGTGCTTGTCTCCATTCTGAGAATCCCAGTATCGGATGTGGTTAAATAAGGCGGTGATGGCTTTTGTTTCTCTTTCCAGTACCCATTCATCATCAAGAATCATGGTGTATTGATAACCATAATAGTTCCAAAAATTTCCTTCATCATTCCGGCTGAATCTTTTGTTATATTCTTGAAGCACATATTGAGGTATCAGGTAGGAGAATGAATCTCCTACCATATTTGTACTGAACCAAAGTAATTCCATTTTCAGATTATACTTGTTGACGAACTGCAAGATTGAGTTTACGATACTATAATCGTACTTGTTCTCTTTAGGCTCTACCATATTCCATGAAATTGGAATTTGCACACAATTTAGTCCCAGTTCCTGAGCTTTTTTGAAGTAGTTTTCCACTTCGTTAATAGCCATCTTGTCACAATTGAGAAGAGCATCAAGGCGTATTTGTGCACCAAGAAACGGAAATGGTTTACCATCAACGGAAACATATGTTTTGTTGTTCTCTGTCACTAGTTTACTTACTTCTATTTGAGAAAGTATTGGTTCGACGTATGTTTCATTGTTATTGTCAGAACAGGCTGTTGCGAACAATGAAGAGAAAACTAGTGCGTAAGTTAGTATTATTATTCTTTTATACATGATTGATCTTTATTAAATTAGTAGATTATTGAATTATTGCGGGATTCCCCCTCCTGTCATAGGCCAGCCCGGATTCTGATAGATAGGAGAAGAATTCAAATCACTCTCGGATGAAGTAACCAGAAAATGTTCTGCTGCTATTGGATCGAGATAGTGTGCCATATTCCATTTATAGCCGTTGTAAACAATGTTATTGGCTGTGATGTGATAAGGAGCAAGATAAGTATTGAAGCTACGTGGTGAAACATTTTCTCCTTCTTTAAGAATGGAGTTGCCGTTAGAATCTTTATACCAGTCCCAGCCATACATTTCCTGCCATAAATTCATTCCTAGGATATGGTAGGGTTTGGTAATCATCTGGTCCATTGAACGCCATCTATGTAAGTCCATGCTACGTAAACCTTCCGCCATCAACTCACATCTTCGTTCACGGCGGATATTATAACGTGTGGCATCAATAATTTCTCCGCCGGAATATGCCCCCCAATCAGTTTCTGCTTCTTTTGACATATCTGTAAGCCTGATTGTTTTGGTATAGTCCTCATCAATGCCGGCTCTGCGACGAATCGCTTTCCAGTACTTTTCTGCATAGGAGTCGAGTGAACCATGCAATTCATAATAAGCTTCTATATAGTTAAGATAGGCTTCGGCTGTACGGAATATGATAGAACCGACAATACTTTGAGTGTTATTTGTGTATTTCCCGTCAGGGTTCAATCCTTTTCGTAAGGCATAGCCTGTATTGTACTTTTCTGTAACAGAAGAGGCGGTTATATTGGGCCCCCATTCTTCTACTACCCCATGATCTCCTGCCGGAGTATGCAGATTTTTCTGTCCCGGTTTTTTGATGAAGATGTCTGCGCGGCTATCCCTGTTTTTAGTGATGTGAATGATATTATTATCTCCCCAATAAGATGAATTTTCATCTGCCCACATTGGGGAAGCATAAATAGGTTCTCCGTTTTTTAGAATAAAGGCGTCAATCATGCTTTTAGTAGTACCTACTCCATTGTTACCGACACATCCGTATTGACAAACTTCATTTGCTACTCCTAATCCAGTGTTGTAGCGTCTCCATAAAAGTACTTCATTGTATTTTTCCATGTCAATATCGCAGAACATGCTGAAATAAGGATTTTCAGGCTCCGAAGAAGTTTGCGGGAATACTCCTGTATTGGTAGTTAATACATTATATTTTTCTGCTATGATTTGTGCCGCTTTAATAGCTTCATCAAAGAAGAACTCTGATTCTTTTTCAATACTTCCGGATTTAAATGAGTAATTAGCATTATAATTTTTATTTGCTCCCGGCCATCCCGCTCCATTGGGTACAAAAGCTGTTCCTTTAAAATTTTTCAGCCACGAGCCTTCGTAAAGTGCGACTCTTGATTTGAGAAGGATAGCGCAGTCTTTGCTTAGTCGGTTCTTACCCCCGGAAGGAGCTATGTCTTGCATCATTTCTATAGCCTTGTCTAGATCAGATAAGATAAACCTGGCTACTTCATTTCTGGGTGCACGTTTGCTGATTTCTATCAGAGCTTCACGTTCATTAGGATAAGTTTTAGTAATAATAGGAAAGTCGCCTAATGATTTTAATCTTTCAAAATACATGAAAGCTCTGAAGAAATACATTTCTCCGATATAGTGTTTGATATTGGTCGTGTTTCCGACAATGGCATTGTTTTCATACGATGGAAGCACATTTTCAAAGAAATAATTGCATCGGTAAATATCAGCGAAATACCATGAGCCTCCTTCTTGTCCTACTTTCCAGTATCCGGGTGCATACATTACGTTAGGTTGCATACCGGCCATATTATCTGTGTTATTGTCAATTTCAAAAGTTCCATATCCATAGGTGCCATGAGTAGGCAGTACTTGATATTGATCAGTAGCAAAAGCTGCAATATTACTTTCTGTTGTCAGATATTCATTTGGAGAAAGTTGATCAAGAGGTTCTTGATTTAGGAAATCATTGCAACTTGTCAAAAAGAGCACTCCGCTCAATAAGGTTGATATCGTAAGTCTTTTCATAATATCCTGTTTTTAGAATGTGACATTTAATCCAAAAGAGAATGTTCGGGATAGTGGGTAAACGTTTCCGTGTCCCCAACTACCGCCTTCGATTGATTCGGGGTCGAAGAAGTCAATAAGGCTCGTAATGGTGAACAAGTTTTCACCGGATGCGAATATCCTAAGGTGCTGCATTCCCATTTTTTGTACGATGTTGTGTGGCAAGCTATATCCTATCTGCAGATTCTTCAGACGTAGATAAGATGCATCTTGTAAATATTTAGTTTGTGATTGCTGGTTTTTATCGGTGTTGAATAAAGGTCTTGGATAGTAGGAATTCAGATTCGTTCCCAATGGACTTGCTTCGTCATTCCGGAAATAATCATCGTGTCCTTTTAGTGCTGTGGAAAACCAGGGACCCTGTTTGCCGTTTGCACCCCAAAAATAGTAACTACCTTGAAAATAATCTCTTTTCAATGTTCCTTGCCAGAACATTCTGATATCGAACCCTTTCCAGTCAGCAGCTAATTCCAGCCCTACATTATATCGGGGTGTGGAGTTACCGATTCTTTTTAAATCACCGTGATCTTGTAAGGTGCGGCTTCCGGCATCAATTTTTCCGTCTTCATTCAGATCTTTATACATAATGTCTCCGGCTTTCCAGTCTTGTCCGAGATTACTTTGTCCACCGTTGATTAATCTTCCGATGTGTTCGGCCATTTCCTGGTCAGATTGTGCAATGCCTATCGTTTCATATCCCCATATTTCACCCACGTATTTTCCGGCATAAAATCCATCTATCAGTCCGGAAGGATTTGAATAACGAGTAATCTTGGTACGACTGTCGGCAAGTGTAAAGCGGGCACTATAATTCAATCCATTATTTAACCGGTCTTTCCACATTAGTTCCAGTTCCCATCCGAATGTTTTAAGATTTGTATTATTGGAACTGGGAACGGCTGTTCCAAGGACTACAGGCAATTTCTCCGAAGGGCCGACCATATCGTCAGTTTTACGAATGTAATAATCAAAAGAGCCGGTTAGTCGATTGTTAAACAGACCAAAGTCAATTCCGGTGTTCCAGCTACGGATTTTCTCCCAGGAGAGATTATAGTTGACGAGTGAAGGTGCCCAGGCAATATTGGCTAACGTTCCATCAATAATCCATGATCCTGTTCCTGCACCGATTGTAGAATAAGTCGGATATAGAGAGGATGTATTTTGGTTACCCAAACTACCATAAGAGACTCTGACTTTAAATGTGTTGATAACCTTGCTAACAGGCAGGAAGAATTTTTCTCTGGCTATGTTCCAGCCTACTGATGCGGAAGGGAAAAATCCCCAACGACTGTCGCTACGAAAACGTGAGGAACCGTCATAGCGTAGATTTACTTCTAGAAGATATTTTTCCAGGTAATCATAATTCAATCTGCCGAAGAATCCGGCGGTAGCCCATCTATTGTGTCCACCTGCTACATTCGGAGCAACTTTTTGGTTATTTGAATCCATTCCGGTAGAAGTGTTGATAGTCGGTTTTCCCGGATAAATGACTCCTAGCTTCTCAGCAGCTATATCTTTATAATTATTTTGTTCAGCCTGAAATCCGAAAAGAACTTTCATATTGTGTGATTTCGCAAAGGTCTTTGCATAATCAGTATAGAGATTCACATTGAAATAATCGCTGGCATAAGTGCCTTCATGTACTTGGGAATCGTTATTCCATGTATTGCCCTTAGTCTTTCCGTCAACACCTGTCTGATGAACAGTTAAGTAATCCCAGTGTGAATATTGTGTGTTGTATCGATAGCTTAAATCTCCAATCAGTCGCCACCCTTTGATAGGTTCTACCGTTATATTCAGTTGTTGGTAGAGCCAGGTGTTTCGCTCTTGTTTTTCACCTCCGTTTTGCATTTGGAGCACATGGTCGTCATATAGAATACCATTTGGATCATAGAGAGGTTTGGTAGGCCAACATTGGCGTCCGATTTCGGCAAAAAAACTTTCATTAAGATGTGTCGGCTGTACATAGTCACTTCTGATAAAGCGAGTATTGAATCCGACTGATACTATTTTTGATAATTGTGCGTTGATTTTTGCAGATGCAGTATATCTGTTTGAGTATTCATCTCCGATTCTGAGCTCTCCATCCTGACCTAAATAGTTCGCTGATAAATAGTATTGTATTTTGTCTGTCCCGCCAGTAACGCTGATATTGTGCTCGTGTGCAAAGACATTGTCTTTGAAAAAATAGTTATAATAATCAATATTATCATTTCCTTGTGAATATCCGTCTGCCCATAACGAAGGATTATTGGGCACGGGGATGGTAGAATCGGTAATCTTGCCGGCCATATAGTCTTTGATGCGGTTTATCCTTTCTTCCGAAACCCAGTTGTAAGGTCCCCATCCGGAATTGGCGGCTGCATCATTATAATATAAAGAAAACGTGTAAGAGTCTAATGAAGAAGGCATGTTGATAGGGCTACTTACACGGAAACTGTTGTTGTAGTTAACTTGCGCTTTACCGGTCTTTCCCTTCTTGGTCGTTACTAAGATTACTCCGAATGGTGCTCTGGAACCATAAATAGAAGAAGCTGCCGCATCTTTCAGAACTGAAATAGATTCTATATCCTGCGGATTAATGGAATAAATATCTCCTTCCATACCATCTATCAAGACTAGGGCGCTTCCTGTAGAGCCTTCTCCGATAGTTCCGACTCCACGTACATTGATCGATTGTTTCTGATTGAGACCTCCTCCCTGATTGCTATAAATATTCAAACCGGGAACCTGCCCTTGTAATGCCTGGACTGCATTGGATACAGGGATTGCTTCGAATGCTTTCGAGTCAATGACTCCGACGGAACCGGTTAAATTAATCTTCTTTTGGGTACCATAACCTACAACGACCACTTCATCTAATAAATTCTCGTCAACTCCCAGTGTTACGTTTATCATTTTTCTATCACCTACTGTAAATTGGACTGTTTTAAATCCGATGTAACTGAATTCGATAGTTGAACTTGGATCTGCTTTCACTTGATAGTATCCGTTAAAGTCAGTGACAGTTCCGGATACTATATTTCCATCTTTTACTTTTATGGAAACTCCCAATAAAGGTTCTCCATTATTATCTTTTACTGTTCCTGATACATAATTCTGAGCATACGTATTCATTGAATATAAAAGTAGGCAGCTTAGCAGGCAGATAAGCTTATGACTTGAGTTATAAGTTATCAGGTGGACACTTTTCTTTAAGAGAGTAGAATGTCGATTAGTTTTCATAATCCATTAAATTTAAAAGTTGAATGATAAGGCTAATTCTTTTTCTGACATGAAGTGTTTTACTTCATCGAGAGTAGGGATAGATGGTTGGGCACCTGATCGTGTAACAGCAATCGCGGCTGCGGTATTGGCGAAACTCAGTGCTTCTCGATCTATTTCTCTTTGGGCGCAAAATACAGCTAGTGCTCCACAAAAAGTATCACCAGCCGCAATAGTATCAATCGCATTTACTTTACAACCGGGAAGCTGAATTGTTTCTTTTCTATTTTTCATGTACACACCTTGACTTCCCAGTGTGATAACTACATTACTTGTACCCGCTTTCAGCAATGTTTTGGCAATTTCCTCGAGGTTGTTATCTGTATAATCAATTCCTGAGATGAATGCTGCTTCCAGTTCATTGACAACTAGTATATCAATGGCCTTCATCAGTTCTTCATCAATCAGACAGGCGGGTGCGGGATTAAACAATACTTTTTTACCTTTTTGCTTTGCCGATAGAGCTATTTTTTTAATTGTTTCATAAGGAATTTCAGCCTGCATGACGATGATATCAGCCTCATCAATTACTTCAGAGAAATGGGTAATCGAACCGGGTAATAAAGAATAGTTAGCCCCAGGAGCTACTGCAATACAGTTTTCGCCACTGTTGGCCACAAAAATCAGTGCGGTTCCTGTAGGATTATTGACATCATCAATAATGTAATCAGTGGTAATACCTTCTTTTTTAAAGTGATTTTTTAAGATGTCTGCATACATATCATTCCCTAAGGATGTGACAAATGTCACAGAACCACCAAGCCTGGCTGCTGCTACAGCTTGGTTGGCTCCTTTACCTCCGAGAGATTGCATGAAATTTGCATCTCCGATTGTTTCGCCGGGTGCCGGGAGATGGCTGACTTGTGCAACCATGTCGATGTTTGAACTTCCAATAACTACTACTTTCATTTGAATCAGATTTATGTGATTAACCTAGGTTTTATTTGTTTTATAAAGTAACTTCTCTTTTATATGGAATAGCACTTTGAGCTCCGATGCGTGTCACAGCAATAACTGCTGCATTCGCAAATCTTACAGATTCTGCTAGTGAATACCCTTTCGAGAGATAAACGCTGAATGCTCCACAGAAGACATCTCCTGCTCCTGTTGTGTCAATGGTTTCTACTTCTTTAGCAGGAATCATGGTATATGTATCTTTTTCTTTGACATAGGCTCCGTCTTTTCCTAAAGTGATGACAACATTTTCTATTCCTTTCTCTCCAATGGTTTTAGCTGCTTGGTGGGCACTTTCGATATCCATTACTTTAATTCCTGATAACATTTCTGCTTCTATACGGTTAGGCAATATAGTGTGTACATTCTTTAAGAATGAATTGCTTAATGTAGACGCAGGCGCCGGATTTAGTATTACTTTCTTACCATATTGGTTGGCAATAGTGGCTGCATATTCCACTGTTTCTATCGGAACTTCAAGTTGCATGAGTATAATATCAGCTTCCTTGATTTTTTTTTCAGCTTTATTGATGTCTTCTATCGAAAGCGAACGGCTGGCACCCGGCGCTACAATAATACTGTTTTCACCAAACGAATCGACAGAAATAAGTGCTACACCTGACGGGCTTTTCTGATCAGTAAAGATGAATTCAGTATTGATTTTCTCTGATTTGTATATTTCTAAGGCTTGCAAACCGAATAGATCATAACCAATCTTAGAGATGAATGTTACTTCGGAGCCTAGTCTTGCAGCAGCTACGGCTTGGTTAGCTCCTTTGCCGCCATGATTCATTAAGAAGTTTCCTCCCAGAATTGTTTCTCCTGGTTTGGGTAGACGGTCTGATTTGATAACCATGTCCGTATTACTACTACCTATCACTACGATTTTCTTCTTTGTGTCCATATAATGAGTATTAAGTATTAAGGCGAATTGAATCGTAAACGATGCGCAATCGTTTGCGCAAATATAGAGATTATTTTCAAAACAAAATATTTTTCTTGCTTTTTTCTCAAATAAAATGTTATTTTTGCAAAAAACAACCAGTAATGAAGAAAACTCTGATTGATGTATCAAAGAAAACTGGGTACTCTATCTCTACGATTTCTAGGGTCTTAAATGGTAAATCGGAGAAATATAGAATAAGCCAGTCTGCTAAGGAGGTTATTTTGCAGTCCGTTAAAGAATTGGACTATCAGCCTGATATAGTTGCGCAAAGTTTGCGCAACAACACGACATATACTATAGGTCTTCTTGTACCACACATAGATAATCCTTTTTTTGCCAATATAGCAAGTGTTGTCATCCGTGAAGCACAACGTTATAATTATACTGTCATGCTTATCGATACCCTGGAAGATCCTGTTCAGGAAAATAAAGCTATCGATTCGCTTCTATCGCGTAAAATAGATGGGATTATTTTGGTTCCAACCGGTGAAAATCCTTCTAAACTGGAGGAGATTAGTGCTAAAACTCCGATTGTGCTGATTGACCGCTATTTTGAGAAGCATAATTTGCCATACGTAGCTACTGATAATTATGTAGGAGCTTATCAGGCAACGAAATTATTATTAGAATCGGGGCATAGTAAGATTCTCTGTATTCAGGGACCGGATATTTCTATAACAACTAAGGAACGTGTGCGCGGGTATCTTGATGCGCTTCGCGAAGCTGGTTATCAGGATAACGCAATGATAAGAGGAAATGAGTTCTCGATTCAGAATGGTTATATTGAGACTAAGTTGGCTCTGAACTCTACCACAAAGCCTACTGCTATATTTGCGTTAAGTAGTACAATTCTTTTGGGAGCCGTCAAAGCATTAAATGAGCATAAAGTGAGAATTCCTCAAGATATGTCTATCATTTCGTTTGATGATAACTTATATCTGGACTATCTAAATCCTCCTATAACTCGTATTGCACAATCACTGGAGAATATTGGCATTATTGCTGTAAAAATGTTGATGCAGAAGATTTTGGAAGAAACTGAACTACATTCGGAGATTCTTTTGAAACCTAATATTATAAAACGGGATTCGATAAAGGTGTTAACTGATAGAAAGTAGTATTTTAGATAATAGAACAAATCGGGCTTGAACAATGTCAAGCCCGATTTTTTACATATTAATACCGTTTCTTATGCTGCCGGATCCGGTGCTTCACCGCCGCCTTCATTTCCACCTTCTCCGTTGCCTCCATTTCCATTGCCAGGCATACCGGAACTATTGCTTTTAGAACTATCCAATTTTTGGATACTTACTGACTTTATCATGTCTTTAAACATACTTCCGGGAGTGAAAATTATTTTACGATTCTTTAGGGTGTCCGTAGTCACTTCCTTTTCATCATCCTGACTTTTGCACCCGAAAGATGGACGAAATGTTCCGAATTCTCCAAGGCTTACTGAAGCTCCGATTTCCATATAGGTTATCAACGAATCTATCAATCCGTCGAGTACTGATTTTACAGTACCGCGTGGAACGAATCCTACTTTTGTAACCTGATCGCATAGCATTTTAAAATCAACAGTAACCACGTTGAATGGTCTTGCTACATATTTTTCGGCTTTTTCCTTATCAAAGCCAAAGGTTGTTTTCTTGACTACATATTTCAGTGCCATAATTCTTAATAGTTTTAATCGTTAGTAAATCTAGTTATTATTTTGTGATCACGTTGCAAAGATATGGTATCGGAATTTGCTGTGCAAGCGATTTTGAAGAAGTGCGTTAATAAAATAATTAATATTGAAGTAAAACTTTGTGCGATAAGTACTTGTGTGTTTTATAATGTTTACATAGGCTCGGTCTCCTTTTTTATGAGGATTATGGCATAGGTTGACGTACTGACTGGACTCCATGATTATGACAGGGCACTTGTTGAAGTAGAGGCTATACGTTTGAATATAGATGCTCGACAGGGAAAATCCGTAGGTATCTCTGAAGTTCGCTTTGAATAGTAAAAAATGAATGTGTCAAAAGTTTAAGACCATTTTTGCGGATTTCTTAAACTTTTGACACATTTTATTTTACGCTCCCCTTCGTGATAATGATAAGATTTTCGCATCCAGTACAGAAGTGGCTTCCAACAAGCCTTTCAATTTGCTTGATAGCAATAGCGACTTAATGATATCTTTTCTCATGGAGTTTCCTGTTTTACATGACAAAGATTTAAATTGTTTCCTGAATTAAAGGAAATAATAATGGAAAACGTTCCTCTAATTCCGGAGATGTTTCACTGAATCCAACTGCCCAGAAGAGTTAATGCCAATTATCTTTTTAAATATACCACCGTCTTTCCTCCTCCGTATTTTCGTATAATTCCCTCTTCTAAATAGGTATTTAACAGTATAGTTGCCTTGTACCGGCTTATGCCGGCCAGTCTCGTGAAATCGACACAAGTGATGCAACCTTGTTCATCCAGATGTTGCATAAGGATGCTACGGCATTTGTCTTCATCGGGATTGCCATTGCTTCGGTAAGGCGATTCCATGCGTTCCAACGGCAATGGTTCCAAACTCTCACGGAATTTCTTGTTGATGCGAAGGTTCACTTTATTCAGGTGGATGGAAGGAGAGCGGATTTCTTTCTTCTCCATTACCGGATGGTCGCATTTCAGCGATAAGGAGAAATAACCTAATTCTCCGACTTCCACAATCCAGCCTTGTTTCAACCAATGTTGTAACTCATCGGTGACTGCTTGCAAGCATCCTTCAATGGTAGCCTGACTGAAGCCGTTGCTTTTAGATACTAATTCTATAAACTTCTTAGCATCAAGAGTTCCTGATGGAATCACTCGTGCGTGAAGTGGTTGCTGCTCATCCTTTTTTTGTGGGTTGCCACTGGCATAAAGATCATAATAAACACTCATATCTTATTTTGTTTTTAGTTATTCAGTAAATATTGTCTCCGGCTACATGATTTTATTCGTTTGACTATAGTCATTTAAAATGTTGACTATAGCAGGGCAAACGCATTATATTTTTATCTTATTTAATAGTTTGAACAAATATTCATCATTCCATCCTGCGTTTTTTCTTTTGGCTGCTACACTGCCCTTTGTTTCATCTTGTTTGATGATATAAAGGGCCATCTTATTAATTAAAGAAAAATTTTGCGCAGCATTACCTACTTTCCTTCCTGCGTCTTCTCTAAACGATACGTCTAACTGCCAATGTAGCCTGTTTTCTATATCCCAATGCGATCTTATAGCCTCTGAAATTTCTTTCGGTTTTAGCCCTAGTGAAGTAATGTAATATCTTTTTTCTACGGAAAGTTTTTTAGTGGCTACCTCCAGTCTTTCGGTACTAATTCTTACGATGGACTTGACCCCCTCAAATTTATCTTTCAGCATTGATTCCATAATCTTTCCCGGGCTATAAACCAGACATTCACGAGTCTCAATTCTCCCATGAGAAACCTCCTCTGTGACATATTTTCCATAGTGTGAACGGTATACCGGCCGATCAATATCAACACCATCCATCTCGTCTAGCCATCGTTCCACATCCATTAACCTGTTTTTTTGATTGGCCTTTAATGCCAGAATATAGTCTGCATTATTTTCTATTATTACTTCGGCAATATCTGTTTGGCATGCAATAGCATCAATTGTCACTATGCAATCCTGCAAATCCAGAGATTTTATAAGAGAAGGAATAGCGGTGATTTCATTGCTTTTATCATCTACTTTTACCTGACCCATACTGATTCCATTGGAAACAGCCCAGGCACTAACCATATGAAGCTTGAATCCTTTTTTGCCAAAGGGATTGTCTTTGCTGCACTTACTTGCTCCACGAAGCATTTTACCGTCTATAGCAACAACCCCTTCATACTTACCACAAAGCTCAGATACCCAATCACGAAAGACCAATTCAAAATAACCGGGTTTGAGTAAACTGAAAAAACGATTGAAAGTGTCATGACTTGGGATCTTTACTAAATCAGGAAAACGACGTTTAAAGAAGTCAAACTTACAAATACCGAACCGTTCTATTTCATTCCAGCTTTCACTTCCACAGATTACAGCACACAAGGCTATATAAACGATGACTTCCAAAGAGTGTTCTTTTTTTCGGTCAATACGAGGATCTTCAAGTTGTTTACAAAGACTAATTAAGCTCATTTTAGGGTTTATTTTTGTTTAAATTCAATACAACAAAAATACAAATAAATAATTAATATACAAAATATTAATAGATTAATAATAAGACAAATAATAAAAATGAAATATAGATAATAGTTGACTAATTGATAGACAAAATATAATGCGTCTGCCCTGTTGACTATAGCAGGGCAAACGCATTATATTTTTATCTTATTTAATAGTTTGAACAAATATTCATCATTCCATCCTGCGTTTTTTCTTTTGGCTGCTACACTGCCCTTTGTTTCATCTTGTTTGATGATATAAAGGGCCATCTTATTAATTAAAGAAAAATTTTGCGCAGCATTACCTACTTTCCTTCCTGCGTCTTCTCTAAACGATACGTCTAACTGCCAATGTAGCCTGTTTTCTATATCCCAATGCGATCTTATAGCCTCTGAAATTTCTTTCGGTTTTAGCCCTAGTGAAGTAATGTAATATCTTTTTTCTACGGAAAGTTTTTTAGTGGCTACCTCCAGTCTTTCGGTACTAATTCTTACGATGGACTTGACCCCCTCAAATTTATCTTTCAGCATTGATTCCATAATCTTTCCCGGGCTATAAACCAGACATTCACGAGTCTCAATTCTCCCATGAGAAACCTCCTCTGTGACATATTTTCCATAGTGTGAACGGTATACCGGCCGATCAATATCAACACCATCCATCTCGTCTAGCCATCGTTCCACATCCATTAACCTGTTTTTTTGATTGGCCTTTAATGCCAGAATATAGTCTGCATTATTTTCTATTATTACTTCGGCAATATCTGTTTGGCATGCAATAGCATCAATTGTCACTATGCAATCCTGC
The DNA here is from genome assembly GCF_001688725.2 of Bacteroides caecimuris. NCBI lineage: Bacteria > Pseudomonadati > Bacteroidota > Bacteroidia > Bacteroidales > Bacteroidaceae > Bacteroides > Bacteroides caecimuris. The sequence continues at coordinate 3,958,596 of NZ_CP015401.2, read as the reverse complement.
AAATCCAGAGATTTTATAAGAGAAGGAATAGCGGTGATTTCATTGCTTTTATCATCTACTTTTACCTGACCCATACTGATTCCATTGGAAACAGCCCAGGCACTAACCATATGAAGCTTGAATCCTTTTTTGCCAAAGGGATTGTCTTTGCTGCACTTACTTGCTCCACGAAGCATTTTACCGTCTATAGCAACAACCCCTTCATACTTACCACAAAGCTCAGATACCCAATCACGAAAGACCAATTCAAAATAACCGGGTTTGAGTAAACTGAAAAAACGATTGAAAGTGTCATGACTTGGGATCTTTACTAAATCAGGAAAACGACGTTTAAAGAAGTCAAACTTACAAATACCGAACCGTTCTATTTCATTCCAGCTTTCACTTCCACAGATTACAGCACACAAGGCTATATAAACGATGACTTCCAAAGAGTGTTCTTTTTTTCGGTCAATACGAGGATCTTCAAGTTGTTTACAAAGACTAATTAAGCTCATTTTAGGGTTTATTTTTGTTTAAATTCAATACAACAAAAATACAAATAAATAATTAATATACAAAATATTAATAGATTAATAATAAGACAAATAATAAAAATGAAATATAGATAATAGTTGACTAATTGATAGACAAAATATAATGCGTCTGCCCTGTTGACTATAGTACTTCTTTTATTTGACTATACTCTAACGAAAGAAACACTATAGTCAAATGAATTAATTCATGCACTCAAAGGTATTAATTATTTCAGGTAAAGACACTAATTTATGCATTAAATGAGAAAATACGATATCCCCCCTTTATATTTTCTTCTAAAAACGATACCTTTGAAGTGTTTTCTTTCTTTTTTATCAAGTATGGATTGATTTCCGGCAAGTTCTCCTATATTTCCTGAATTAATATTCATTAACTTATTTGCTGTAATACTTTTTAATACCTCTTGTGTATTAGCTAATAGATATTGAACTATTAACTTTAAAGACTAATATTATGGAAAAAGATTCTCCTTTTTCATCCACCGGCAGAAGGTGTATTGTAACCTTAATGTGCATATTTGTCACAGTTTTTGTTTATGCACAACAGCAAAAAATATCGGTTAGTATCAAAGAGCTTCCTCTTAAAGAAGCTATCAGTCAGATAGCAGAGAAGGCATCGATGAATGTAGCCTATAGTAAAGAATTTGTGGATACGAGTAGGAAAGTGTCATTGGAGGTAAAAGACACAGATGTAAACAAAGCACTAACTCTTTTGCTAAAAGGGACTAACATTGGGTTCCGTTTCCTGGATGACAGTATTTTATTTTATAATAAAGAATATCAAAATAAAACTGAACCTGTTGATTCACAAGGAGAGAAGAAGGAACTGTATGTGAAAGGTAAAGTTACTGACGAGAATACGGAACCGATCATCGGAGCCACCGTATCGGTAAAAGGATCGACTACAGGTACAATCACCGATATCAATGGTCAGTATTCCATCAAGGTACCCTATGGAAGTACACTTCGGTACTCATACGTCGGCTACCGTGAAGAAAGCGTCATAGCGAAAGCAACGACAGTAAACGTAGTGATGAAAGAGAATGCTGTCAGCCTGGAAGATGTAGTAGTTGTAGGCTATGGCGTACAAAAGAAAGTGAATGTAACAGGTGCTGTATCTATGGTCAAAGCGGAGGCTATCGAGAACCGACCTATTACTAACGTAACTACGGGTCTGCAAGGATTGTTGCCTGGAGTTAGTATCGTTTCCTCTTCGGGACAACCGGGTGCTGTGCCCAGTATCAACATTCGTGGTACGGGAACCATCAACAGTAGTACAGCACCTTTGATCTTGATTGATGGAGTAGCCGGGGGAGACATCAACTTATTGAATCCTTCGGACATCGAAAGCGTATCCGTACTGAAAGATGCCGCCTCATCGGCCATTTATGGAGCACGTGCCGCTAACGGTGTTATTCTTGTAACGACTAAAAAGGGAGAAAAGAAAGAACGTGTAGTATTCCAATATAACGGATATGCCGGATTCCAGACTCCCACAGCATTGCCCAAACTTGTTAACGGAAGGGAATACATGGAACTCTCCAACGAAGCCATGAGTGCTGCCGGATTTTCCAAGCCCTATACACAAGAGGCTTTCGATAAATATGATTCGGGACTGTATCCCAACGAATATTCCAATACAGACTGGATTGACGAAATATACAAAAGCCGAGCTTTTCAGACAGGGCATAATGTAAGTGCACGGGGTGGAAGCGAGAAAACCGGATTTTTTATGTCGTATGGTTTCCTGGATCAGGATGGACTGGTTGTAGGTGACGGATATAGTTCCAAGAGACATAATGCGCGTATCAGTGTAAACACGGAGGTGTATGATCGTCTGAAACTGACCGGACAGATGAGCTATGTCGATTTCTATAAAAAGGACTTAGGTTATAGCGGCACATCAGGAGTATTCCGCCTGTCACAGCGTATGTCTCCGTTACTTCCCGTCATGTGGCAAATTCCTGACGAGAATGGCCGGATGGTAGATAGTGAGAACTGGTCGTACGGTTCGGTACGTAACCCCTTGCAGGTAGCTTATGAGTCGGGAATGGAAGAACGGAAAACACGCGTGCTCAATGGTATTTTCAATGCAGATCTCAAAATTATAGACGGACTGAACGTAGGTATGCAGTACTCTGCAAATATATATACCCGCCAAGTGGATGAGTTTAACCCGAAGATGTTGTCTTATTACTCGGACGGTAGCCCGTTGAAAGCAAATGAAGATGCCAAGGACTATATCTCACAAAGCCATCTTGACGTTATGACCCAAACGTTGCAATTCACCCTGAACTTTAATAAGACCATAGGACGCCACGAGTTGGGAGCATTGATGGGATTTTCGCAAGAGTGGGAAAACAGAAGCACACTGGGTGCTACGCGTGATAATGTGATGGTTGAGGATATTCACGTTATTAGCGCCGGAATGATTAATTTTATGAATAGCGGAACAAAAGACGAGTGGGCTTTGCGTTCTTACTTTGGTCGTGTCAACTATGCTTTTGACGGTAAATACCTGTTTGAAGCTAACCTGCGTGCCGACGGAACTTCAAGATTTGCCAAGGGCAATCGTTGGGGATATTTTCCATCGTTCTCGGCAGGATGGAACTTCTCACGTGAAAAATTCATGGAGTTCGCTACTTCGGTATTGAGTTCGGGTAAGCTGCGTGCTTCCTGGGGTGAATTGGGAAATCAAAACATTCCCGGTAATTACTACCCCTACTTGTCACCTATCATAACCGAAGAGTCTTATCCTATCGGAGCTTCTAATACACCTGTTATGGGACTTTGGCAAAACAAAATCGGTAATCCCGACATCAAGTGGGAAACCATCCGCATGCTTAATTTCGGAGTAGACCTTAGTTTTTTGAACAATAGACTGAATGTGGACTTTGATTGGTATAAGAAAGAAAATATTGATGCATTGGTTCGTCCCGATGTTCCGGCTATTGTCGGGGTTTCCAGTAGTAACGTAGGTTATGTCAATCTTGGTAAGATTGATGTCAAAGGATGGGAACTTAATCTGTCATGGCGTGATAAGATCGGAAATGTAAATTACAATTTCGGGTTCAATCTGTCGGACGCCCGTAATAAGATTACCGATTTGGGTGGAACTCCGGAGTCGCTGACCAGTACGGCTTCCGGTTCGTATCGTCGGGTAGGTGATCCGATAGGTGCTTTCTATGGTTATCTGACTGATGGGCTGGCGCAAGTGTATGACTTTGAATCAGTGAATACAACTACAGGTAAGTACCAGAAACCAAAATTTCCTCTTGTTGCATCACAAAACGGCATTGTACAGCCCGGAGATATTAAGTATCGGGACATCAGTGGTCCTGACGGCGCTCCCGACGGGGTAATTGATGACTACGACAAAGTGGTGTTTGGCGAGAAAGAGCCCCATTACACCTATGCAATCAAGGGTGGTTTGGAATGGAAAGGCATTGATTTCAGTTTCTATTTGCAAGGCGTAGGCAAAGTTGCCGGTTACCTTGAGGATGAGGCTCGGCATGCGTTTATCAATGACTACTCAATCCCTAAAAAAGAGCATCTTGACAGATGGACGCCTATGAATCCAAATGCTTCTTATCCCAGACTTTATCAGTCGCAGGAGCACAACAGGCTCTTCAGTGACTACTGGAAAGAGGATGCATCGTACTTGCGTCTGAAGAATATTCAGATAGGTTATCGTTTTCCTGCCCGAATGGTGGCACCTCTTGGCATTAATAGTCTTAGAGTATATGCTTCGGCAGATAACTTGTTTACTAAAACCGATTACTTCGGAGCTTATGACCCTGAAGTGAGGACCACCAGCGGAGATGTTTACCCGCAAGTAAAAACCTATGTTTTTGGATTATCAATAACATTCTAACCTATTAAACGACTATAAAGATGAAATACTCAAAATACTTTTTAATCATTGCTTTATTTGGCATAGTTACCTCATGTAGTGATTTTCTGGATAGAACGAACCCTAACGAGCCGGACAATGTAACATTCTGGGTGAATGAAGATCAGCTTAAAAATGCCTTGCCTCCCTGTTACGAAGCTTTACAAAAAGACTATCTCGTGAATTGGAGTGAATCGACGGCCGAAACTGTTATGTGGGGGAATATTACTAGTGGACTAAGTAAGGTTTCGGGAGGCAAGCACTCTTATACTGACGGCTTCCCTTTCACTACCTATTGGACAGGAGCGTATAGCTATATTTATCGCTGCAATAATTTTCTGGACAACTATAATAAAGCGCAGGTAGCTCAAAATAAGAAGGACGTTTATGCCGCAGAAGTAAAAACCATCCGGGCGCTTATGTACTTTTACCTCACGACATTTTGGGGTGATGTACCCTGGGTAGGAGAAGTCATCCAGCCCGAAGATGCATATATCGAACGTACTCCCAGAGAGAAAGTCATTGACCAGCTCGTCGAGGATTTGAAATGGGCGGCAGAGCGTATGCCTGAAGAAAGGTATACGGGCGATAAACTGGGAAGACTCGACCGCTGGGGCGCTTTAGCTATATTGGCACGTATTGCTTTGCAAAACGAAAGATGGGAACTGGCTGCAAAAACGAGTGAATATATCATCGAAAACAGTCCCTATGGCCTGTATGAATACGAAAAACTATTTCATCACGAAGGGGATGTCGAGAATGATCCGAAAAATATCGAAGCTATCGTATATAGTCTTTTTGTACCTGAAATCCGTACACAAAGTCTGCCCAATGAAACTTGCAGTCCGACAGACTATATACGCCTCAATCCAACGAAGTCGTTAGTGGATGCTTATCTGTGTACAGACGGTAAACCGGCAAAAACCGGATTGGAATATTATAAAAAGACCGGTGTGCAGACCTCATCGTTATACAAGTCGCCTGAAGAGCATTATGTGGATTACTTCCAGAACAGAGATCCTAGAATGAAGATGACTTTATATGCTCCGGGTGACAAATGGCCGGGAGGAGATGACGGTGATCCTGATACGGATAAGGCCAACGAGATATTTAATCTGCCTCGTTTTGCTTCATTGCAAGATAATAACCGTGTGGGGGCAAATAGCCGTACAGGTTTCTATCTGAAAAAGTATAACGATATTGATTTGGCCGGCTCAAGTGTGGGTGGACATGGGAATCTCAATGTCATCCGCTTTGCCGAAATCTTGCTGATTTATGCCGAAGCCACTTTCGAACTACAAGGCAAGAAACTGACACAAACACAGATTGATTACTCCATCAACAGGCTTAGAGATCGTGTGAATATGCATCGTATGAACCTTGACGAACTTAGCGCATGGGGGATGGATCTCGAAACCGAATTGAGAAGAGAACGCCGCATTGAGTTGGCAGGTGAAGGAACAAGATACGCCGATGTGATGCGCTGGCGTGAAGGCGAACTTCGCTTTGGACGTGCCATCACCGGTCCCAGCCTGAAAGTTTGTATGAATGATTTGGGCGCCAACCCGTATCCCGATACCGGAGTGGATGAGTTTGGTGATGTTATCTACGAAAAGTCTACTGCGGAAGGCGGAGCACGCTACTTCGACGCAACGAAACATTATTTGTGGCCCGTGCCTAATCCCGAGCGCCAGAAGAATCCTCTGTTAGGACAAAATCCGGGCTGGGAAAAGTAATCATTAAAAAATAGAAACCATGTATTCAATGAAGAAATATTTATTATTGTTTTTATGCCTGACTTTGGGCGTTGCCTATGCGCAAGATACTCTACGGGTGCGGGTAATGACCTATAATTTAAGATTTGGCGAACTGGCATCTTTAGAGGAACTTGCTCATCACATCAAATCTTTCAAGCCTGATTTTGTGGCGCTTCAGGAAGTGGATAGCAAAACAGACCGTAAGCGTACCCCGCATCAGAAGGGGAAGGATTTTATATCCGAACTTGCCTATCATACAGGGATGTTTGGGCTTTACGGAAAAACGATTGACTATTCTACCGGTTATTACGGTATTGGGATGTTAAGTAAATATCCATATATTTCTGTCCAAAAGATAATGCTGCCCCATCCGGTCAAAGAGCATGAGAGGCGGGCCATGCTGGAGGGATTATTCGAAATGGGTAATGATACCATTGTTTTTACCTCTACGCATCTGGATGTCAACTCTCAAGAAACACGGGCAGAGCAAATAGAATTTATTACCGGGCATTTCAAAAATTATAAATATCCTGTAATTTTGGGAGGTGATTTCAACGCGCGTCATTACTCCGAGGCAATACGTGGTATGGATAGCTGGTTTGCTGCAAGCAACGATGATTTTGGAATGCCGGCATGGAAACCTGTGATTAAAATCGATTACTTGTTTGCTTACCCGCAAAAAGGATGGCGTGTGATTAGTACACAAACTGTTCAGTCGCTTTTGTCAGACCATTTACCGATTATTACGGAACTGGAATATGTGAAAGAAGCATCGAAGAAAAAATATTGATACTCACTTATAACATTTATGATTTTCTATGATACATACAATAATCAAGTATTTACTGATTTCAGCAACGCTTTTTTTCTGCTCATGCCACAAGCCCAAGACGGATATTACCACCCCCGCCAAACAGTTAATAGAACGTCAGATTGGGGAAAGAGCACAGTCTATCCACTTTGAATATATCGAACCATCCGACGGTAAAGATATATTCGAAGTGATAGCAAGCGACGGCCGGCTTACCCTAAGGGGAAGCAGCTCCGTTGCTATCTGTTACGCTTTTCATACGTACATGAAAGAGGCCTGCAAGAGTATGAAAACATGGAGTGGTGAACACATAACGTCGGTGATGCCATGGCCCGATTATGAACTGTATGAACAGGTGTCCCCTTATGAGTTGCGCTATTTCCTTAATGTTTGTACATTCGGCTACACTACCCCTTACTGGGACTGGGAGCGTTGGGAAAAGGAAATTGACAGGATGGCTCTTTATGGTGTAAATATGCCTTTGGCTACTGTGGCCAGCGAAGCCATTGCGGAACGGGTATGGCTGCGTATGGGATTGAACAAAGAAGAAATCCGTGAGTTTTTCACTGCCCCCGCACACCTTCCCTGGCATCGCATGGGCAATCTGAACAAGTGGGACGGTCCCTTATCTGATGCATGGCAACAGAACCAAATCGCTTTGCAGCATCAAATCCTGACCCGTATGCGCGAGTTGGGTATGCAGCCCATAGCACCTGCGTTTGCAGGTTTCGTGCCGGAAGGATTCGTCCAGAAACATCCCGACACACAATTCCGGCACATGCGGTGGGGTGGTTTTGATGAAGAGTACAACGCCTATGTATTGCCACCGGATTCACCTTTTTTCGAAGAGATAGGCAAACTGTTTGTCGAAGAGTGGGAAAAAGAGTTTGGAGAAAATACGTATTATCTCTCGGACAGTTTTAACGAGATGGAGCTGCCTATCGATAAGGAGGATAAAGAAGCGAAATATAAGTTATTGGCCGAGTATGGAGAAACGATCTATAAATCAATTACAGCCGGAAACCCGGATGCCGTTTGGGTTACACAGGGATGGACATTCGGATATCAACATTCATTCTGGGATAAAGAATCGCTTAAAGCCTTGTTAAGCAATGTACCTGATGATAAAATGATTATCATTGATTTGGGCAATGATTATCCGAAATGGGTATGGAACACCGAACAAACATGGAAAGTACATGATGGATTTTACGGAAAGAAATGGATATTCAGCTATGTACCCAACTTTGGTGGGAAAAACACCATGACAGGAGACTTGGATATGTATGCAAGCTCCTCGGTCAAAGCGTTACGTGCAGCTAATAAAGGTAACTTGATTGGGTTCGGTTCTGCCCCTGAAGGACTCGAAAGCAATGAGGTTGTTTACGAACTGTTAGCCGATATGGGATGGTCATCAGATAGTATCGACCTGGACGATTGGATGAAGATATACTGTGAGGCCCGTTATGGAGGATATCCCGATGCCATGGAGGAAGCTTGGAAGCTTTTTCGGAAAACAGCATATAGTTCTTTATATTCATACCCCCGTTTTACCTGGCAAACTGTAATTCCTGATCAACGGCGGATCAGTAAAATCGACCTTAGTGATGATTACTTGCAGGCTATACGTTTGTATGCCAGTTGTGCTGACGAACTGAAAAGCTCTGAATTATACAGAAACGACCTCATAGAGTTTGTTTCGTATTATGTAGCGGCTAAAGCTGAAAATTTTTATAAACAGGCCTTGAAAGATGATTCGGAGAATCGTGTTCTCGCAGCGCAACGTAATCTGCAACAAACTGTTGATTTGTTGATGGACGTTGACAGGCTGTTGGCTTCTCATCCTTTATATCGATTAGAAGAATGGGTGGAACTTGCGCGCAATAGCGGAACAACTCTTCAGGAAAAAGATGCTTATGAAGCAAATGCCAAACGCTTGATTACAAGTTGGGGTGGTATTCAGGAAGATTATGCTGCCCGTTTCTGGAGCGGATTGATTAAAGACTACTATATCCCTCGTATACAGCTCTATTTCACAAAAGACCGGAATAAAATCCGAGAATGGGAGGAGCAATGGATTACATCTCCTTGGAGTAACAGTACAACTCCGTTTGATGATCCGGTCGAGGCTGCATTGAGTTTAATAGAGAAAACAAATAAGTGATAGCTTTTATGAAAAAGATTGTATTGGCATTCGACTCGTTTAAAGGTTCGGTCGGTTCTTTCGAGATAGCGAAAGCTGCCGAAAAAGCGATTCAGGAGGAATTACCCGACTGTCAGATTATACGTTTCCCCATAGCTGATGGCGGCGAAGGGACTACAGAAGCTCTATGCTCTGCCCTTCATGCCCAAACGGTGTCATGTCGGGTGCATGATCCATTCATGAAGCCAATTGAAGTATCGTATGGTATCGTAAACAATGGTGCGATGGCTATTATCGAAATGGCCTCGGCCTGCGGTCTGCCATTGATTGATTCAAATCGAAGAAATCCCATGAAGACTACGACTTATGGAGTTGGAGAAATGGTTGCTGACGCATTAAAACGCGGGTGTCGGGAATTCATTATCGGGATCGGCGGAAGTGCTACGAATGATGCGGGAATAGGTATGCTGAAGGCTTTAGGTGCACGCTTTTTAGATAGCGGAAACGATGAGTTGGAGCCTGTCGGCGAAAATCTGATAAAAGTTCATCAAATAGATATTTTCCAATTAAATCCGGCATTGAAGGAAAGTAAATTTACGATTGCCTGTGATGTTAGTAACCTATTTTTTGGAGAAGAGGGTGCGGCCTATGTATATGCTCCCCAAAAAGGGGCAACTATGTTGCAAGTGATAGAGTTGGACAATGGGTTGCGGCATTATGCACAGGTGATAAAGGAATATACAAATATGGATATATCCCAGCTTCCCGGTGCTGGAGCAGCTGGAGGAATGGGAGGCGGCTTGCTTCCGTTTTTGAATGCAGAATTGCAATCCGGAATAGAAGTTATATTGAAAACGCTTCGTTTCGAGGAGGTCGTCCGACAGGCAGACCTGATACTGACCGGAGAGGGGAAACTGGATCGCCAGACTGGTATGGGAAAGGCGCTGGACGGAATTTTACGTGTCGGTGAGAAATGTCAGGTTCCGGTGATAGCGTTGGGGGGAGCGGTCGAAGCCACCGAAGCGCTTAATAGGATGGGGTTTACTGCCGTACTGCCTATTCAACCTTTTCCGGTAACACTTGAAGAGGCGATGCAACCGGAGTTTACGAAAGAAAATATAGAGAGAACGGTGCGACAGGTGGTGAGAATCATAAAACAATTTACTAAATAATACTCAATGACAGCGATAGGCGCATTAATCGGGCTTTCATTATCCATACTGTTAATCATAAGAAAGCTTTCTCCGACATACAGTCTGATTATCGGAGCGATAGTCGGAGGGTTGTTGGGAGGACTATCTTTAAATGAGACTGTTACGGTGATGACCGAAGGGGTGAAAGAGGTCACCCCGGCGGTATTGCGGATTCTGACAGCCGGAGTCTTGTCAGGCATATTAATACAAACCGGGGCTACCACGGTCATCTCCAATGCGATTATAAACAAAATGGGTGAAAAACGGGTATTTATGGCATTGTCACTCGCAACGATGTTGCTTTGTACGGTAGGCGTCTTTATTGATGTGGCTGTGATAACCGTTGCGCCGGTGGCTCTTTCGATAGGCAAGCGTCTAAACCTGTCTCCATCTGTATTGCTTATTGCTATGATCGGGGGAGGTAAATGTGGAAATATCATATCACCTAACCCGAACACCATTATAGCAGCCGGAAATTTTAATGCAGATCTATCGGCTGTAATGTTTGCCAATATCTTGCCGGCAGTGATCGGTCTGTTTTTCACTGTTTTCGTTATTGTCCATCTAATGCCTCAATCGGTAAAAAACAAAAAAACGATGATGCAAACAGAGGATAAAGAGGAAGAGAGAAATCTGCCCTCGTTAAGAACCAGTCTGATTGCTCCTGTTGTTACGATTGTTTTATTGGCATTACGTCCTGCGGCAGGAATCAATATTGACCCTTTGATAGCTTTGCCGGTAGGTGGTTTATGTGGTGCTATCTGTATGAAACAATGGAAAAATATTCTTCCCAGTATAGAATATGGACTGCAAAAGATGTCTGTGGTAGCTATTCTGTTGATAGGAACCGGAACTATTGCCGGTATCATAAAGAACTCTTCTTTGAAAGATTGGATTCTTACAGGATTGGATCATGCTCATATGAGTGATGCATTGATTGCTCCTATATCAGGCGCGTTGATGTCGGCGGCTACCGCATCGACAACAGCCGGAGCGACACTGGCTTCTTCTTCGTTTGCTGAAACGATATTGGCTATAGGCATTTCTGCAATTTGGGGAGCGGCTATGATTAATTCCGGAGCTACAGTTCTTGACCATTTGCCACATGGTTCGTTCTTTTATGCGACAGGAGGCGTATGCGAACTCAATTTTAAGGAACGTCTGAAGCTGATACCTTATGAATCGCTTATAGGGATAGTGTTAGCTGCCGGAACGACTATTTTATATATAATAAGTAATTAAAAGAATCAAATATTATGAATCCGAACAAACGGTTACTTTCGCTTGATGTACTTCGGGGTATTACTGTTGCCGGGATGATCTTGGTCAACAACACAGGAAAGTGTGGCTATAACTATGCTGTGTTTGCACATGCCAAGTGGGATGGCTTTTCGCCGGCCGATCTGGTCTTTCCGATGTTTATGTTCCTGATGGGGATTTCGACCTACATTTCCTTGTGTAAGTATAACTTCCAGTGTCGACCGGCCATTGCGAAAATCATAAAAAGAAGTCTCTTATTAATATTTATAGGTCTGGTTATGGAGTGGTTCATTACATCAATCGATAGTGGTAACTATTTTGATTTGAGTCAGCTCCGGTTGATGGGAGTTATGCAACGGCTTGGGATTTGTTATGGTATTACAGCCTTGTTGGCTGTAACAATACCGCATAAGAGGTTTATGCCATTAGCTATTATCTTGCTGGTTGTCTACTTTATTTTTCAGTTATTTGGAAACGGATTTGAAAAGAGTGCGGATAATATCGTCGGGATGATTGATTCGGCTATTTTAGGATCTAACCACATGTATCTTCAGGGCCGCCAGTTTGTCGATCCCGAGGGGATACTTAGTACGATTCCCGCTGTGTCTCAAGTGATGATCGGTTTTGTTTGCGGAAAGATAATCATTGACATTAAAGACAATGACCGCCGGATGCTGAATCTATTTCTTATAGGTACCACGCTGTTGTTTGTCGGCTATTTGTTAAGCTATGCCTGTCCTTTGAACAAACGTTTGTGGTCTCCTTCGTTCGTTTTGCTCACTTGTGGGATTGCGGCATTGTCATTGGCATTGCTGCTTTATATCATTGATGTAAAGCAGAATAAAAAGTGGTTTTCGTTTTTCAAAGCATTTGGAGCGAATCCGCTTGTAATTTATGTGTTTAGCTGCATAGCCGGAGGATTGCTTGTGCATTGGCATATCCATACGGCTGTGTTCAGTAATTTGCTTAACCCGTTATTCGGAAATTACTTCGGTTCATTTATGTACGGTGTATTTTTCCTGTTGTTCAATGGGCTGTTGGGGTATGTTTTGTTAAAAAGAAAAATCTATATAAAATTATAAATCAGAATGAAAAGAAAAAGTGTATACACGTGTCTGGTTATGTTGTTTATGTCGTTGGTTCTTCAGGCTAAAGACAAAGACGTAGCTGTTGCGGAAGCATTATTGAAACGTTTGCTTCCATCATACATCGAGAGTTTTCAGTTTCAAAAGTTGAAAGGAGAGAAAGACTGCTTTACGATAGAGTCCGTAAAAGATAAAATTGTAATCAGTGGAAACAACGCCAATTCAATGGCGATGGGACTGAACCATTACTTGAAATATTACTGTCTCACTACAGTGTCATGGTATGCGGATATAGCCGTTGAAATTCCTGAAGAATTGCCGATGGTTGGTGAGAAGGTGGTTTCGGAAGCGCGAGTGGATACTCGTTTTTTCCTGAATTACTGCACGTATGGTTACACGATGCCTTGGTGGCAATGGAAAGAATGGGAGCGCTTTATTGACTGGATGGCCCTTAATGGTATAAATATGCCTTTGGCCATTACCGGACAAGAAGCTGTGTGGTATAAAGTTTGGTCGAAAATGGGAATGTCGGACATCGAAATACGCTCTTACTTCACGGGACCGCCGTATCTGCCCTGGCATCGGATGGCTAACATAGATCGCTGGAACGGTCCGTTGCCAATGGAATGGCTGGAACACCAGGTAAGCTTGCAGAAAAAAATACTCGCACGTGAGCGTGAACTGAATATGAAGCCCGTATTACCAGCCTTTGCCGGACATGTACCTGCCGATTTAAAACGGATCTATCCCGAGGCCGATATTCAACATTTGGGCAAATGGGCCGGCTTTGCTGATGCATACCGTTGTAATTTTCTGAACCCTAACGATGCTTTGTTTGCGAAAATTCAGAAGCTATTTCTTGATGAACAAAAAAAACTTTTCGGAACCGATCATATTTATGGTTTAGATCCTTTCAACGAGGTTGACCCGCCCAGTTTCGAACCCGAATATTTGCGGAAGATAGCATCGGATATGTACGCTACATTGACGGCTGCCGATCCCAAAGCCCAATGGATGCAAATGACGTGGATGTTTTATTTTGATAAAGATAAATGGACTTCCGAGCGAATGAAGGCTTTGCTGACAGGAGTGCCACAGAATAAAATGATATTACTTGATTATCATTGTGAAAATGTTGAATTATGGAAAAGAACAGAGCATTTTCATAATCAGCCCTATATTTGGTGTTATCTGGGCAATTTCGGGGGAAACACAACTTTGACAGGTAACGTCAAAGAAAGTGGCGCGCGACTTGAGAATGCTCTCATTAACGGTGGAGGCAATCTTAAAGGAATCGGCTCTACGCTGGAAGGATTGGATGTGATGCAATTTCCCTACGAATACATTCTTGAGAAAGCATGGAACCTGAATGTAGGTGATAATAAATGGATTGAATGTCTGGCTGACAGACATGTGGGATGTGTGTCGCTGTCTGTGCGCGATGCTTGGAAACGATTATTCAATGACATTTATGTACAGGTGCCGCGCACATTGGGTACTTTACCCGGGTATCGCCCTGCATTGAATAAGAACAGTGAAAAACGGACAAGTAATGTGTATAGCAATGTTGAACTACTAGAGGTCTGGAGAAAACTGAATGAGGCACCTTCTGACCGGAGAGATGCTTTTCGCCTGGATTTGATTACTGTAGGCAGACAGGTGCTTGGAAACTACTTTCTTGATGTGAAAATGGAGTTTGACAGGATGGTTGAAGCCAAAGATTATCAGGCTTTGAAAGCTTGCGGCGAAAAAATGAAGGAGATATTGAATGATTTGGATAAGCTGAATGCCTTTCATCCTTACTGTTCGCTGGATAAATGGATTGATGATGCGCGGAAGATGGGAGATTCTCCCCAGTTGAAAGACTATTATGAAAAGAATGCTCGCAACTTGATTACTACTTGGGGTGGAAGCCTGAACGATTATGCTAGTCGTTCGTGGGCAGGACTGATAAGTGATTATTATGCAAAGCGCTGGGAGGTGTATATCAATACATTCATCAAAGCGGTCGGGGAAGGTGTAGAGGTGGATCAGAAGCAACTTGAAGATGAATTAAAAGAAATAGAAGAAAGTTGGGTAAATGCAACTGATCGGAAGGATACTCGAAAAGATGTTCATTCAACAACTGACGGATTATTATCATTCTCCACCTTTTTATTCAGCAAATATCAAAGACTGGTGAAATAAATAAGAGGCCTGTTTCATTTGTTGCTCGCGAATCATGCTATATCAGAAAGAATTAATATATTTGAAAGTAAGGACTTGATATAATAAGCTTTTTATTTTCATATTTAAAATGATTAAGATGTCCCAGAAATACTCACAGGATGAAGCCCAAGCTTTGGTTAAGGCTCTGAAAGAGGGGAACCAGCTGGCATTTAGTATTGTATACAAGACGTATGCGGCGCAGACCTTTTCTTTGGCATTTAA
Source organism: Bacteroides caecimuris (assembly GCF_001688725.2). Classification (NCBI taxonomy): domain Bacteria; kingdom Pseudomonadati; phylum Bacteroidota; class Bacteroidia; order Bacteroidales; family Bacteroidaceae; genus Bacteroides; species Bacteroides caecimuris. The sequence continues at coordinate 3,943,489 of NZ_CP015401.2, read as the reverse complement.
ATATTTGCTGAATAAGGAATTGGCTGAAGATGCTGTGCAGAACTTATTCTTAAAACTCTGGCTGAAAAAAGAAGAGATCGACGAAACAAAACCCATAAACAGATACCTTTTTACGATGTTGAAGAACGATCTGCTCAATACGTTGAGAGACTCAAAGAAAAATATCTATTTACTTGAGGATTGCCTTTCAATGGTTTTGGAATTGGAAGACAATTCTCAAAACGAAAACCTTAAACAAGAACAAATGAACATCATACAGCAAGCTCTTGAGCAACTTTCGCCGCAACGCCGCAAGGTTTTTGAAATGAAAGTTTCGGGAAAATACTCCAATCAGGAAATAGCCGATAAACTTAATCTTTCGATCAATACAATTAAATTTCAATATAGCCAATCTTTGAAGCAGATTCGCGCGACAGTGGGAGAGCTTAGCCTATTGTTGCTTTATTGTATGATGTAGTTTTATCACTTTTTGCTGATATGGAACGTTCTTTTGAATTAACACGGTTTAACGTAGTCTGTATAATACTTTTTTGTAACAGTGTGTATTACTAATAGATATTGAAATATGAAATCAAAAAAGAAACATATAAATCAGGACTTTGAAGTAGTTGACGGCATCGGGAAATATATGGATGACGACATTCAGAGGATAATAGAAGGCAAACAGCTCGAATTGGGCGACAGAGAATTGCCTCCTTTTGATGAATATCGCATTTATAAGAATATTCAGGAAGCCGTGATGCGGGAAGAAAAACGAAAGAACAGGAGAATAAGGATGCCATTGTTCTTTAAGTGGACGGTAGCCTGTGCAATTGTTTTGCTAGTGATAGGTGTGGGATATAATTTCTATCAAAGTCATAATGAGGCAAACCTTGTTTATCGGGAGGTCTGTGCTGTAAGGGGGGAGAAGCTACTCGTATTACTTCCTGATGGTAGCCGGGTGTGGTTAAATGCCGATTCTAAATTGACCTATCCGGAACAGTTTGCAAGATACAACAGGAATGTTACGCTGGAAGGAGAGGCTTATTTTGAGATAGCAGAAAACAAGAAATCCCCTTTTCAGGTACTTGCCGAGAATGTGAAAATACAAGTGACGGGAACGTGTTTCAATGTAAAAGCATACGCTTCGGATAAGGTAATCAAAACTACACTCGACGAAGGAAGTATAAATATCGGGCATGTGCAAAGCCGCAGGCCTATGCAGCAAATGCTTCCCGGACAAACTGCAGTTTATGAAAAAAGGAGTAATGTAATAAAAATAAAAACTGATAGATATCACGATGATGCTTCGAGTTGGAAGAGTAACCGGCTTATTTTCAGAAATGCATCATTGAAAGAGGTGCTTACAACACTCTCGCGTCATTTTGATATAGAGATTACAGTTAAAAACGAAAAGATTGCTTCGTTTACGTACGACTTCGTTTGTAAAGGGAACGATTTGAACTATGTGTTGGAGGTGATGCAATCCATAACACCGGTTAGCTTTAAAAAAATATCAGAATATACATATACCGTTGAATAAGTAAACTTAATCTAATAACAAAAACAAATTTATGAAAGCACTTTTAAAGCCCATTGTATGGGTATGCCTTTTCTTTTTTGCGTATCAAAGTACGTATGCGCAGGCTCTTAAAATAATGAGCTATAATTGCCGGATGTCCGGGGAAATGACCGGTTACTCGGTGAAGGAGTATGCTGCATTTATCAGGAAATACAATCCGGATGTTGTAATGTTGCAAGAGATAGATTACAACACAAAAAGGAACAAAAATCAGGATTTCACCACTCAACTGGCTGCGGAGTTGGGATTGTTTTCCGTATTCGGGAAAGCGATGGATACTGGTGGTGGAGAATATGGAGTAGCTATCCTTTCAAAATATCCTTTTGTTTATATCAATAACAAAACTTTTGAAGGGATAGACGGGGCCAAAGAACCCCGGACGCTATTATATGTAGATATTCAGGAACCGGGAACTTCAGACGTAATCAGGATAGGAACGACTCACCTGGATCATTCGACGGACCTGATAAGGAGTGCAATGGCCGAACAGATTAATGAACGGATTGGTACGGGAGATACCCCGACACTGCTGGGGGGAGATTTTAATGCCCGGACCGACTCTAATGTGATTTGTGAAGTCATGAAGAATTGGCAGAGAATCTGCGATGATACATTCACCTATCCGGCAGATCAGCCGACAATCAAGATTGATTATATATTCGGACTTCCACAGAATAAGTGGCAAGTGAAGTCGTTTAAAGTTTTATCTAATCCGGAAGTTTCTGACCACAGGGCTTTGTTTGCTGAAGTTGAATTTGTAAAATGAATGAAATATGAAATCAAACTATCTATATCTGCTATTTATATGTGTCATCTCTTGCCTGTTCGTTTCGTGTAGTGATGAGGATAACAAGGGAGAAGATATTCCGGAATGGAACCGGTTCAGAACAACTAACGTGTTGGTTTATGCGCACTTGTCAGGGCAAAATTTATTTAGCTCTTGTAGTTATAAAGAGGTGGCGTCATCTATCAGAAACACTGTTCATTCAGTGGCATTGTTGGACAGGACGAACGCTGTCTATGGGCAAACTGCAATCATAAATACGGGTACGGAGACTGCTAGAGAGAGTAAGAAAGTGCCGGTGTTTGTACCTGTCAGCTATAGTAACGGAGAGAAAAAGATAATCGGCAGTACGGTTCTTTTTCCTTCTACTATTTCCGAAATGACACAATATGTAGTAAAAAACGATTGCAGATATCTTGAAACAAAAACAGAAGCAGTGAACGGAATAGATATGCTCTTCTGTTCTGTATCATTAAATAGTGAAGACCTGATAGCTCCGGCTGTCGACGTTTTCAAGAAAAAGGTAAACGAACAGACGGTTCTGGTAGGCACTGTTAAACGTGCGTTATTGCCTAATCTTGAGTCGGCAATTACTTCTAACTTAACTTCTGATACCTATTCTTTCGTAGAAGTGGAAAATAGAAATAGAGACTCCGAGTATTGTATATTTGTCCTGACTTCACACAAATGGGCTTTTAGGGGGGTAACCGAAACAAGTGTAAGCGGAGATTTACATTGTTTTCAATTACAAATCGAATCTTTAAAATAAAAAATGAACGGTCATGAAGCAATATATCAAAAATATAATGATCCTGATACTTGCCCTTCCATGGGGTTTGTTGTTGACAAATTGTAGTGATAGTGAGTCCGATTATTCGGACGACAACGCATATCCGCCACCTACTGTAGAGCTCACTTCTCCTTCCGAAATAGATGTGGTGGAATATAACTCGACGGTGACTGTATCTGCCAGAAGTTTCTCTGCTGTGGGTATACACAGTATATATGCTACCTTGTTGAAGATGGATGAGAATGGAGAATATGAAGAGATAAACGCGACTGAACGTCAACGTTTAAAGATAGATACTCTGCAAACTGATATGACACTTGAATTTGACTTGAATGTCAAGGTCAACACGCGTGAAGCAGCCGGGATACTGGTAACATCAACGGATGTTTTGACAAAAACGGCACAAAAGGTAATACCTATTAAAAAGATAACTAAACTTCCATCCCAAATATTCACCGAACCATCAGATTTCCCTGTTTTAGTACCCGATGAAGAGGTTTCTCTGTCTGTGGTGATTCGTTCTGCTGTGGGCATTAAGTCTATAAAACATACATTGTGTAATAAAGTACTGGGTGACCTGAAGGAATATACGACTATTCCGGTATCAGGCAATCCGTTGGAAATGGAATTTATCCTGAAAACTGTCGTAGACAATAAAGAGACCAATGGAATCAAGATTGTGGTAGAAGATATAGAGGGGTTGAAAGAGGAAAAGATTATCAATATCGAAGGTTTTGAGGGTGTTGACAATAATGTTGCGCTTGTTTTCAACGATATCGAAATGGCACCCGAATGGGAACATTCAACAGAACCGGATCAACCTTATATTTTCTCCATAGAGGGAATAATGATACGGGGTGTGCAGAAATATGTATTAAGCTTGAAGGAAATTAAAGGATATGGTTCAAAGGCAAATGGCGTAGACTTTGCTTTCATCAATATATGGAGAAATCCAAGCTTTGTTGCCGTTAAAAACAGAGGTTTCTCCTTTGTCAGTGCATCAAGAATTAATGGAGGGCCGATAGGGAGAGCTTATGATGTGAATGACTGGATTAAACCGGCAGGTGTTGCTACCAACAAAACGTTGTTTACTCTTATACCTGATGATAAGGTTACTGATCTTGGTATTGATGTGATGATGGCGAACGCGGCTTCGGACGTCAAGACTTTTGAGGCGTTGAATGTATTGGAAAGTATAGCTAAAGGAGGTGCCGATATGTTAATGCAAAGAGTCAATGCATCTGATGGATATCCGAATGATCCTTGTAGTTTGCAGATAAAAGACGGTTCTTATATTGCCTTTGTTACTGCGGCGGGCAAATATGGTGTCATTCATGTCATTGAAGCCGCAAATGATACCGATGCGTTAGTTGCCGGAGGATGTAAAATAGCTACTCCTACAGGAGTGGTAGGAAGCCAGGGGCCAGCCTATTCGGGAGCTGGCATAACCGGACTCACTTATGACGGTGTGGCATTACTCTATGGACGTACCTGTAAGTTGAAAATTGTGGTTCAGAAGTAATGTTGTTATAAATTAAGGAATAAAGGACAATACATTTATATTTTGATGTAAAAGTAAAGAAAGGTCGGCTCATAAAAGAAAATGAGTCGGCCTTGTTTTTAGATGTTTTTTTAAATATTGGTTATAATAGTTTTGATGTTGTCTCATTAATTTGCGTATCAAACACGAAAATATTATTGTCCTTTATGCTTTTTGCAGGAAAAGCTATAACTTCGGAGCACTTTTTAATTTGAATAATAAATGTTGGATTTAAAGCAGCTTACAACTGATGTATGCCGGATTGCTACCGAAGTTGGATATTTTTTGAGAGAAGAACGAAAGAACTTCCGTCGTGAGCGTGTGGTGGAAAAACATGCACATGATTATGTGTCTTATGTAGATAAAGAATCTGAAGTGCGAGTGGTGAAAGCCCTTACTGCTTTATTGCCTGAAGCGGGATTCATTACAGAAGAAGGCTCTGCCACTTATCAGGATGAACCCTACTGTTGGGTGATTGACCCCTTGGATGGAACCACGAATTATATTCATGATGAGGCTCCTTATTGTGTGTCCATCGCTTTACGTAGCCGTACCGAACTTCTTTTAGGTGTCGTTTATGAAGTTTGCCGGGATGAATGTTTTTATGCCTGGAAAGGCGGAAAAGCGTTTATGAATGGTGAAGAAATTCATGTGTCGAACGTTGAGGACATCAAAGATGCATTTGTCATTACAGAATTACCTTATAATCATCTGCAATATAAACAGACTGCTCTTCATCTCATCGATCAGCTTTATGGGGTAGTGGGCGGTATTCGAATGAATGGCTCGGCTGCTGCCGCAATCTGCTATGTGGCTATTGGGCGTTTTGATGCTTGGATGGAAGCATTTCTCGGAAAATGGGATTATTCTGCGGCAGCACTGATTGTTCAGGAGGCGGGAGGAAAGGTGACTGACTTTTATGGTGAGGATCATTTCATAGAAGGACATCATATTATTGCAACGAATGGAAATCTTCATCCTTTCTTTCAGAAACTCCTGTTAGAAGTTCCTCCATTGAATATGTAGTTGCAATATGTAGGTGCTATTGCAACTTTAAATCTCTATTATTATGAAACACACACTTCTTATCAAAGACTGGCTTAGTTCCTTCTTATCTTTGCTATTTCCCCGTTGCTGCGTTGTTTGCGGCCGGCCGTTAGCAAAGGGTGAGGAATGTATTTGTACAGTATGTAATATCAATCTACCCCGTACTAATTATCATCTTCGAAAAGATAATCCGGTAGAACGGCTCTTCTGGGGACAAATCCCTTTGGAACGGGCTACTTCTTTTTTCTTTTATGAGAAAGGAAGCGACTTCCGGTTGATTCTTCATCGGTTGAAATATGGTGGACAAAAGGAAATAGGTGCAATTATGGGGCGGTATATGGCTGCCGAACTTTTGTCTTCCAATTTTTTTCAGGGAATTGATGTGATAATCCCCATACCGCTTCATAAGAAAAAACAGCAAATACGTGGTTATAATCAGAGTGAGTGGATTGCCCGTGGTATTGCTGCTGTAACAGGGATCCCCATCGATACAGAATTAATATTACGTAAGAAAAATACGGAAACGCAAACGCGCAAATCTGTGTTTGAACGTCGGGATAATGTGGAAGGTATCTTTGAACTTCAGCATCCCGAAACACTTGCAGGAAAACACATACTGATAGTGGATGATGTGTTGACTACCGGTTCTACTACTCTGGCATGTGCTTCCTGTCTGGTAGATGTGGAGGACATACGGATTAGTATATTGACGTTGGCAATGGTGGAGTAAATATGGGGTCAGTCCGAAAACCCTGTGGGTGATTAATCGTAAACGATGAGTTATAATACTGGTACCCAATCAAGCGGTTGTCTGACATACTTAATTTATAATGCCTTAAAAGAATCTGTATTCTTACATTGCAATATTGGAATTTTTTCAAAATATTATGTCCCACAGGGTTTTCGGACTGATCCCGATTTCCAACGAATTACAAAGTCTTGAAAAAGAAAAAGCCACCCAAATAGGTGGCTTGTCTACTCTGGCTCTTCCTCTTGGACTTGAACCAAGGACCCTCTGATTAACAGTCAGATGCTCTAACCGACTGAGCTAAGGAAGAATATTTGCAATCAAGATTTTCAACTTTGCTCTTCCTCTTGGACTTGAACCAAGGACCCTCTGATTAACAGTCAGATGCTCTAACCGACTGAGCTAAGGAAGAATGTTTTTCTCAATTGCGATGCAAAAGTAGTAGGTTTTTTTGAAATATGCAATATCTTTGCAAAAAAAATATTTGAAATGGACAAAATAATAGGATTGGGCAACGCCCTGGTAGACGTACTCGCAACCCTGAAGGATGATACTCTTTTGGATGAAATGGGTTTACCCAAAGGAAGCATGCAGCTCATCGATGACGCTAAGTTACAGCAGATTAACGCAAAATTTTCACAGATGAAAACCCACTTGGCAACAGGCGGATCGGCAGGAAATGCCATCCTCGGACTGGCTTGTTTGGGTGCCGGAACAGGATTTATCGGAAAAGTGGGAAATGATCATTATGGAGAATTTTTTCGTGAAAATCTGCAGAAAAATAAGATTGAAGACAAATTATTGACCTCGGACCGACTACCTTCCGGCGTGGCATCCACTTTTATTTCACCGGATGGGGAGCGCACTTTTGGAACCTATTTGGGAGCAGCCGCTTCTTTGAGAGCGGAAGAACTGACGCTGGATATGTTTAAAGGTTACGCATACCTATTCATAGAAGGCTACCTCGTTCAGGATCATGAAATGATTCTTCATGCTATTGAACTGGCTAAGGAAGCAGGTTTGCAGATTTGTCTGGATATGGCTAGTTATAACATTGTGGCCAATGATCTGGAATTCTTCTCTTTATTAATAAGCAAATATGTCGACATCGTTTTTGCAAACGAAGAAGAAGCGAGAGCCTTTACCGGCAAGGAGCCGAAAGAAGCCTTGGGAATGATTGCCAAGAAATGCAGCATTGCCATTGTAAAAGTAGGAGCAAATGGCTCTTACATCCGAAAAGGGACGGAGGAGATAAAGGTTTCGGCCATTCCGGTTCAGAAAGTGGTAGATACTACCAGCGCCGGTGACTATTTTGCTTCCGGCTTCTTATACGGATTGACTTGCGGATATTCGTTGGATAAATGTGCAAAAATAGGTTCTATTCTCTCGGGAAATGTTATTCAGGTAATCGGAACAACGATACCACAGGAACGCTGGGATGAAATTAAGTTAAATATTAACAGGATTCTGGCGGAATAACAAAGGATTGAGCTACTTTTACGACTCATTTAGATTGAAAGAGGTATGAAAAAATTGCTGAACAGGCAGATAGCTATTGTTGCAGTAGCGGTGATAGCCACAGTTGCTTTCTTTAGTTTCAAGAGCGGAGACGACCGTAATTTCCAGATTGCAAAGAATCTGGATATATTTAATGCGATTGTGAAAGAACTGGATATGTTCTATGTAGATACCATCGATCCGAATAAAACGATTCGGGAAGGAATCGATAATATGCTTTACACCTTAGATCCTTATACGGAATATTATCCGGAAGAAGATCAGAGTGAGTTGGAACAAATGATTAAAGGATCATTCGGTGGTATAGGTTCTTACATTGCTTATAATACGAAACTAAAGCGTTCGATGATTTCCGAACCTTTCGAGGGAACACCTGCTGCAAAAGCCGGACTGAAAGCGGGAGATATCCTGATGGAGATTGACGGAAAAGACCTTGCCGGTAAGAATAATGCGGAAGTCAGCCAGATGTTGCGCGGACAGGCAGGTACCAGCTTTAAGTTGAAGATTGAGCGTCCGAATGTGAAAGGCGGACGTACGCCGATGGAGTTCACAATTGTGCGTGAGTCTATTCAAAATCCGGCAATACCTTATACTGCCGTACTGGATAACAATATAGGTTACATCAGCCTTAGTACTTTTTCCGGCAATCCTTCCAAAGAATTTAAGAAAGCGTTTTTGGATTTGAAGAAACAGGGTGCCACTTCATTGGTGATAGACCTTCGTAGTAATGGCGGCGGACTGTTGGATGAAGCAGTAGAAATTGCGAATTATTTCTTGCCGCGTGGAAAAGTAATTGTGACGACCAAAGGAAAAATCAAACAGGCCAGTAACACTTATAAAACGTTGCGTGAGCCGTTGGATTTGGATATTCCGATTGCCGTACTGGTAAATAGCGGAACAGCTTCTGCTTCTGAAATCTTATCCGGGTCTTTGCAGGATCTCGACCGTGCTGTGATCGTTGGTAACCGTACTTTTGGAAAAGGGTTGGTGCAGGTTCCCCGTTCTTTGCCATACGGTGGAACGATGAAAGTGACTACCTCCAAATATTATATTCCGAGCGGCCGTTGCGTGCAGGCTATTGATTACAAACATCGTAATGAAGATGGAAGTGTCGGCACTATTCCCGACAGTTTAACTAAGGTTTTCTATACAGCTGCCGGACGTGAAGTCCGTGACGGGGGGGGTGTAATGCCGGATATTACGATCAAACAGGAGAAATTGCCGAATATCCTATTCTATCTGGTACGCGATAATCTGATTTTCGATTATGCAACGCAGTATTGTTTGAAACATCCCACTATCGTTGCTCCAGAGAAGTTTGAGGTGACAGATGCTGATTATAACGATTTTAAAGCATTGGTGAAGAAAGCTGACTTCAAGTATGACCAACAGAGTGAGAAAATTCTGAAAACATTGAAAGAAGCTGTCGAGTTTGAAGGATACATGGATGACGCTTCAGAGGAATTCAAAGCGCTAGAGAAGAAGTTGAACCATAATCTCGACCGTGACTTGGATTATTTCTCTACCGATATAAAGAAAATGATTGCTACTGAAATTATCAAACGTTATTATTATCAACGTGGTAATATCATCCAGCAGTTGAAGGATGATGACGGTTTGAAGGAAGCGATGAAAATACTGAATGATCCGGTGAAATACAAAGAAATGCTTAGTGCCCCGGCTGCTAAGAAATAAAAAAATATTTTTCAAATATAATTCATAGAGAAAACGCGGCTTTGTCATTGACAGGTCGCGTTTTTTATACCTAGTTATTATAATATAAAAAAAATGGATAGCTTTTGCCCTACTAATCAGAATGTTCTATCTTTGCATCCATTATATATAAATGATTTACAATATGTCTACAGAATTATTCTCTACTCTGCCCTACAAGGTGGCAGACATTACACTTGCTGATTTCGGACGCAAGGAAATCGATTTGGCAGAAAAAGAAATGCCCGGCCTGATGGCTCTTCGCGAAAAGTATGGAGAATCCAAACCGTTAAAAGGTGCCCGCATTATGGGATCGTTGCACATGACCATTCAGACGGCTGTGTTGATTGAAACGTTAGTGGCTTTAGGAGCTGAAGTACGTTGGTGCTCTTGTAATATATATTCAACGCAGGATCATGCGGCGGCTGCAATCGCTGCTGCGGGTGTGCCTGTGTTTGCATGGAAGGGAGAGACCCTTGCTGATTATTGGTGGTGTACGTTGCAGGCATTGAGCTTTGCCGGTGGCAAAGGGCCGAATGTGATTGTTGATGATGGCGGTGACGCAACGATGATGATTCACGTAGGTTATGATGCGGAGAATAATGCTGCCGTATTGGATAAAGAAGTGCATGCAGAGGACGAAATAGAACTGAATGCAATCTTGAAGAAAGTATTGGCAGAAGACAGTACTCGTTGGCATCGTGTAGCGGAAGAAGTGCGCGGCGTATCTGAAGAGACTACGACAGGCGTACACCGTTTATATCAGATGCAGGAAGAAGGGAAACTGTTGTTCCCGGCATTCAATGTGAATGATTCGGTCACAAAATCTAAGTTTGACAACCTCTATGGCTGCCGTGAATCGTTGGCTGATGGTATCAAGCGTGCAACGGACGTGATGATTGCCGGAAAAGTGGTGGTAGTATGTGGTTATGGTGATGTGGGTAAAGGCTGTTCTCATTCTATGCGTTCTTACGGAGCGCGAGTGCTGGTGACGGAAGTAGACCCGATTTGTGCATTGCAGGCTGCTATGGAAGGCTTTGAAGTAGTGACTATGGAAGAAGCTTGCACGGAAGGCAACATTTTCGTGACTACCACAGGTAATATTGATATTATCCGTATCGACCACATGGAGAAAATGAAAGATCAGTCTATCGTTTGCAACATCGGTCATTTCGATAATGAAATTCAGGTAGATGCTTTGAAACGTTATCCAGGCATCAAATGTGTGAACATCAAACCACAAGTAGACCGTTATTATTTCCCGGATGGTCACAGCATCATTCTGCTTGCTGACGGCCGTCTGGTAAATCTGGGATGCGCAACCGGACACCCGTCATTCGTGATGAGTAACTCGTTCACGAATCAGACATTGGCACAGATAGAACTGTTCAATAAGAAATATGATATCAATGTATATCGCTTGCCGAAGCATCTGGACGAAGAAGTGGCCCGCCTGCATCTTGAAAAGATTGGTGTGAAACTGACCAAGCTGACTCCTGAACAGGCTGCCTATATTGGTGTGTCAGTGGACGGACCTTATAAAGCAGATCATTATAGATACTAATTTGATTTACGATTTGACGATTTACTATTTATGGTTGATAAATGTGGGATACTGATATTTCGTTGTTATCAATATTCCACCGTTGTTAATTGTAAATGTTAGATTGTCAGATCGTATTTATTTTTATATTCAGACTTCAATTGTAAATAGTAAATCGTGTCATCGTAAATGAAAAAGTTTCTTCCCGACTTAATAGCCATTCTGGCTTTTATCATTCTTTCTTTCGCTTACTTTTTCCCGGCTGATATCGAAGGTCGTATCTTGTTTCAGCATGACACGGCTGCCGGAGTCGGTGCGGGACAAGAATCGAAAGAGTATCTCGAACGTACCGGAGAACGTACGCGTTGGACAAATTCGATTTTTGGAGGTATGCCTACCTATCAGATGTCTCCGAGTTACGACTCAACAACGTCACTGAAAGGGGTGGAGAAGGTTTATCGCCTCTTTCTCCCGGATTATGTGGTGCTGACTTTTATTATGATGCTCGGATTCTATATCCTTTTGCGCGCTTTCGGAATATCGGCTTGGCTGGCAGGATTGGGCGGAGTGATATGGGCTTTTTCTTCCTATTTCTTCATTCTGATACCGGCAGGGCACATTTGGAAGTTTGTGACGTTGGCTTATATCCCGCCCACGATTGCGGGTGTTGTTCTGGCTTACCGGAAAAAATACTTGTTGGGCGGAATTATTACAGCGTTGTTCATTGCCCTTCAGATTCAATCGAATCACATTCAGATGAGCTATTATTTCATGTTTGTGATCCTGTTTTTCGTGGGAGCGTATTTTGAAGATGCTTATAAAAAGAAAGAACTCCCTCATTTCTTCAAGGCCAGCGCAATTTTGGCATTGGCTGCCGTGGTAGGAGTTTGCATCAATATCTCCAATCTGTATCATACTTATGAATATAGTAAGGAGACGATGCGCGGCAAGAGCGAATTGAAGCAGGAGGGCGCTGCGGCCAGCCAGACAAGTAGCGGGTTGGATCGCGACTACATAACCAATTGGAGTTATGGTATTGGCGAGACATTGACATTGCTGGTTCCGAACGTAAAAGGAGGAGGATCAGGATCTACGATGTCGCAAAGCGAAGCTGCTATGGCAAAGGCCAATCCAATGTATAACAGTATTTATTCGCAGTTGCCGCAATATTTCGGTGAGCAACCGTGGACAGCCGGTCCTGTATATGTCGGGGCATTTGTGATGTTCTTGTTCATATTGGGTTGTTTCATAGTGAAAGGTCCTCTGAAATGGGCATTGTTGGGAGCTACTATCTTCTCGATTCTGCTTTCATGGGGAAAGAATTTCATGGGACTGACAGACTTCTTTATTGATTACGTTCCGATGTACAATAAGTTCCGTGCCGTGTCTTCCATTCTGGTGATTGCTGAATTTACCATTCCTTTGTTGGCGATTTTTGCCTTGAAAGAGATTTTGAGTAAGCCGGATACGCTGAAGTTGAAAGAAAACCGTGGAGGGGCGATTGCCACTTTGATACTGACTGCCGGTGTTGCGTTGATTTTAGCTGTTGCTCCAGGTATTTTCTTCTCCGGTTTTATTACGACACAAGAGATGGCTGCCTTGAAACAAGGACTTCCAGCCGAACATTTGGCTCCGCTTGTGGCAAACCTGACTGAAATGCGTAAAGCTATTATTGCTTCGGATGCATGGCGCAGTTTCTTTATTATCGTGATAGGTTGCGTGCTTTTATTCCTTTATCAACAGCGGAAGTTGAAAGCTTCTTTCACACTGGCTGGTATTGCGCTTTTATGTCTGATAGATATGTGGAGCATCAATAAACGCTATTTGAATGACGAACAGTTTGTGCCGAAATCCAAACAGACAGAAGCGTTTGTTAAAACACAGGCGGATGAGATGATCCTTCAGGATACTACTTTAAATTATCGTGTGTTGAACTTTATAGGTTTCCCCGGTAATACGTTTAATGAAAACAACACGGCATACTGGCATAAGAGTGTCGGTGGCTATCATGCAGCGAAGCTCCGTCGCTATCAGGAAATGATAGATCATCATATCATGCCCGAGATGCAGGAAACCTATCAGGCGGTGGCTACTGCCGGCGGACAGATGGACAGTGTAGACGCTTCCAAATTCCGTGTACTGAATATGCTGAATACAAAATACTTCATTTTCCCTGCCGGCGAGCAAGGGCAGGCTGTTCCTGTGGTAAATCCTTATGCATACGGCAATGCGTGGTTCGTAGACAAGGTACAGTATGTAAATAATGCAAATGAAGAAATCGACGCTTTGAATGATATTCTTCCAATGGAAACAGCCGTAGTGGATGTGAAGTTTAAAGAACAATTGAAAGGTGTGACAGAAGGATATAAAGATTCTCTATCTACCATCCAGTTGACTAGTTATGAGCCGAATCGTCTGGCTTACAATGCTTTCACTCCTAAAGACGGAGTTGTTGTCTTCTCCGAAATATATTATCCGGGATGGCAGGCGACTATTGACGGTCAGCCCGTCGATATTGCCCGTGCAGATTATATCTTGCGTGCGATAAATGTACCGGCAGGAGAACATACCATCGAAATGTGGTTTGACCCGCAAAGCATACAGGTTACAGAAAGTATTGCTTATGCAGCACTGGCTTTGTTGCTGATCGGAGTTATGGTCCTTGCGTGGACGCAGCGGAACAAGATTGCGAAGAAGTCTTAAGCGAAATGTAATAGTCATTAACCTTCATAATGTATGGTAAGGTTATAAAATAAGGGCGGCACTCCTCCTCACAAGTACAACCGTCCGCGATAGCAGGTAAGCCATAAAAAGAAAGCCGTCCGGATTTTGGGCGGCTATTTTTGTGAGGGTTTCCAGCGGTCGGGAAGCAGGTCGCGGTATTTTTCGATCGGGGTGTTTGGCGGCCATGCGGCACATCGGTCGATGATGTCACAGAAGTAGTCGAAGACGTTGACTCCGCACTGATGGCAGGTGATGGCCAGCGAGTGGTACAGGGCGGCGGCTTCGGCTCCGGAGTGGGAGCCGATTGTCAGTCGGCGACGGGTCAGGGATATGTAGCGGTTGATTCGCTCGACTTTGTTGTTGTCAAGTCTGTAGGTGGGTGAGGCGAAGATGCGTGGTATCACGTCCCATTGTTTAAGCGCATGTTCGGTGGCGGCAAGCAGCGGGTCGTCGGGTGGCACGCCGATGCGATTTTTGACCGCTGTCAGTCTCATGCGGATTTTCTCGAGCATCACTTTGGAGTATCGTTGTCTCCACTCAAGGTGCTTTTCCGCCGTCCATCCGTCTTTGCCTATGCGGTGCTGATGCTCGAAGTGGTAAAGGAGTCCGAAGAGCTTTGCTATTTCCTGCGCCTGCGGATTGTCTTTCAGGTCGAGGAACTTCCGCTTTATATGCTGCAGGCATGGCAAGCGTTTTATCCCGCTCATCTCACCGATTCCGATATGCCGGTATCCCGAGTAACAATCGCATTGGAACGCTCCGTTGAAGCCTTTGATATGCTGCTTGAAGACTTCGGCAGAGCGGGAACCGTCATCATAGAAGAAGTATACAAGCCCGGTTGTCATGCCGACGAACACCCAGATGTAGCCCTTTTTGATCTTCCTGCCCGAGGGAGTGGCCACCTGCAGCCGCACTTTCTGATAGGTCTCGTCACCACAGATATAATTGTCTTCGACAACTGCCGGCCCGAGAGCCTTGTACAGATTCTCCAGATGAACCCTTACCTTGCTGATCAGTTTTTGTGCCGTGCCTTTGTCAAGGTCGAAGCCGTGGGCACGGAAGTATTCGACTGCATTTTCAAGTGGCATGCAGTGGAGATAGCGTAGCTCGGCGAGTCCGGCAATGAAGGAGGATGTATACTGCGAGTTCAGCAGCGGCGTGGCGGGAGCAGAGCCTTTGTATATTTTCTCGTCCTGCACATATTTGCGTACCTTGTAGATTATTTTCTTGAAGCGCATCGGCTCCATGACGTAGCGCACGACATCGCACTCGCCGATAAACGTCGCCGCCTCGGGATTGAAGTCGGGGCTGTCCGGCTCCACCACAACCGTCTCTACCTCGCACTCGGGATGGGTCTTTCTCCTGGCTCCATTGTTGGTGCGTTTCTTCTGTGGCCTCTGTTCCGGAGTTTCTGATACGGCAGGAGCCGGCATCGGTTTTGTCTGGCGCTCTGACGGCGAGCCCTGCAGACGCTGCACGGCCTGACGAGCAGCTTTTTCTTTGCTTAGTTCCGCGCCTTTCCCTTTTACAGCATCCTCCAACGAGGCTATCTGTTTGCGCAGCTCATCTACTGTTGCCACCAGTCTGTCGTTGGTTGACTGGAGTTTTTCATTGGATAAAGTAAGAGAGCTGACAGAGGACAACGCCTCGTCAAGTTGTCCTTGAAGATACTCGATCTGACGTTGCAAAAACTCTATCAACTCGTTCTTTTTCATGGTGTAAAGTTACAAAAAATATCTGACATTTGCAACTTTCTACACCATTTATTTATTTGATTAACAAATTATTAAGCCTTATTTTACAGCCATTCTGAAGCGATTCTCGACCGTCACCTTCACAGGCGTGAGCCCCCTCATCAGCATATAGAAATCGTCCCATTGGAGCCTGCGCACGCCGTCATCGCCCTTTTTAAGTACCTCCCGGAAACGACCTTGCGACAGTCTTTTTGTGTACATCAAAAATCCGTCACCATCCCATTTCAGAGCCTTCATGGACTTGCGGTCTTTGGAGAAAAACACATACACATCGCCCGATGCCGGAGAGTGCCCCTTCCACGACCACACCATCTGGGTCAGACCGCGTATGCCGTAACGCATCGACACCGGCTGCTGGCATACCCATAGCCGTAACCCCTGCTCAAGACCCCACATGACCGACCTCCTTTCCCATCTTTCTGACGAACTTTGCAATGACAGCAACATCAGTATCAGCTGGAAAGCTGACCGCCACATGACCGTCGACCTTTACTGTTATCACATTGCCCGTGTCAGCCGGAAGAAAACCGGCCTCCTCAAAGATGACATCCTCGAAAGGCACCTCCTCAGACTTATTGTTACCCGTGCCTGTCGGTCCTGTATATCCGGGCAATCCGGCCACACGTAAATGCTTCCGATACAAATAAGAATGCAACTGACCGTATGTTACACCAAAACTCCTGCAATAAGAAGATAAGGTCCCGGGCTGTCTGCCTTGTGCGCATAATTGCTTGAACCGCTCATAAATTTCCCCGTAAAGGCGACTATTTACGCAACAATATCCCGGCAAGGTCTTTATATCCTGAAACTCGCTCTTGAGCAATTGCCGCATCTGACTCTGATCTACACCGTTGGCTATGCAATAGGCTCGGAACGAAGACGGCTGTCTTCCTTCGGCACACAGTTGCTTGAATGACAAGAAAACCTGCCTGTAAAGTTCAACTTTTCCCATAAATCAATTTTTAGGGCAAAGTTAGAAACTTTACAGGCAGGCTTCAATACGCTATCGCGGACGGTTGTACCCTCACAAAGGGCGCCGCCCTTATTTTTCATTCACTAAAAAAATATGAAAAAACAAACGCTGTTCATAGAAACATATTAAGTGTGATGTTTTATGAGAGTGGTTGTCTATTGCTTGTTCATTGAAAAAGGAAAATATGAATATAAACAAATAGTTTGTGGATAGTCTTATTATGCTGTAAGCTACTAAATTTGTAGCCAATAATAGAGCATTGTGTTATGAAAAGACTACTATTCATTTTTTCCTTTTTTTTCTTGTTCGTGTTACGTGGAAACACACAGGAGGTAGAGATTCTGACATTAGAGGATTGTCTCCGCATTGGTATTGACAATAACTTGTCGTTAGAAGGGAAACGTAAAGAAATACAAAAAAGTAAATATGGCGTATCTGAAAACCGTTCGAAGCTGCTGCCGCAAATTAATGCGATAGCCGGTTATAATAACAATTTTGATCCTCCAGTGTCAGTCACAGACGGTTCATCTTACGGAGTTCCCTATAATATAACGAAAACATTGCAACATTCTGCTAATGCAGGACTGGAAATGCAGATGCCGCTTTTCAATCAGACTCTTTATACTTCTATGTCCATAGCTAAAGTGATGGAAGAAATCAGTCGTCTGTCTTATGGAAAAGCCAGGGAAGATGTTATTCTTCAAATCAGTAAGATGTATTATCTCGGACAGGTCACGGCCGAACAAATCATGCTGATAAAAGCAAATATCACCCGTCTGGAAGAATTGAGAGATATTACACAGGCTTTCTTCGATAACGGAATGTCTATGGAAGTCGATCTGAAAAGAGTCAATATCAATTTGGAAAATCTGAAGGTGCAATATGACAATGCACAAGCAATGATGAAACAGCAGTTGAATATGCTGAAATACATTATGGATTATCCGGCTGAAAAGGAAATCGCGCTGACACCTGTAAATGCCGATAGCATTACTACGGTAGCCCTGACTGGCTTGTCGGAAAATATCTATGAACTTCAACTCTCACAATCGCAAGTGCAACTGGCGGAACGTCAAAAGAAGATCATTACTAATGGATATATCCCTTCTCTTAGTCTGACAGGCAGCTGGCGATATGCTGCATATACGGATAAAGGTTATCATTGGTTCCACTCCGGTCCGTCCAATCAATGGTTTCGTTCCTATGGAGTGGGACTAACCTTGCGTATTCCGATTTTCGACGGACTGGATAAAACCTATAAAATAAAGAAGGCGATGATCGATATAGAGAATAAAAGATTGGCATGGGAAGACGCCCGGAAGAATTTGCAAACTCAATATCTGAATGCTGTGAACGACCTGATGAACAATCAGCGTAACTTTAAGAAACAGAAGGATAACTACTTGCTTGCCGAAGATGTGTACGCAGTCACTTCCGACCGTTACCGGGAAGGCATTGCTTCTATGACGGAAGTGCTGCAAGATGAAATGCAGATGAGTGAAGCTCAAAACAACTATATCAGCGCACATTATAATTATCGGGTGACTAACCTGATGCTGCTTAAACTGACCGGACAAATAGAATCATTAGTCAAATAATACGCAAATAACAATCATAAATATGGAAACAATGGAAAATAACCTTCCTTCCGCTGCTCATCAGGAGAAAGCAAAAAAAATGAAGAAACTTCGTCGCTGGCAGATTGCTATCAGCCTTCTTGGAGTGGCTATTATTATTTGGGGAGTGATTGAAGTGATCTGCCTTTTTTTGAATTATAGCCAGACGGAGACTAGTAACGACGCACAAATAGAACAATATGTGTCTCCTATCAATCTACGTGCTTCAGGTTACATTGACAAAATCTACTTTACAGAACATCAGGAGGTACATAAAGGAGATACTTTGCTGGTACTGGATGATCGTGAATATAAAATTCGCGTAATGGAGGCTGAAGCTGCCTTGAAAGATGCGCAAGCCGGTGCGACCGTCATCAATGCTACACTCAATACCACGCAGACAACAGCATCTGTTTACGATGCGTCTATTGCCGAAATTGAAGTACGGTTGGCGAAACTGGAAAAAGACCGGAAACGATATGAGAACCTCGTGAAACGAAATGCGGCTACTCCTATCCAACTTGAACAGATTGTCACTGATTATGAAGCTACGCGTAAGAAGCTGGAAGCTACGAAAAGGCAGAAAAAAGCAGCTCTTTCCGGTGTAGATGAAGTGTCCTACCGTCGCATGAATACCGAAGCGGCTATTCAAAGAGCAACAGCTGCGCTCGAAATGGCCCGGTTGAATCTTTCCTATACGGTTGTAATAGCTCCTTGTGACGGAAAACTCGGCCGTCGCTCATTAGAGGAAGGACAGTTTATTTCGGCAGGGCAGACCATCACCTATATTCTTCCTGATACCCAGAAATGGATCGTTGCCAATTATAAGGAGACACAAATCGAGAACCTGCATATCGGACAGGAAGTATTTGTCACAGTAGATGCCATTAGCGATAAAGAGTTTAAAGGCAAAGTCACCTCTATATCAGGAGCTACCGGCTCCAAATATTCATTAGTGCCGACCGATAACTC
This sequence comes from Bacteroides caecimuris, assembly GCF_001688725.2. Taxonomy (NCBI): domain Bacteria; kingdom Pseudomonadati; phylum Bacteroidota; class Bacteroidia; order Bacteroidales; family Bacteroidaceae; genus Bacteroides; species Bacteroides caecimuris. The sequence goes on along the minus strand of NZ_CP015401.2, from coordinate 3,924,206 downwards.
CGCAGGTAACTTTGTGAAGATCCAACAGCGCATCCCCGTACGCATCGACTTCACCGATTTATCGAAAGAAGACAACGAACGATTAGCAGCAGGCATGATGGTAGTAGTGAAAGCCAAACTCTAACCACCGTGCACCTATAATTCATAAATCATAATTCATAAATCAAAGATTAATGCCCTCTTATCCTAAAAATTATCCTTTCTATAGCTGGATGCCCAAACCGTTGGGCATTATCATTCTGTTATTTTTCTTTCTGCCGATTCTTACGGTAGGCGGGGTTTATTCGGTGAATAGCACCGAAATGATGAGCGGGCTTGGCATTATATCCGAGCATATCCAGTTTGCCAACTTTGTTACTTCTATTGGTATGGCAGCCTTTGCTCCTTTCCTATATCAGTTGGTGTGTGTGCGGCGGGAGAAGATGATGTGTATTGTCGGGTTTGCGTTCATGTATATATTCAGTTATATCTGTGCAAAGACAGACAGCGTTTTTCTGCTGGCGCTTTGTAGTCTTTTGACGGGTTTCTTGCGTATGGTACTGATGATGGTCAATCTGTTCACACTCATTTGGTATGCGGGTGGAATGGAAGCTACCCGCAATATTACTCCGGGGTTGGAGCCGAAGGATACTGCCGGTTGGAATAAATTGGACATTGAAAGATGTGTGAGTCAGCCGGCTGTTTATCTGTTTTTTATGATTCTAGGACAGTCGGGCACGGCATTGACGGCTTGGCTGTCCTTTGAATATGAATGGAAATATGTGTATTACTTTATGATGGGGATTCTTCTGATTTCTATTTTGCTTTTGTTGATTACCATGCCGAATTATAAGTTTCCCGGAAGGTTTCCTATTAATTTCCGTAAGTTCGGCAATGTCACTGCATTTTGCATTTCGCTGACTTGTCTTACGTATGTGCTGGTTTATGGAAAAGTGCTCGACTGGTATGATGACGAATCTATCCGTTGGGCGACAGCTGTAAGTATTCTGTTTGCGGGAATTTTTCTATATATGGACGTAACGCGCCGGTCGCCTTATGTTTTGCTGGATGCGTTCAAACTGCGTACTATACGTATGGGAGCATTACTTTACTTATTATTGATGGTGATAAACTCCAGTGCTATGTTTGTCAATGTGTTTGCAGGAGTGGGGATGCATCTCGATAATTTGCAAAATGCTTCATTAGGTAATTGGTGTATGGTAGGTTATGCTATTGGTGCCGTGATTGCTATGGCGTTGGGAGGTAAAGGATTACATTTTAAGTATCTGTTTGCGATGGGATTCTTCTTCCTGTCTTTATCAGCTGTTTTCATGTATTTCGAGGTACAGACAGCAGGAGTTTACGAGCGTCTGAAATATGCAGTTATCATCCGTGCCACAGGCATGATGATTCTGTATGCGCTGACGGCTGCTTATGCCAATCAACGTATGCCTTTTAAATATCTTTCCACCTGGATCTGCATTATGCTTACCGTGCGTATGGTGGTAGGACCGAGTATTGGCGGAGCAATTTATACCAATGTTTTGCAAGAGCGGCAGCAACACTATATAACCCGTTATGCGCAAAATGTGGACCTGCTTAATCCGGATGCTTCCACTTCTTACCTTGGTACGATACAGGGTATGAAATATCAGGGAAAGAGTGAGACGGAAGCCCGTAACATGGCTGCTATAGCTACCAAGGGGCGTATTCAGGTGCAGGCCACGCTCTCTGCACTCAAAGAGATGGCGGGATGGACAATTTATGGTGGATTAATTTGTATGATATTTGTGCTTGTTGTTCCTTATCCTAAACGAAAATTGCTAACTTAGCGTCGTTTTTGATAATGATCTGTTAATATATTAGTATGATGGATAGCGGACAAGAACGTTTATTGCAGTTTGATCGCGATTTGTTAAGTGGGAAAAATATATGTAGCTCCGAAGGGATATTTATAAATTTTCCCCCCTCACTGAAGAAACCTTTCCAAATGAAAGGACTAGGGCTGATTATTTGCCACCAGGGTAATTTCCAGTTTTCGCTTAATCAGAAAAAGCATTTAGCAGAAGCAGGCGAAAGTTTGTTTATTCCCGAAGACGGTGAGTTTCAGGTTTTGCAAGAGTCGGAAGACATGGAGGTGCGGATTTTGATCTATCAGATAGAACCTATCCGGGATATTATGGGGAATCTGGTTGTTTCCATGTATATGTATTCCCGCCTTACTCCCGAAGAACCTTCTTGTGTCTGGTCTACTGGTGAGGAAGAAGAGGTAGTAAAGTATATGTCCTTATTGGACAATGTGTTACAGTCAGAGGAAAATTCATTTAAACTTTATGAACAGAAATTACTTCTACTTGCATTGACGTACAGGATTTGCTCTATTTATAATCGCAAACTCGTCAATGACGGGCAGGAAGTGGGAGGACGCAAAAACGAAGTCTTTATTCATTTGATCCAGTTAATCGAAAAATATTATATGCAGGAACGGGGTGTTGAGTTTTATGCGGATAAATTGTGTTTGTCTCCTAAATATCTTTCTGCCGTTTCTAAAAGTATCTGCGGATATACCGTGCAGGAACTTGTATTCAAAGCTATCATTCGTAAGAGCATCTCATTACTTAAAAATACGCAGAAGGATATTCAGGAGATTTCAAATGCCTTCGGTTTCCCCAATGCTTCCTATTTCGGTACGTTCTTTAAGAAGCAGGTTGGGGTTTCACCGCAGCAATATCGGAAGGATCTTTAAACGTTTATTCTTTTTCACCATAGGCAAGATCGCCTGCATCGCCCAGTCCCGGAACAATGTAAGAATGTTCGTTGATTTCAGGATCAATGGCTGCGCACCAGATTGTTGTCTTGTCTTCAGGAAATACATTCTTTATATGATCGATAGCCTTTTGGCTGGCGATAATCGAAGCAACATGAATTTCGGCAGGGTGTCCTTTAGTCAGCATTGCTTGGTAACTAAGCTCCATACTTCCTCCTGTTGCCAGCATAGGGTCGGTGATAATCAGCGTTTTGTCATCAATGCGGGGAGAAGCGATATATTCTATGTGTATATCGAATTTTAGCGTATCTTTATATTTGCGGTAAGCGGAAACAAACGCATTCTCCGCCCCGTCGAAATAACTGAGAAAACCTTGATGGAAAGGCAGACCGGCACGTAGAATAGTGCTGATTACTAATTGGTTGTCCGGCGTGCTGACCGGAGCGATGCCCAATGGTGTCTGGATGTTCTTTACCGAGTATTGAAACTCTTTACTCATTTCGTAAGCCATGATTTCTCCGATACGCTCGATATTACGGCGGAAACGCAGGCGGTCATTTTGCACTTCTACATTCCTGATTTCGGATATGTACTGGTTTAGAATCGAATTAGTTTGGCCAAAATCAATTACTTTCATATTATTTTTTATTCAGATTTTAATCTTATTTTCACAGCATTGCTAGCATACTGACTTGCAAAGTAAGTGATAATCTTTCAAATTGCAACGTTCAGTTTGCAGATATTGTTAGGAATTTATAAAAGAGATTCAATTAGGGAAAAATTTCTCTAATACCTTCTTCCTTTCCAAAGAAAGTGTTACTTTTGTACCCGGATTTACAAGGGGGTGTTCCCAATCCCCTTCTTAATTAAAGGTGAAAAGAGATAATAAAACAAAATACCAATTTTTAATTAATTCAAAGAAAATGGCAAATTTAGATTTAAGCAAGTACGGTATCACAGGTGTGACCGAGATTTTGCACAATCCGTCTTATGACGTTTTGTTCGCTGAAGAAACAAAACCGAGTCTGGAAGGCTTTGAAAAAGGTCAAGTTACTGAATTAGGCGCTGTGAACGTAATGACAGGTATCTACACCGGTCGTTCTCCTAAAGATAAATTCTTCGTTAAAAATGAAGCTTCTGCTGATTCTGTATGGTGGACTTCCGAAGAATATAAAAACGACAACAAACCATGTTCTGAAGAAGCTTGGGCTGACTTGAAAGCTAAAGCTGTAAAACAACTTTCCGGCAAACGTTTGTTCGTTGTTGATACTTTCTGTGGTGCTAACGAAGCTACTCGTATGAAAGTACGTTTCATCATGGAAGTAGCTTGGCAGGCTCACTTCGTAACTAACATGTTCATTCGCCCGACAGCTGAAGAACTTGCTAACTACGGAGAACCTGATTTCGTATGCTTCAACGCTTCTAAAGCAAAAGTTGACAACTACAAAGAACTGGGCTTGAACTCTGAAACTGCTACAGTATTCAACCTGAAGACTAAAGAACAAGTAATCCTGAATACTTGGTACGGTGGTGAAATGAAGAAAGGTATGTTCTCTATTATGAACTACATGAACCCGCTTCGTGGTATCGCTTCTATGCACTGCTCTGCTAACACTGATATGGAAGGAACTAGCTCTGCTATCTTCTTCGGATTGTCTGGTACAGGTAAGACTACTTTGTCTACTGACCCGAAACGTAAATTGATCGGTGATGACGAACACGGATGGGATAACGAAGGTGTATTCAACTACGAAGGTGGTTGCTACGCTAAGGTTATCAACTTGGATAAAGATAGCGAACCGGATATCTACAATGCTATCAAACGTGACGCTTTACTTGAAAACGTAACTGTTGATGCTAACGGTAAGATTGATTTCACTGACAAGAGCGTGACTGAAAACACTCGTGTTTCTTATCCTATCTATCACATCGAAAACATCGTTAAACCGGTTTCTAAAGGTCCTCACGCAAAACAAGTTATCTTCTTGTCTGCTGATGCATTCGGTGTATTGCCTCCAGTATCTATCCTGAACCCGGAACAGGCTCAATACTACTTCTTGTCTGGATTTACAGCTAAATTGGCTGGTACAGAACGTGGTATCACTGAACCGACTCCGACATTCTCTGCCTGCTTCGGTGCTGCTTTCTTGTCATTGCACCCGACTAAATATGCAGAAGAACTGGTTAAGAAGATGGAGATGACTGGTGCTAAGGCATATTTGGTTAACACAGGTTGGAATGGTACAGGCAAACGTATCTCTATCAAAGATACTCGTGGTATCATCGACGCTATCCTTAGCGGTTCTATCGACAAAGCTCCTACTAAGGTTATTCCTTTCTTCGACTTTGTTGTTCCTACAGAACTTCCGGGTGTTGATCCGAAGATTCTTGACCCGCGCGACACTTACGAATGTGCTTGCAAATGGGAAGAAAAAGCAAAAGATTTGGCTGGACGTTTCATTAAGAACTTCGCTAAATTTACTGGCAACGAAGCTGGTAAGGCTTTGGTTGCTGCTGGTCCGAAACTCTAATTGGAGAATCAGATATAATCTGGAAGGCGGTTCGATTTCGAACCGCCTTTTTTATTGCTATACTGTGTCTTTCTATGAAAAGGAATATTGTCTGTTTTGTTTTTTTTCTATATTTGTCAAAATGGAGTTATTTACTTTTAATGATAGCTATGACGTATCTGGATACAGGCAAACTTTAAAACAGTGAAGGAATGTAACTGCCGGATTGAATATGATGTGGCTGAAGGGCTTATTAGAAAATAAATAGAAAATGTCGGAAAATTAGAAAGTAGGAATGGTATTAGAGTATTTGAAATTGTTCGTGACGTTTGCGAAGATTGGAATGTTTACTATTGGTGGTGGCTATGCCATAGCTACTCTTTTGATTTGGCAGTTTGGACTGTCTCCTATTTATATTGTGTTGGCAGGAATTCTGGGAGGATTGGTATATACGTTGTGGTTGAAAGAAAAAATAATGAATAAAGAGGTATGATATATTTGCAATTACTTTGGGTGTATCTTAAAATAGGTATGTTCGGTTTTGGAGGCGGATATGCGATGCTTTCCCTTATTCAACACGAGATAGTGGATATTCATCATTGGCTGACTCCCCAGCAGTTTACGGATGTGGTGGCGATTTCGCAAATGACTCCAGGGCCGATTGGTATCAATAGTGCTACTTATGTAGGGTATGCGGTAACGCAAAGCGTGTGGGGAGCGGTGCTAGCTACGGTAGCGGTTTGTTTACCTTCTTTTATTCTGGTGTTGCTCATTTCTTATTTCTTTGCGAAGTGTAAGGATAACAAGTATATTAAGGCGGCTATGTCCGGACTGTTACCTATGTCGGTTGCTCTGATTGCTTCGGCTGCATTGCTTATGATGAATAGAGAAAATTTTATGGACTATAAAAGTATCGGTATTTTTGCGGCAGCCTTTTTGGTTACATGGAAATGGAATCTTCACCCTATCCTGTTGATTTGTCTGGCGGGTGTGGTAGGATTGTTGTTGTATTAGTAATGTTTGTAATATTTGCAGGAAAAAATGAAATCCCGGTAAAACACAGCGTTTCACCGGGATTTCTATTATAATATAATGAAAGAATGGTTAGTTCTTGTTGGCACGTTTACGTTCGATTTCGTCCAAAATCACTTTACGCATGCGCATTGCCTTTGGAGTAACTTCCACGTATTCGTCTTCCTTAATATATTCCAATGCTTCTTCAAGTGAGAACTGGATAGGCGGAATCAGACGTACTTTGTCATCCGAACCGGAAGCACGCATATTCGTCAGCTTCTTCGATTTGGTTACGTTGATAACCAAGTCGTTGTCATGAGAGTGCTCGCCTACTACCTGTCCTGCATAGACTTCGTCCTGCGGGAAAATAAAGAACTTACCGCGATCCTGTAATTTGTCGATGGCATAAGCAAAAGCTGTTCCGCTTTCCATAGCAATCATAGAACCATTGGTACGACGTTCAATTTCTCCTTTGTGCGGCTGATATTCTTTGAAACGGTGTGCCATAATGGCTTCACCGGCAGAAGCTGTCAGTACATTGGTACGCAAACCGATGATACCGCGTGAAGGCATGTTGAATTCGAGATTGATGCGTTCGCCTGTATTTTCCATCTTTACCATTTCACCTTTACGGCGGGTAACCATATCAATAATCTTGCTGGAATATTCTTCCGGTACGTTGATGGTCAACTCTTCAATCGGTTCGCATTTCACACCGTCGATTTCTCTGAAGATAACCTGTGGCTGACCTACCTGCAACTCGTATCCTTCGCGGCGCATTGTTTCAATCAATACAGAAAGGTGGAGTACACCACGGCCGGAAACAATCCATTTACCGTCTTCTTCACTCTTTCTTACGCGGAGAGCCAGGTTCTTGTCAAGCTCTTTCATCAAGCGGTCGTGAATGTGGCGTGAAGTCACAAACTTACCGTCCTTACCGAAGAAAGGAGAATCGTTGATAGCAAACAACATACTCATGGTTGGTTCATCAATTGCGATAGGTGGCAGTGCTTCCGGACTTTCGAAATCACAAACTGTATCTCCAATCTCGAATCCGTCAATACCTACCAGCGCGCAGATGTCACCGGAAGAAACCTCATTTGTTTTCACACGGCCTAAACCTTCGAAAACATGGAGTTCTTTAATTTTGCTCTTGAACATATCGCCGTTACGTTTCACAAGCGTTATATTCATACCTTCTTTTAATGTACCACGATGTACGCGACCTACGGCAATACGACCGGTATAAGAAGAATAATCCAGAGAAGTAATCAACATCTGGGGAGTACCTTCCAACTGTTGCGGTGCCGGAATGTTTTCGACGATACAATCCAGTAGCGGAGTGATGCTGTCAGTTTGTTGCTGCCAGTCGGTGCTCATCCAGTTGTTTTTGGCGGAACCATAAATCACGGGGAAGTCCAGCTGATCTTCCGTTGCGTTCAAGCTGAACATCAAGTCGAAAACCATCTCGTAAACTTCTTCCGGGCGGCAGTTAGGTTTATCTACCTTATTAACTACCACAATGGGTTTCAAACCGATTTCGAGCGCCTTTTGCAGTACGAAACGAGTCTGGGGCATCGGACCTTCGAAGGCATCTACCAACAGAATACAGCCATCGGCCATATTCAATACACGTTCTACCTCACCACCGAAGTCGCTGTGTCCCGGAGTATCAATAATATTAATTTTTGTACCGTTGTAATTGATGGATACGTTTTTGGAAAGAATCGTTATACCACGTTCGCGTTCCAAATCGTTGTTATCCAGGATAAGTTCACCACTATTTTGGTTGCTGCGGAATAAATTTCCGGCCAATAGCATCTTGTCAACCAGCGTTGTTTTCCCATGGTCAACATGGGCAATGATTGCAATGTTTCGAATATTTTGCATATAATACCTATTATTTGGCTGCAAAGGTACGAAAATAGGATTAGAAATATGTGCAATGATAGCAATTTTTTCTTGTAAATCGTTGTGTGATATAAGGATAATGCCTATCTTTGCACGCTCAAAAGAATAATTTATCAATTAAAATTCTAAGAATTATGTATTTAGACGCTGCTAAAAAGCAAGAAATCTTCGGAAAGTACGGAAAGTCTAACACTGACACCGGCTCAGCTGAGGCCCAAGTGGCATTGTTTTCCTACCGTATTTCTCACCTGACTGAGCACATGAAGCTCAACAGAAAAGATTATAGTACTGAAAGAGCGTTAACAATGTTGGTAGGTAAGCGTCGTCGCTTACTCGACTACCTGAAAGCAAGAGATATCGAAAGATATCGTGCTATTGTTAAAGAGCTCGGTTTGCGTAAGTAATCTGCTTGCCGCGAAAAGATTTAAAGCCGTTCCTCATGATAGAGGAGCGGCTTTTTTTAGTTTCTTCTTTTTCTTCCTGACAATCGTATTTTCTTCGGTTATAATTGTATTCATCTAAAGATTTTGCTATTTTTGCAGCTTAATTATTATAATTTATCACCTTTGATAACTAAAATGCTTTCAAAATGGATACAAGTAAGATTGTTGGCGAGAAAATTAAAGCCCTCCGCGAAGATAAATCAATAAGCATAGAAGAGTTGGCACAACGTTCAGGATTGGCTATCGAACAGGTTGAACGTATTGAGAATAACATTGATATACCTTCTCTCGCACCGCTGATTAAGATTGCGCGTGTGTTGGGAGTACGTTTGGGTACTTTCCTTGATGATCAGGATGAAGTGGGACCGGTAGTATGCCGTAAGAAAGAAGCCAAGGATGCGATCAGTTTTTCCAATAATGCGATTCATTCTCGCAAACACATGGAATATCATTCACTGTCCAAGTCGAAGGCGGACCGTCACATGGAACCGTTTATAATTGATGTGATGCCGACAGAAGATACTGACTTCGTGCTTTCTTCTCATGAAGGAGAGGAGTTTATCATGGTTATGGAAGGTATCATGGAAATCAGCTATGGTAAAAATACCTATCTGCTGGAAGAAGGTGATAGCATTTATTATGATTCCATTGTACCTCATCATGTACATGCTTATGAGGGACAGGCTGCAAAAATCCTGGCAGTAATTTACACACCGATTTGAGTTAAGTATTAAATATCAAGTATTAAATATCAAGTATTAAGTATTAAGTATAGAAAGAACTCCATGCAATTATTTGACCGTACTTTGGGACAGTGGCTGGAACACTGGGCTGAAGAGACTCCTGATAAAGAATATATTGTATATTCCGACCGTAATCTCCGTTTTACCTGGAGCCAGTTTAATCGTCGTGTGGATGATATGGCAAAAGGGCTTATCGCCATCGGTGTGGAGCGAGGTACGCATGTCGGTATCTGGGCTGCTAATGTGCCCGACTGGCTGACATTGCTATATGCCTGTGCCAAGATTGGGGCGGTATATGTTACTGTAAATACGAACTATAAGCAATCCGAACTGGAATATCTTTGCCAGAACTCGGATATGCATACTCTCTGTATCGTGAATGGTGAGAAGGACAGCGACTTCGTACAGATGACCTACACAATGCTGCCCGAGTTGAAAACTTGCGAACGCGGACATTTAAAGAGTGAGCGTTTTCCGTACATGAAGAATGTAGTGTATGTGGGGCAGGAAAAACATCGTGGAATGTATAACACGGCTGAGATTCTGTTGCTGGGGGATAATGTGGCTGATGATCGTTTGAACAAACTCAAGAGCAAGGTTAGCTGCCATGATGTGGTAAATATGCAATATACGTCAGGGACTACCGGTTTTCCGAAAGGAGTGATGCTGACGCATTATAATATTTCCAATAACGGTTTTCTGACCGGTGAGCACATGAAGTTTACGGCGGATGACAAACTCTGCTGTTGCGTCCCGTTGTTCCATTGTTTTGGAGTTGTACTGGCTACCATGAACTGTCTGACCCATGGTTGTACACAAGTGATGGTTGAGCGTTTTGACCCGTTGGTTGTGTTGGCTTCTATTCATAAAGAACGTTGTACGGCTCTTTACGGAGTGCCGACTATGTTTATTGCCGAATTGCATCATCCGATGTTCGATCTCTTTGATATGTCTTGTCTTCGTACAGGTATTATGGCAGGTTCGCTGTGTCCTGTCGAACTGATGAAGCAGGTAGAAGAGAAAATGTATATGAAGGTGACCAGCGTCTACGGATTGACAGAGGCTGCTCCGGGTATGACGGCCACCCGTATTGACGACCCGTTCGATGTACGTTGCAATACGGTAGGTCGTGATTTTGAATTTACGGAAGTGAAGGTGCTCGATCCGGAAACAGGCGAGGAGTGTCCGGTCGGCGTACAAGGTGAGATGTGCAATCGTGGCTATAACACGATGAAGGGATATTATAAGAATCCCGAAGCAACCGCCGAGGTGCTTGATGCCAACAACTTCCTGCATTCCGGCGACCTGGGTATAAAAGATGAAGATGGAAACTACCGGATTACCGGACGAATCAAAGATATGATTATTCGCGGTGGAGAAAATATTTATCCACGTGAAATCGAAGAGTTCCTTTATAAACTTGACGGAGTGAAAGATGTTCAGGTAGCGGGTATCCCTTCAAAAAAATACGGTGAGGCTGTCGGGGCGTTTATCATCTTGCAGGAAGGTGTGACGATGCAGGCGGAGGACGTGCGCGACTTCTGTAGAAATAAAATATCCCGCTATAAAATACCAAAATATATCTTCTTTGTGAACGAATTCCCGATGACGGGCAGTGGAAAGATTCAAAAGTTCAGACTGAAAGACCTGGGGCTGCAACTTTGCAAAGAGCAGGGGATAGAGATTATCTAAACATATACGAGTGAGGAGTTAAGATACACAAAGTTTTATTCGATTATAAAAACAGAGAACGGTGAACAAACAGCATAATTGCTTGCAGTGCGTTCACCGTTTACTTTTTGTATGATTATTTAATCTGAGCTTGAGCTGTTCCGCTCGGCCTTTGATTCAATCCATTAAATAAAATCATCACCCAATTGTATTTGGGCATCATTTACATATTTGCGGATGGCGTGTTCTTCGTCTTTGCGGCAAATCAGCAGGACGTTGTCCGATTCGGCTATCAAATATCCTTCCAGTCCGTCAATCACCGCCAGTTTTCCTTTCGGAAGCACCACCATATTATCCTTACTATTATAGATAAGTGAATGGCATTTCAGGGTAACATTACCCTCCGAATCTCTTTCCGACAAATCATAAAGCGACCCCCATGTTCCAAGGTCAGACCAGCCGAAATCTCCTAAAGATACATATACATTATTCGCTTTCTCCATGATGCCTATGTCGATGGATACATTGGGACATGCAGGGAAATTTTCCTCAATAAATGCTTTTTCCTCGTCAGTAGTATAAATATCTCTTCCCGGTGCCAGCTTGGAAGCCAATTCCGGTAGTAATTCTTCGTTTGCTTTAATGATAGAATTTACATTCCACATAAACAATCCGGAGTTCCAGTAAAATTCTCCGCTCTCCACAAATACTTTGGCTAATTCCAGTTCCGGTTTTTCGGTGAATGTTTTTACTTTGTAGAAGTTATCTCCAGCAGGTTCGTCGATTTGTATATATCCGTATCCGGTTTCGGGGCGGTTGGGCTTGATTCCTAATGTCAGCAGTTTCTCTGAGCGTGAAACAAAATCCAGTCCTTTTTCAATAGCGGCAAGAAATTCATCCTCTTTTAAAATCAGGTGATCCGAGGGAGCGACTACGATATTGGCGTTTGGATTCAGTGCCCTGATATGATAGGAAGCCCATGCGATACATGGGGCGGTATTTCTTCTAGCCGGTTCCAGTAAAATCTGATCTTCGCTCACTTCCGGCAACTGCTCCTTCACTAAGTCTGCATACATTGCATTGGTAACGATAAGAATATTTTCTGTTGGAACAACCTTTTGGAAGCGGTCAAAAGTCTGCTGTAAGAGTGAGCGACCGGTTCCGAAGAAATCTAAAAATTGTTTGGGCAATGTTTTGCGGCTGAACGGCCAAAAGCGGCTGCCAATGCCGCCACCCATAATCACGCAATAATTATCCTTGTTTGTCATGACAGTGACTCTATTTTAAAGTTTCTGCTAATGTACGGTTTATTCTCTGAATAGAGAAGTGTTTAAGCCATGTTTTATTATTTTTTTCTCCTTTTTTTTGCCAAACTATTGTGGAATCAAAATAATGTTGTATCTTTGCACCGCAATTGAGAAATCAAGTATGCGCCCAGATGGCGGAATCGGTAGACGCGCTGGTCTCAAACACCAGTGGATTCACTTCCATCCCGGTTCGACCCCGGGTCTGGGTACGAATAAACCCTGATAATCACCTGATTGTCAGGGTTTTCTGCTTTTATAGGGCGTACTAAATGTGTACTGAATGACGAATACAAAGAAAAGGTGTACTTTTATAATTTTTCTCCCTGTATCTTTATAATTTCTTAACTCTTATCCTGTCTTTTCTTCCTTATTATTGCCGATGTTTTCGGGAAAAGTGAGATTCTTACCTTATATTTGTAGTAAGAACGTTTAAAGGCACACGATTATGGAAAATCATATAGAAACCAATTTCAGAGGAATACAGAAGATATTAGATAGTTGTATAGCTCATGACTATAAAAACTCGTTGGTTGAATTAAAGTTTTAAATATCTACAAATGAAAAAGTTGCACAATTCACAGATTATTAGTAAATTAGTGGTGACCAAACTACTAAGTACTATTGCACTGCTTATGCGCAACTTCATAGCAAATTTCGTCAGAATCCTCGGAATATGCAAGGATTTCGCTGGAAATCGTGTTAATGAACTCGGAAACGTCCCAAGATGTGGCGTTGTCCCCAAGTTCTCGGACCTCGAAGTAATTGCTCTCGGCATAACCGCCGAAGCCTTCGGATTCGACAGCGAGAATCTTCTTTTTCATCGATTGCATAATGAGTGTAAGGAGGATTTTCCAAACCTGATCAGTCGGAGACAGTTCAATGCCCGACGTAAGTTTACAGCACGACTTGCAGAAGAAATCCGCAAGGATGTAGCCGGAGCCATTGATGGATCCGAAGATGTGTTCTGCATTGATTCCAAACCTGTAAAGGTATGCCAGAACGCACGGGCGAAACGATGCACCATGGGACAAGACAATCCCGATGCGGCTCCTGACTGGGGATACTGCGCTTCGCAAGGCTTGCATTACTATGGATATAAGCTCCATGCAGTCTGCGGAATACGTGGTGTTATCCATTCCTTTGACATGACTGCCGCAAGCGTCCATGACCTTCATTATCTCAAGGACGTACGCTGGGAATATCATGATTGCATGATGCTTGGAGACAAAGGCTATCTCAGTGCTGAGATTCAGAAGAATCTCTTTGAGGCAGCAAATATCACTCTTGAAGTTCCATATCGGCTTAATCAGAAAAACTGGCGTCCGCCCACATGGGCATACAAGAGGTTCCGTAAACGTATCGAAACGATATTTTCTCAACTCAACGACAATCTTATGATGATACGAAACTACGCAAAGCAATCCTGCGGTCTTTTCACCCGAATGGCAGGCAAAATCGCTGCAATGACGTTCATGCAATATGTCAATTTCGTTAATCATCGTCCGATTGGGCAGATAAAATATTCTCTAATTTAATTCAACCAACAGGTTATAAAACTAAAATAGATGCACTATTTTTAAAACGTGAATATTTGACGCAAGCTCAGCTAAAGGATTATTTGCGGCAAGAAATTTTCCGTGTGACTGAAAATATTGTAGCCATCCAACAAAAATACCGTGTCGTGCGTAACATTGTATTGGATATGGATATTCCCGATTTTTTGTGGGAAAGCGGTTATTTTGAGGACTTGAATTCTGATGAAAGAAAAAAGTATATCGGTTTCCGCTGCTCTGATTTTGATATGGATGCATATTTGCATGAACCGTCCTGTTATGATGGGCGGCTTCCTTATTTGTCCATTATCGTTAATCTTGTCGTGCTTTCCAAATATTTGCGCTATCTGCAAGAACAGGAAAGCAATTACCATACAGATGCGGTTGCCATCCAAGAGCAAGCCTTGCCAAAAGAGAAAGAGGAAAGTGCAGATACTAATCCAACCAAGATTGTGGGCAAAAGCAATCCTTTCAAGTCCACGTTGAAAGCTAATGAAATCAAACTTCTGACCGACTGTGTGAATGAAGCGAATATGTTTACTACTACCGTCAGTGCCAAAATACTTACCGATTTTTTCAACTGCAAACTGAATGGGGTATTGAAAGTTAATAATACCCGTCTGTTAGCCTATCTTATGATGCAACTTAGCTGTTATAATTACATCGTTTATGAATGGCAGTCTGTCATAGCAAACAATAAGCTGATATTGAAGAAGATAAAAGGTGAACCGCTTACACGTACTGACCTGTCGAGTGCGACAGACCAAGCGAAAAACATCTATCCGAAAGGATATGAAATCATAGACAAATACATCAAACAACTGCAAAAAGGTTGAGCATAGATTGAACGCTCAAACAAAGGTCAATTAGACTTCATTTTCAAGCTCTTAACTTTGCCCTCGTTAACAAAAAAACGAGGGTGCGCACCTTCATATTGTTTCACCTAAATTCCTAAACAATATGGAAAAAAATTTAGAGTTAAGAGTTTCCGAACTCGAAAAGATGTTGTTCCTTTCAAAGAACGTGCTTAGCTTCGATGAAGCGAGCAAGTTCTTGAACCTTTCTAAAAGTTACCTGTACAAGCTGACTTCGGGTAACTTGATACCCCATTACAAGCCGCAGGGCAAAATGCTTTATTTTGAGAAAGCGGAGTTGGAAGCATGGTTGCGTCAGAATCCGGTCAAGACGCAGGCGCAGATAGAGCAGGAAGCGCAGAAGTATATCCTTAACCGTCCTCTAAAGAAATAACGGCTATGGAAAATAGAAAAGCGACAGAAGCCGGGCAGGACATCACCATGCAGAAAGAGGATTTCGCAGCCCTTTGGAAAACCATTCATCTAAAGGTGACGGACACTTACGAAGTACCGCCCGAAATACTTTGGGTGAACGGCTCTACCATTGGCACGCTGGGTAATTTCAGCGCATCCACGGGTAAAGCCAAGAGCAAAAAGACATTCAACATTTCCGCTATCGTTGCGGCAGCGTTGAAGAATGACGAGGTACTGAAGTATTCGGCATACCTGCCACCGAACAAACGGAAAATCCTCTATGTAGATACCGAGCAGAGCAAATACCATTGCCACAAGGTCATGGAGCGTATTTTGCGGCTTGCCGGACTGCCTACCGACAAGGACAGGGACGATTTTGTTTTCATCGTGCTAAGGGAGCAGACACCCGACAAGCGGAAACAGATTATCGGTTATATGCTTGAAAATATGCCCGATGTGGGGTTGCTCATCATTGACGGAATCCGTGACTTGATGTATGACATCAACAGCCCCAGCGAATCGACTGACCTAATCAACCTCTTGATGCGCTGGTCAAGCGGATATAACCTGCATATCCATACCGTACTGCATTTGAACAAGGGGGATGACAACACAAGGGGGCATATCGGTACGGAACTGAACAACAAGGCTGAAACCGTCCTGCAAATCACGAAAAGCCAGCAGGACGGCAACATAAGCGAGGTAAAGGCGATGCACATACGTGACCGGGAATTTGACCCGTTCGCATTCCGTATCAATGACAACGCTTTACCCGAAATCGTGGATGATTATGTATTCCAACAACCTAAGCAGGACAGGAATTTTCCGCTTACGGAACTGACTGAACAGCAACACCGGGAAGCGTTGGAGAACGGTTTCGGCAAGCAGGTGGTACAAGGCTATTCTAATGTCATAGCGGCATTGAAACAGGGTTATGCGAGTATCGGCTACGAGCGTGGACGCAATGTTCTTGTGTCACTTAACAAGTTTCTTGTGAACAAGCGCATGATTGTGAAAGAGGGCAAGGGTTACCGCTATAATCCCGATTTCCATTATTAAAAGTCAGTTTGGTTTAGTCCGGGTGTATATACAAGAGGAATGGACTTACTATTTCCCTGTATCGGAACAGGCAGGTTTAGTATGGTACGGGTATATATATAACGGACTAAACAGGACTGGTGCACTTTTCAACTATTTTTTAGTCCCCAAAAAAGAAAATGTTATGAATATCGAAGATGTGAAACAAATACCCATCGCAGACTATCTGCACAGTTTAGGCTACTCTCCTGTCAAGCAGCAGGGCAACGGCTTATGGTACAAATCACCGTTAAGGGAGGAACACGAACCGTCTTTCAAGGTGAACACTGACCGCAACCTTTGGTATGACTTTGGCGCAGGCAAGGGCGGCAACATCATCGCACTGGCAAAGGAACTCTATTACTCCGACAGCCTGCCATACCTGTTAAACCGGATAGCGGAACAGACACCGCACGTCCGCCCGGTCAGTTTTTCTTTTCTCCAGCGTAGGACGGAACCGAGTTTCCAACATTTGGAAGTCCGTGACTTGACCCATCCGGCATTGCTCCGTTACTTGCAGGGACGGGGTATCAATATCGAACTGGCAAAAAGAGAATGTAAGGAACTCCATTTTACCAATAACGGCAGACCGTTCTTTGCTATCGGTTTCCCGAACATGGCAGGAGGTTACGAGGTTCGCAATTCCTTTTTCAAAGGCTGCATCGCCCCGAAAGACATCACCCATATACGGCAGCAGGGAGAGCCGAGAGAGAAGTGTTTGGTATTCGAGGGTTTTATGGACTATCTTTCTTTCCTCACGCTCCGGATGAAGAACTGCCCGACCATGCCCGACCTTGACAGGCAGGATTATGTCATACTCAACTCTACTGTCAATGTGCCGAAAGCTATTGACGTGCTGTACCCGTATGAACGCATCCACTGTATGCTTGACAATGACAAGGCAGGATATGAAGCGACACGGGCTATCGAATTGGAATACTCCTACTGTGTGCGTGACTTCTCGGGCAATTACAGGGGGTATTCGGACTTGAACGATTACCTGTGCGGCAGGAAGCAGGAACAGAAGAACAGCACCAGCCAAGCGCAGGAGATAAAGCAGGAAACCGGACAACGTGCCGCCCCAAGACAGAAAAGGGGCAGGGGCATTTAGTCCGGCAGGATTACCAGCGACAGGCGGTTTAATTTGGAGAGCAAGGTTATGTTTCGGTAAACCGAAACTACCTTGCTTTGCTCACCGCAAAGAAAATTTCTCCCGTTGGTCGCAATTTTTAAGATACCATTTAAATGTAAAAACCTATGACGAATATAAAGGATAAGCCGGGGGGACGTCCGGCAAAGAAACGGATAGAGAAGCAGCAACGGGTTGTCAGTACGAAACTGACCGAGTTGCAGTATTACGCCATCAGAAAGAGAGCCGGAGAAGCCGGGTTGCGTGTCAGTGAGTATGTCCGGCAGGCAGTTGTTTCGGCAGAGGTCATACCCCGGCTGAACAGGCAGGATGCGGACACCATCCGCAAACTGGCAGGGGAAGCCAACAACATCAACCAGTTGGCGCACCGGGCGAATGCTGGAGGTTTCGCACTGGTGGCGGTGGAACTGGTGAAGCTCAAAAACCGGATTATTGAAATCATAAACCATTTGTCAGATGATTGGAAAAATAAAAAAGGGAAGCGGGTTTAAGGGCTGCGTAAACTATGTGTTGGGCAAGGAACAGGCGGCTTTGCTCCATGCGGACGGGGTACTGACAGAAAGTCAGGGAGATATAATCCGCAGCTTCTGTATGCAGACCGGGATGAATCCCGACTTGAAAAAGCCAGTCGGACATATTGCGTTAAGCTATTCGGCAGTGGATGCACCCAAATTGACAGACGAGAAGATGATACAGCTTGCGCAGGAATATATGCGTGAAATGAAAATTACCGATACGCAGTATATCATCGTGCGCCATCAAGACCGGGAGCATCCGCACGTGCATATCGTGTTCAACCGTATAGACAACAGCGGCAAGACTATTTCGGACAGGAACGATATGTACCGTAACGAACAAGTATGCAAGAAGCTGAAAGCCAAACACGGGCTTTATTTCGCTGGTGGAAAAGAACAAGTAAAGCAGCACCGCTTGAAAGAGCCGGACAAATCGAAATATGAGATTTACAACGCTGTAAAGAATGAAATCGGAAAGTCCAAGAACTGGCAGCAGTTACAGGAACGGTTAGCGGAAAAGGGTATTACTATCCTGTTCAAGTATAAGGGGCAGACGGGCGAGATACAGGGCGTTTCCTTTTCCAAAGGCGAATACACGTTCAAGGGTTCGGAAATAGACCGTAATTTCAGTTTTTCCAAACTGGATAAATGTTTTGGGAATGTAGGGCAGACGACAGTCGGAAGCAATAAGCAGACGATTACCGCACCTATTCAGAAATCGGTATCAGTATCCGACAAAGCGGATAATTCTTTTATTGCAGGTTTAGGCAGTCTGTTTTCCGGTTTGTCAGCCCCGGCTGATGAAATGCCCGATGATTCCTTTTTGAGAAAGAAGAAGAAAAAAAAGAAAAAACAACTAAAGTTATAAGAGTATGGAGGAAAATTTGATTTTAGAGGGGCTTCTCTCAATGGTTACAGAACTGAAAGAGAAGCAGGAAGCACAGGTAACGCCAGCCAGTCGGGAGGAAACTCTCGAAAGACTGAACGCAATCGAACAGGCATTGTCAGAATTGCACAGCAACCCAGCTATTCTCGAAAAAGATTTGCAGGCTATTCGAAGCCAACTTGACGACATAAGAAACGGGATGCAAGGTCAGCAGAAACATATCGAGGACACCAAGAAAATAGCATTGGAAACTTATCGTTGTTTCAAGGTAATGATTGATGCTTTGGGTTCTTGCAAGACGGATAAAGAGGAAGCTGCACCCTTACCGCTCTATCAACGGATTTACAACAAAGTCGCTTCTTGGATTCGTCCGGAATTGTTTCTTTTTTCGGCTGTGCTGGTTATCTGTTCCGCTTCCATATTCTTAAATGTCCGTTTAGCTGAACGTATGCAGCAGTTGCAGGACAACGATATGAAATACCGCTATTTGCTGATGCAAGGACAGGCAGAAGGGGAAACTTTTGATATGCTGGAAAACAAGTTCAAGTGGCAACGGGATAACGGTTTTATCCGAAGTCTGACCGATTCAGTGATGGATTTTGAATACCGCATCCAAAAGCAGGCGGAAGCGTTGGAACGTGCAAGGCTGTTGAACGAGCAAGCCGAACAGCTAAAGAAAGAAGCCGATAAGTTGGGCAAGCCATAAGCAGGGAAAGCCGGAACAAATGATGAAGTACATTCACCGTTCCGGCTTTTTAGATTTACTTCTTTTTCTTCGTGCAGTGTTCTTTCTCGAACTGGCGTAGCGTGGTAATACTGAACCTTTCTTTGATGAACTCCCGTACATCGGAAGCCTTGTAATACACTTTTCCGTTGATAGTGAAGTATGGCAGCGCACCGAGAGCCCGGTAGCGTTGCAGGGTTTTGATACTTACTTTGAACAGCAGGCACAAGTCCTGATTATCCAATAGGTTGTCATCTTCGGGCAGTACCCTGTCTGCATTGCGTAGTACCCGTACATCTTTGCAGAGTTCTTCCAGTTTGGCATACAGCTTCTGCATCCATTCACCAAATTCGTCATTCTCTATATACATAATTGCTTCATGTTTCAGGTTATACATTCTTATTTGTCAATCGATTGATGAAGCAAAGTTCTAAAAATGGATGCAAAGAAATTATAGGGGAACTAATGGAATCCCCTATAAATAAACCATAAGTTGCTGATTATCTATATCCTTTCTTGTCATGTTCCTTTTTGATTAGGTCTGCCAGTCCATTAAGAAATTCGGTCAGTTTGCCCGGCTTCCGTTTTATCACGTCCTCATGTTTTTGGTAATAGTCGCCTATCTTGATATTGAACAACCATTCAAAGCCTTTAGATAAATCCACCAAATAGGCAGGCTTTCCGTTCTTATATACGATGTCTTTGGAGAGGAACAGACCGCTTACCATTTCCATGATGTTGATAAGAGTTGTTTTGTCTGCAAGAAAAAGAGGAGAAATGATTTGTTTATTAATACATTGCTGTAGTTGGTTCGGGTACTTGATGCGCCATTCAATAAGGCGTATTTCAGTGTTTAAAAGCCCTATCGCTTCATCAATTAGATGCAGATAGGGCATTTTTTTCTTGCTCAAACCGTACACGATACGATTTAAGACGGTGTAAACCAAAGGAAAAATAACGCAGTAAAACGTTGTAATCCTGCTCGTTCATACTGGAATCTGCTAAATGGATAGCCAATTCTTCAATGGCTTCTGTTAACTCTAATTCAGAAACTTCATACTGCGAGTATTCCGATAATAAACGGAAAAATCTCTGTTGTAATACACTTTCCATGTAGTGTTGAAATTATATTATTAATCATCTTTGTTTTTCATTTTTACATATCCATTTGCATAATTTCCTACAATATTGTGATTATCATCATAAATATACCCATTGGAATAATATCCTTTAAGTATTCTCTTTGAACTATAAATATACCCGTTAGTATAATTACCAATCGTTTCACCTTGCTTGTCAAATATATATCCATTTCGATAGGTAATCAATGATGTTTTGCATGAACCAAAACATAAAACACTCAGAATTAGTAACAATGTTCTCATATCATTTTTGAATTAGTATCTAAATCTTGATGTATCTACTCCTTTTATCTCCTTTTTCTTATATCCACCAAAGCGATAACTGAAATGCAGAGTAAATGCTCGTGAATAAAATCCGCTATCCATATTCAAGTTTTGCCCTTTGAAACGGACTTTTGTTGCAGGCATCCCTGTATCAAATATGTCATAGCAACGGACAGATAAACTCAATTTATCATTTGCGAAATTCCATCGCAATCCGGCAGTGAGATTAAAAATAGATTCTATATCAAATGTCCCTTGTATGACGGGGGTCTGTACATTTCCCATTAACTCGAAAGACAAATTCTTATTTACTTTAAATGTATTATCCAGTGTGCCGCTAAATACCCATTTCTTACGATTGAAAGGGATGTCGAAAAAATCATCACAGCGTTGGTGCATTTGCATACCGACTAAGGTTAATCGGGAATCCAGCCAGTTTCCTACTTTAAAGGGTAATATGATATTTGCTCCCCACACCTGCATATAGTTCCAATTTGTGTTTTTATAGATTAGTGCCAGCCTGTCAGTAGATTGATAGGCAGCTTGTGTGAAATAATCTGATGTATGCGTGAAAAACAGGCTAAGAATATACTTATTCAAAAAAATATAGCTTCCATTCAGATTATAATTCGTCATTGGCTTCAAATTCGGTGTTCCCCATAATTCTGTATATCCATTAAGATAGCTGACGGAAGATTGCATATCCCAATAGCTTGGATAAGTTTTGTCCGTAGATAATGAAAGTTGAAACACATGTTTCGGTGTTTTAAAATAAGTCAACGATGCTTGTGGATAAACTGCCCATTTATGATAATTTCCAATAGTATAATATTCTCCCGTAGCAGAAACGGATAAAGATGTACCTGTTGTATAGTTTTTGCTCAATGATACATAAAAGCTGGTAGTTTGTTCTCTTAGATTGGAATATGTATTTTGAGTTTGAATGTTACCTGTCACTTTATCATAAGTTTGAAAATCAAGATCTTTGGCAAATCGATAGGAAATTCCATAACCCAGATTCCATCCTTTTGATAGAGATTGTTTCTGGTCTGCATAGATAGAGTAGCGGTCTATTTTTTGTCCACCAACCATAGAGAAACTACTCTGACTTCCATCTTGATAATCAGCATATAGTCTTTGGGCATTATTAGAAGTATAATATGTATAATCACCACCTATGTCAAGTCCGAAGCCTGAATGATATTGCAATGTAATATTGCGCATTTGATTGTCAATATATTTATCGACATTGCTGGTTTGGTAATTGCCTGATGTCCGGCTATTATTATACTGGTCGGGGGTATAACTACCTGTGTATGCTATATTGATATTGTTTTTGTTGTTGAAGTTATACTCAAAAGCTGCTCTAAGGTCGTGTTTCCAGTACTTGCTACGCAACTGTTCATTTTGTATGATATTATGTAGTTCACCTTTTTGTGTATGTTTGGAATCAAGGTCTATGTACTCCATCTTTTTTACGTTATTTGCTCCGTACATTACATCAAAAGCCATTTTGGGAGTTGATAAACGAAAGTTTCCATTCATTCCTCCATCATTGAAATATTGGTTTTTATAGTTAGCACTTATCTCCCCCTGAAAAGAGTAGTCGTTTGAATGTTTTAAAACCATATTAATAGCTGCACCCCGTACATGATATTCAGGAGGCGCACTGTACATTACTTCTGCTTTTTCTATACGACTAACCGGAGTATTGCGCAGAATTGTTTCAAGTTGTCCGGCATCCATTGTTGTAGGTTTACCATTTAAAATAACAGTCAGTTTTCCTGCTCCAGCCAAAGTTAGTATTCCTCTATCTTCTTGTACTCCCGGTATCTTTGTCAATGCTTCATAAGCATTGTTTACGAGTTGATTTTGGGTAAGAACAGCAAGATTATATCCTAAAAGTCCATTCTCTACTTTTGCAAAAGGATGTTCTGCTTTTATAATAACTTCATCCAAAGCATAGTCTTGAGGTTGAAGTTGAATAGTTCCAGCATTATTTCCCTTACCTACCATTTGTTTAGTCTCATATAAAAGGTGTTGTATTATCAAGCGGTATTCTTTCTGTTGGCTTTTAAAAACGAATATGCCGTCGGAATTGGAAATGGATGCGCCTATATAGGTCGAATCCATTGCTTGCAAAATAATAGTCGCACCGTCTATAGGTAGTTGTTTGTCATCTATTATTTTTCCGTTAATCGTTTGCCCCCAAGCGACTGTTTGATAGCAACCTAAAAATAGGTAGAAAAATGTCAATGTTATTATTTTATTTAATCGCATCATACGAATTCAGTTTATTGATTACAAAACTATTAAAAGGTAAAAGAAACTCCTGCACCAAAGAACCATTCCCATCTTCTTTGTATTATGTTATATTGGTAGTTCGTTTGGGATTTAATAGTGACATATTTGCCTATCTCATATGAAAATCCTGCTCCTATCTGATAAGGGATAGAAGTTGCAGGAAGTATCACACTCCGTTTTTTATCCAGTGTATAGTTTCCATATACACTAAAATATAGTTTCTTATTTAAAGGAATAGCCATATTTGTATTTTGTTGAATCTTTATAAGAGGTAGATTTTTATCTATCCGACTATTGAACATAAGGCTTTTGCATTTTAGATTTCCATTCAATAGATTATTGTTATGATTTAATTTATTGTGAAACGTTGTGGCGCACCCAATATTTGCTACATTCGGAAAATCTTCTTTAAAATCAATATCTAACCTAAAATCATCCCAGTATCTATTATCGTCTTTTGGCGAATGACCAATAATAGACTGTTCTAATTCCCTTTTAAAAGCATCATCAATATGGATAGGCATTTCTCCTTTCAGCATTTTAGCCAATCGGACAGAATCGTTTGGAGTCCACCCGTTTTGTACTTGTGCATTGACTGGACGGGCGAGAAATAAAAAAAACAACAAAAATATTGCTGTTTTCCAAACGTTTGAAATTATCTGATTAGTCGCATCCACACTTCATTTAAGCCTTATCCGTTAATACATCTTCTTCAACGTCCACACCATCTTATTGGGATTATAGGCTTCGGGGGTGAAGACAGAAGTAGGGGCATCATCGTTACTACAATTTGTCAGACATAACATGGCGCAAATAATGAATGTGGAAAGCACCATACATAAAGTAATTTTCTTTTTCATCTTATCTCTATTTTAAGTGATTGACAATAATTATATATTTCTCTTCATAGGGATACTAACAATACCTTTATTAATCTCTTTTTCACCCACTTTTTTGAAGCCTAAAGATGTATAAAAAGTTTCTGCATAGGTTGAAGAATTAACTGTTATACTCGTTGGTTGAATTAAAGTTTTAAATATCTACAAATGAAAAAGTTGCACAATTCACAGATTATTAGTAAATTAGTGGTGACCAAACTACTAAGTACTATTGCACTGCTTATGCGCAACTTCATAGCAAATTTCGTCAGAATCCTCGGAATATGCAAGGATTTCGCTGGAAATCGTGTTAATGAACTCGGAAACGTCCCAAGATGTGGCGTTGTCCCCAAGTTCTCGGACCTCGAAGTAATTGCTCTCGGCATAACCGCCGAAGCCTTCGGATTCGACAGCGAGAATCTTCTTTTTCATCGATTGCATAATGAGTGTAAGGAGGATTTTCCAAACCTGATCAGTCGGAGACAGTTCAATGCCCGACGTAAGTTTACAGCACGACTTGCAGAAGAAATCCGCAAGGATGTAGCCGGAGCCATTGATGGATCCGAAGATGTGTTCTGCATTGATTCCAAACCTGTAAAGGTATGCCAGAACGCACGGGCGAAACGATGCACCATGGGACAAGACAATCCCGATGCGGCTCCTGACTGGGGATACTGCGCTTCGCAAGGCTTGCATTACTATGGATATAAGCTCCATGCAGTCTGCGGAATACGTGGTGTTATCCATTCCTTTGACATGACTGCCGCAAGCGTCCATGACCTTCATTATCTCAAGGACGTACGCTGGGAATATCATGATTGCATGATGCTTGGAGACAAAGGCTATCTCAGTGCTGAGATTCAGAAGAATCTCTTTGAGGCAGCAAATATCACTCTTGAAGTTCCATATCGGCTTAATCAGAAAAACTGGCGTCCGCCCACATGGGCATACAAGAGGTTCCGTAAACGTATCGAAACGATATTTTCTCAACTCAACGACAATCTTATGATGATACGAAACTACGCAAAGCAATCCTGCGGTCTTTTCACCCGAATGGCAGGCAAAATCGCTGCAATGACGTTCATGCAATATGTCAATTTCGTTAATCATCGTCCGATTGGGCAGATAAAATATTCTCTAATTTAATTCAACCAACAGGTCTGTTATATAAGTGAAATTACAATTGCTCATCATATAATCAAATAGCGATTTCCCTATTCCTTGCTGATGATAGTGTGGCAAGACAAAGAAGAGGGATATATGTTGCCTTTCTTGATGTACACCGATTATTCCTATCAATAAATGATTGTCAAAAGCACCATATATGTCAAGTGTATTCATCAACGATGTGTCATACACGAAACTTTTAAAGGTTTCAATACCTTCTTGGGTGAAATCATTCCTGCCACATTCCATATATACTTGATAGGACAAATCAGCCGCATTATTATATTCTTCTTGTGTTAATTTACGTATCATATCAATGTTATTAAATCATGAATGCAAAATACGGAAGAATAAAGAAAAAAGGTCTTGACAATTGTCAAGACCCCGGTATAATGGATGTTAAAAGATTGGCTATTTCTCCAGTTTGCGGCGTATGCGACTAACTGTTTCAGGAGTAACCCCTAAGAAAGAAACTATACTTTTCAAGGGTATAGTATCTTTAAGGTCAGGACAACGTTTCATTAGTCTTTGATATCGTATTTCAGGTGTACAATACGAATCGAGCAATCGTTCATACACCATTTCATATAGATTTTCAGCTACATATCTTCCTAATCGTTGAGTTTCCATATTCGTTTCCCAACATTCTATAATATCATGGCGTGATATTTCATAAACAGAACAGTCTGTTAACGCTTGAATGCTCACTGCTGACAGACAACTTTTCATAAAAGAAGAATAGTCACATACAAATTCATCGGTAAAAGCATATCCTACAATGTGTTCTTCTCCTTCTTCGTCAATATGCGTATATTGAAATGTGCCATGTTTTACCCATCCAGCAAAACGTTCCACCTCATTTTGCCGGATAAAGAAATCTTTCTTATGGTAAGTACGCAATATCCCTTTTCTCGCAAATAAATCTTTTACATGGGAATAGTCCAAATTGTTGAGATATGTATTAAAATCATTCATTATCGTAAGCTATTTATTCAGTCCACGGCGTATGCGACTGATTGTTTCCGGTGTGACTTGCAAGAAAGAAGCAATCTCCTTTAACGTAATGTACTCTTGAATATCGGGGCATCTATTCAATAAGTCAAGATACAGCTCTGCTGTGGTCTTGCAGTACATATCCATTAATCTATGATACATTAATAAGTATGATTGTTCAACAAGCGTACATTTTAGTTGCATGGTTTCTACATTTGCAGCAAAGAATTCCTCCACTTTTGAATAGGACATATAACAAATCTTTGTATCGCAAACGGCTTCAATTGTTACTAATGACGGTTGATTGGGTTCTATAAGAGTGCATAAACTTCCTGCAAATTCTCCGGAGAAAGTATATCCTACTATGTGTATGTTTCCTTTTTCATCCACACGAGTATATCTCAATAAGCCGTGTTCAATATAAGCTCCCCGATGATTCACTTTGCCTTGAATAGTGAATCGTTCGCCCTTTTTGAGTTCGATATAAGTACCATGTTCCAAAATGAACTGCTTTAGCTGTTCTAATTTCGAATGGTTGGCATATTGTGAGTTAAAATCTTCCATACTATAAACTAATTACAATTGAAATATAGAATAACTTCGTGAGTTGTTCTCTCAAAAAGCAAAAATAGATTCCTGACTTTGTCAAAACATCTTCTCTTTTTTTTTAATCCACTTTATTGTGAGTTTAGTTTGTGCTTTTGTATATATGTCCAAAACGAACTAAACTTATTTCTATTGACTGAAAGTATATGCTGGCGAAAGAAGAAACAACCTTTTTCCTTTTCGCCAATTTTAAAGTTTGTAACTCTCATAGTTTGAGGAGGAAATGAACTCTTTTATTTCTTCTTCTGTTGGAAGCTCTATCCTATACTTCTGTACAAAGATATTTGGGTCTAATCCGGCTGTGGCATACTTTACTAATGTATCTCCCTTTTCAGTGCAAAGCAGAATACCGATAGGTGGATTATCATCCGGCTGCATCACTTCCGCTTTGAAATAGTTCAGATACATATTTAGTTGCGAAGCATACTCATGGTGGAACTTGTCTATCTTCAATTCTACAATAACATGACATTTCAAAATACGGTGATAGAACACAAGGTCGGCAAAGAAATAATCTTCATCAATCAAGATGCGTTTTTGCCGGGCTTCAAAGCAGAAGCCATGTCCCATTTCTAACAGGAAGTGTTGCAGGTTGTCAAGAATGGCTTGTTCCAAATCAGTTTCTGTCACCAATGCACGTTCATTCAACCCTAAGAACTCCAAAGTAACAGGAGTATTGATAACATCTTTAGGTTGTAATAAGGTTGCTTGTTGCTGGACTAAAGCGGAGAGGGCTTCTTTGTTTTTGGATAGTCCGCTACGTTCGTAATATAAAGATGCGATTTGTCGCTCCAACTCCTTTACAGACCAGCAGCCACGAATAGTTTCCATTTCATAGAAAGCACGTTTTACCGGGTTCTCAATTCCCGATATAGTGTTTAAATGGGTGGAAGATAATTTATTGAATAATCTATCAGCTGGAATCATCCATGTTTCGGTTTGTGGGTATTCTGTTGATAGTTTCCAAACTCCACTTTCAGATTCGGCGGTCATCAACCGCCGAATTGGTTCAGTGAATTCGGCGGTCAATGACTGCCGAATTTGAATTTGTGATGCAATGTATTGTGTAACAGGTTTTTTTAGTTGTGGATAAACAAGATACAACCGCCTAAATTCACGGAATCTACGTTCATTCAGCCCTTTTGTTTTCAGTCGTTGTTCCAGCTTCTTCAACAGTTGTTCACCGTAGGCGGCACGGTCTTCTCCGTTCTGCTCAAATTCTACGATATAGCAACCCATAAGCCAGTTACGGGAAGTAAGGGCAAGGTTTACAGCATGTGCGGCTTGTGCCTGCAACGTGTTCTGTATCGTGCTGATATGTTTTACTAATGCTTCAAAGTTCATAGTTACAAAGATAAGTCTTTTATGGTTAAAACTTTAGTTCGGGTAAGCTGTTTATTGCTTCCTCTTTCAATTTATCCACCGCACGGGTGTACTTCTCCGTATGCTTCAATCCGCTATGTCCTAAAAGGCTGGCTACGGTTTTTATATTTGCCCCATTGTTCAGAATGTTCACGGCAAACGAGTGCCGGGCACAATGCCAGCTTATATGTTTGTCTATCCCGGCTCTCTTTACCCAACGCTTTACTGATTTACAGCAGCTTTCGTAAGTAGGCAAATCGAATATCAAACAGTTTTTGTCTGCCGGGGCTTCGCCAATGATAGACAATAGACCGTCATTCAGAGGAATAACCACACCGCTACTGGCTGAATGTCCCTTTGTTTTGCTTTGCTCAAACTTCAATAACCGATTACCATAATCCACATTCTTATAGGTCAGGTCTTTTACATCACAGAAGCGCAGACCGCAGTATAGGCAGAAGATAAAAGCCCGTCTGACATTCGGGTTCTCGTTGTCATAATGGCAAGCCGCCAGCTTTTGTATTTCTTCGGGAGAAAGAACATCTTTCCGAAGCATTTGGCTATCCACTTTGCAGGTAACACTTTTGCATGGGTCTTTCAACATTACATCGTGGTCAATCGCATATCGAATAACTTTCTTAAAACGCTGGTAAATGCTTTTAGCTCCCTCACCCACACTTCGGGATTGCAAATAGGCTACAAACTGCTCCATCATTTCTTTGGTAATAAGTTCCGGTTTGATACTAAACTCATTCATGGGGTATTGCTCTTTTAAGAAGTCCTTAAAACGGCTAAGCGCAATTTGTACCATGCGAATATCTTTCTTGGTATAACTGTTGATATAGGCTTGGAAATAGTCTAAGAAATTGACCGTTCTATCTTTTTTTAACCGATAGCCCAACATACTTTCTTTAAATTCCTGCTCACGCTCTGCACGTATCTTTGTAGCAAGTTCCAACGTTTCTTTGTTCTGCTGACGTTCCGCAGGGGTACGGGGCTTATCTATCAGATACAGACTAAGGTTTTCTTTTCGCCTGTTGTGCTTTACTGCAAACTTGGGCTTGCCTTGCATCTTTCCACTATCATAGTACACTTGATTGCCGTTTTCATCTAATACGGGCTTTTCCTCTCTACCTAAATAATACTCTAAGTAAAGGCTAATTCTACCATCCGAGAGCTTATTTTGCTCTAACTTGGGGTTTTCTTTCGTTTTATTTTCTAACTTTGCCATTGTTTAGAGGTTTTATCCCGATTTAGGTACCATAACCGGGTGATTACGCTAAATAGTTGATTTTCTTTTGTTTTCTGATATTGCAAAGGTACAAAAGAAAATGATATTTCAAAGTGTACTAAAAGTGTACTGAATAACAGAAAATGGGCAAAATATGGCAAAAATGGAGAAAATAAGAAGTATGCAAGTTGTTGATAATAAGGTGAATAAATTCTTTTGTTTTCCTATGATTTCTATGGTTTGTACCGGGTCCGGGTACTGAAGCGGAGAAAGTTGAAAAACTCTCTCCGCTTTTCTTTTCTACTCCCCGTAACTCGTTGGTTTGCTGATAGATTAAATCAAGGCTCAGTCTGAAAATTTGGGGGATTGCGGGCCAAGAAAATTACGGGGCGCACATGGAGTCCATTATAAATAAATCATAAAGCGCTGATTATCTATATCCTTTTTTGTCATGTTTCTTTCGGATAAGGTCTGCCAGTCCATTATGAGATTCTGTGAGTTTGCCCGGCTTTCGTTTTATCACGTCCTCATGCTTTTGGTGACAGTCGCTTATCTTGATGTTAAACAACCATTCAAAACCTTTGGATAAATCTACCAAATAGGCAGGTTTACCGTTCTGATAAACGATGTCTTTGGAGAGGAACAGACCGCTTACCATTTCCATGATGTTGATAAGGGCTGTTTTGTCAGCGAGATAGAGAGGGGAAAGGCTTTGTTTTTCAATCCGCTGTTTGAGTTGTTCCGGGTATTTGATGCGCCATTCAATAAGGCGTATTTCTGTGTTTAAAAGTCCTATCGCTTCATCAATTAGATGCAAATAGGGCATTTTTTTCTTGCTCAAACCGTACACGGTATGACTTAAGACGATATAAACCAAAAGAAAAATAGCGGAGTAATACACTATAATCTTGCTCGTTAATACTGAAATTGGCTACATGGATAGCTAATTCTTCAACAGCTTTTGTTAGTTCAGATGCAGAAACTTTGCGCTGTGAGTATTCCGATAGTAATCGAAAAAAACTCTGTTGTAATAATGCTTTCATCTATTAATATTTTTAATTTCATAATTAGTTAGTTCGTCTTTTATAGAATTTTACTTATATCATTGGGTGTCTTAAAATAATAGTCTGCACGTATAGGATTAGATACATTATTGCTCCATAAAACCAATCCGGAATCAACACCGGCATTGTTAGCACATTGAATATCATAAATACTATCACCAATATAGAGAGCGTTTTCGGGGCTTACATGGGCTTTAGCCAAATATGCTACTAAGGGTGCTGCTTGGGGCTTATGTTCATCAGTATCATCGGCACATACAATTGTGGAAAAATAGTCCGCTAACCCTAATGGCTCAAAATCAGAATAATATTCTTGATATGTTTTGGAGGTTACAATGCCTAAAATATAGCCTCTTGATAAAAGGGATTGCAAGCATTCTTTGATACCTTGAAAAGGTTGAATAGTGTGCTGGAGCAATTTCATATTCCTATCCCATCGTTTCAATGCATCTTCTATGTCGGGTATTTTGAGTAATTCCAACGCATTTCTTCCGGTAATGCCTAAAGCAAATTTCAGACTTTCATATTGAGGTGCGCTTCCTGTTATTTCTGTAATTGTTTTTATTAAAGAGTTGATGACTGCATATTCCGTATCTATCAATGTACCGTCTATGTCGAATACGATATGTTTATATTTCATGTGTTGATTTATTAGTCAAATAATACTTGCCAGTTTCTATCGTAGTAAGCTGAAAAGCACATTTTAATTTGTTCTTCGTTATTTTTCTCTTTTGCAAGAATAGGTAATTCTTCCAATCCGAAATAGGCACTCTCATCCGTTTCAATATTGGGTCGGAAATATCCGCTTTCAATCTCACAAAGAACAAAAACTTTACAAACATTGTAGGCATAGGGGGGAATATTATGCAAATTTCTATCTTGTATAGCTATTATCCGGATAGCTTTTACATTTAATCCTGCTTCTTCTTTTACTTCTTTTTCTGTATTAGTCTTGATACTCTGATTTATATCGACCCAACCACCGGGCAAAGACCAAGTTCCATTTTTCTCTTTCACAAGCAGTATTTTATCATCTTTGAATATAGCAGCTCGTGTATCTAATTTAGGAGTTTGAAATCCTGTTTCATTGCAAAACAGATTCTTTACTTTTTCTATGGGTATTTCACTTTGCAGACTAAGCATTTCTGCTGCAATTTCTCTAATGCGTTCAAAGCGTTCTATATCAAATACATCTTTGGAGTATGTCAATCCCCCTTGGGCAATGAATTGTAGTTCTTTTGCCCATTCAAGCCATTGTGGTTGTACTATTTTATTCATATAGTGAATGTTAGTATCGTTATATTGATTTACAAAGGTATGGAAAATGAAATTCTTTATTTTTGTCCTATGTTAAAAAATCATCGGCTTGACCGGATTCTGCTAAGAGAAGGTTGTGTTATTCCTAAAAAAGAGGCAATATGTCCTAAAGTCACTCGGTGGAAAATGCTGGGATATTCTTTTATCAACTTTTCATAACGTTCTTGGGCAGACAAGTTCAGCCGGGAAATATGAATGTCCTGTAAAAGTAGAAAATTTTCTTGCTGTAACACTCTCATCCAATTGGCAATGTCAATACGGGATTTATATAAATCATTCAACTTGTCTATAGAAATGGAGTAGGTTAAAGTTTCTTCTAAGGTTTCTACATATTCAAATCCTGCTTTGTGCCGATATAAATCCCATGAACCACAAGTCGCATCGCCTTCCATAGAAAACCATGTTGTTATTTCTTTTCCATTATGCAGGATATATGAACGTGTTATACCTTTTTCTATAAAATAAACCTGATTGTCAAAACGACCAGCTTGTATGATGATAGTTTTAGCTGGAAAAGTCTGTTGCTTAAAACAGTACTTTAGCAGATGCAATGAATCATCCGAAACAGGATAGAGTTCTTGTATCTTTCTTATTATATTATCCATTATCAATGTTTTTGCTCTTTCTACAAAAATAATAAAACAGAAAGGGATAATATTGTTGCATTCATAGTTTAAAAAGGAATTTGACTATTTTTAGCAAGGTGGGATGAAAAGAGAACCATGATGTGGATATGTGATCTTTTTCAGTCTTGATTTTCCCTTTTCGGTGTAGAGCAAAATGCTGATAGGCGGATTATCATCCGACTGCATCACTTCTGCTTTAAAGTAGTTGAGGTACATATTTAACTGTGAAGCATATTCATGGCGGAACTTGTCTATCTTTAATTCCACAATAACATGGCATTTCAAAATACGGTGATAGAACACAAGGTCAGTAAAGAAATAATCTTCATCAATCAAGATACGTTTTTGCCGGGCTTCAAAGCAGAAGCCATGTCCCATTTCTAACAGGAAGCGTTGCAGATTGTCAAGAATGGATTGCTCCAAATCGTTTTCTGTCACTAATGCACGTTCATTCAATCCTAAGAACTCTAAAGTAACAGGAGTGTTGATAACATCTTTGGGTTGCAATAAGGTTACTTGTTGCTGGACTAAAGCGGAGAGGGCTTCTTTGTTTTTGGATAGTCCGCTACGTTCGTAATATAAAGATGCGATTTGCCGCTCTAACTCTTTTACAGACCAGCATCCACGAATAGTTTCCATTTCATAGAAAGCACGTTTTATCGGGTTCTCAATTCCTGATATAGTATTTAAATGGGTGGAAGATAATCTGTTGAATAATCTATCAGCTGGAATCATCCATGTTTCGGTTTTGGGTATTTTGTTGATAGCTTCCAAACGCTATTTTCAGATTCGGCGGTCAATGACTGCCGATTTTGAATTTGTGATACATACGGCTGGCGTTGGTGGACATTCTTATATGAACTATCTAAAAGTACCTGCTAAGGTGGATGAACTTTGTGTTCTGTTGCAAGAGAAGCAAAAGACCGTGGGAACATTTTGGGAACAATATGAATTGAGTTTCAATGCCCACCTTAATTTAGTGACCATACATCCATGGGTGGATGGCGACGGCAGGACAGCTTGGCTGCTAATGAACTACCTCCAATTTTGCTATCACCTTTTCCCTACTAACCTACTAAGATATTTAGGATTACATTCTGAATCCTCTGCCTCTCTTCTCTGTCTGTACGGAGTTATATAAGCTTTGCTTTAATTTTCCCCATTGTTCCCTAAACCATTCGCCTATTGGTTGTCGGTTTATGGTTAGAACGAGTTTATTGTTGTCGGTTGGATTTTTTTCAACTTTGAAAATATCGTTTTTGATGTCAAACTTCCGTCTGTGTTCTTCGGAATAGATTTTCCCATTGCATCTGATAGCTTCTCTTTTCATCAAAAGACTGTTTACCATGTCTTTGGTAAATCCGATGGTATAGCATAGTCTTTCCATTCTCAACATTTCTTTGAGTAATGGGAACCAGTTGAACGCTTTTTCAAGAATGGTATTCAATCGTGATATTTCCTTGTCTTTGGTTTCAAGCTCTTGATTATGTATTCCTTGTATGTTACGAATCTGCTTACTATGCTGTTCCTGCATTTGTTGCATCTTGGCTTTTAATTCATCAGTGCCCTTGTCACGTTTGGCAATTTCATGACGTAAATTCTCGTTAGATTGTTCCAAATCTTTCAATTTTCCGCTTCCGAAAAGAGAACTGACACCACTTGCTATGGCTGTGGCTGCATCAGTGGCTACACTTTTGAGCTTGTCGGTGCGTATCTCTGCTTTTACCTGTTTGAGTTCCTGCTCGGCAAGGCTTACCTGTTGCTCCTTGTGTCGCTTGGTTTCCTCTATACGTTGCAGTTCGGCTTTCTGCTTTTCAATGATGAAGTCGTTTCGTTCCAGATGCTCTTTACCTGTAACAGCTTTTGCCTGCCCACGTTCCATCAGGAGAATATCGGAAGCAAGGGTCTGCATGGTTGCCATATCCTCGTCATTGAGCTTTCGGCTCTTTCCGGTTTCGTGGTTCATCCAGTCAAATACGATATGAGCATGATAGTTCGGCTTGAACCATCTGCTTCCGATTTGAAAGCTTTCTTTGTCTTCCGCTTCCAGCTGACTGTTCAACCAATGCCCTTCATCTTTGTGCAGGAAAATCTGTAGTGGAGTGATGCCCCAGCGTCTTTGACACTCTTCACCGAATTTGCGTACATCAGCCAATGTGGTGTCCGGTCTGATTTCCTTGACCATTTGTTTGATGTTGTCATAATGAGTTCGCAGTTCGGGAGTGCCGAAGTCGGGATTTATCCACTGCTCGTTGTCGGTGGAAAGTTCGGGAACGATATAGATTCTGGACTCCCCGATGTTTCGTATATACTCGGCAGTCCTTTGGTTATGCGCCTCGCTCGATGCGATGTTGCAAGGCTTGATATGTATGCTTGATTTTGTTGCCATAGCTTCTTTCCTTCCGTACAGCCGTCCGCGACAGCAGGTAAGCCATAAAAAGAAATCCGTCCAGATTTTGGGCGGCTATTTTTGTGAGGTTTTCCAGCGGTCAGGGAGCAGGTCGCGGTATTTTTCGATGGGTGTGTTCGGAGGCCATACGGCGCAGCGGTCGATTATGTCGCAGAAGTAGTCGAAGACGTTTACGCCGCAGCGATGGCAGGTGATGGCCAGCGAGTGGTACAGGGCGGCGACTTCGGCTCCGGAGTGGGAGCCGATTGTCAGCCGACGGCGGGTCAGGGGTAACAATCGCATTGGAACGCTCCGTTGAAGCCTCTGATGTGTTGCTCGAAGACTTCGGCCGAGCGTGAGCCGTCGTCATAGAAGAAGTACACAAGCCCGGTTGTCATTCCGACGAACACCCGGATGTAGCCCTTTTTGATCTTCCTGCCCGAGGGAGTGGCTGCCTGCAGCCGCACTTTCTGATAGGTCTCGTCACCACAGATATAATTGTCTTCGACAACTGCCGGCCCGAGAGCCCTGTATAGATTCTCCAGATGAACCTTTACCTTGCTGATCAGTTTTTGTGCCGTGCCTTTATCAAGGTCGAAGCCGTGGGCACGGAAGTATTCGACTGCATTTTCAAGTGGCATACAATGAAGGTAGCGTAACTCGGTGAGTCCGGCTATAAAGGAAGAAGTGTACTGCGAGTTGAGTAGCGGCGTGGCAGGAGCGGAGCCTTTGTATATTTTCTCGTCCTGCACATATTTGCGTACCTTGTAGATTATTTTCTTGAAGCGCATTGGCTCCATGACATAGCGCACAACATCGCATTCGCCTATGAACGTTGCCGCCTCGGGGTTGAAGTCCGGACTGTCCGGCTCCACCATAACCGTCTCCACCTCGCACTCGGGATGGGTCTTTCTCCCGGCTCCATTGTTGGTGCGTTTCTTCTGTCGGCTATCACCAGGGAAAAAGAGTTGCCGAATACATCGTGAACACTCCCGGAACACCCGAACGTTTGGAAATCAGTTATTTTGAAGGTGGCCGACCGGCTGCAAAAAAACGACTTGCTGATTGTATATATCAGCTTGGTTGATAAGCAGGGAGTACTTTGTCCGGTGAATGGGATTCCTGTAGAACTATCGGTGCAGGGAGGAGAAATCGTTGGCCCTGCATCGTATCAATTGGAAGCGGGAGTCGCATCATTTCTGGTAAGAACCGATGAGGCGTCGAAAGTCTGTATAAATGCTGCGGGCAACGGTCTCTCAATACGTAAAAACTTAAAGATAAGGAGGGAATGAACATGAAATTGATAAAGTGACGTGAGTTCGATATAACTTAAAACAGCGTAAGTAGCTTGTCCTTTATAAGAAAATCATCTGCTATACAATAAATCGTTATATTCTTCTTGTGTTAATTTGCGAAGCTCACGGTTCTCTTTGTTCTGTTGTAGCATACATTTATGCAACTTAATTGTTCCCATGATTCAGTTTAGAAGCTGTTTGGAATTTCTTAAACAGTTTCTAAACAGTTTCTTATATTGTGATTGGAAAAAACAACCGCTTCTTTTCATAAATTTTATTCAAAAGAATGGAAAAGAATAAAATAAACAAGAACAAATGTAACAGCCTGTCCATAAAAATACTATATTTATTGCAGCAAGAGAGCACTTTAAGTAATGCTTAAGAGGAAAAACGAAAAGTAGTATATATACTATATATTTTCTATTATTAATTACTTAAACACATTTTTTATGGAAGCCAAGAAATCAAAAAAGGCTGCAATTGAGAATCAACGAGGTTCTTGGTTGTTGATGGGTTTGGTTGTTGCGCTAGCCTTCATGTTCGTTTCGTTCGAATGGACACAACATGATGTCAGAGTTGCAGCATTATCACCAGATGATGAATCCATCTTTGTTACAGAGTTAGTTCCAATCACATTCCCGGAAGAGAAACTGGAACCGCCTCCACCTCCCGAAACTAAGATCGTGGATATAATAGAAATAGTAAAAAACGATATAGAGGTGACGGATGATGTTTCTACGGTAGGAGAGGACATGGACGCGACTACTAACATTGTTTGGATACCACCAGTTGTGGAAGCAGAAGAGGTAGAAGAAGATGTAATACATGAACATGTAGAAATCATGCCGGACTTCCCCGGTGGCATGGCTGCTTTGATGAAGTATTTGGGTACAAATATCAAGTATCCGACTATTTCTCAAGAAATGGGTTCGGCAGGAAAAGTGATTGTTCAGTTTGTTGTTGACAAAGACGGAACGATTACGAATCCGGCAGTGGTACGAGGGGTGGATGCCTATTTGGACAAAGAAGCTATCCGTGTGATAAGCTCTATGCCGAAATGGAACCCCGGAGTACAGAATGGCAAGAAAGTTCGAGTGAAATATACTGTGCCTGTGGTATTCAGACTACAGTAGTAACTTGGAATGGATGAGTAATGAGGAGGCTGTTTAAAAAGTCGTTAGTAACTCTCATTCCCTTCGGGAAGGAGGAGAATGATGATAGAACCGACTTTTTAGACAGCCTCCTTTTCTAATGAAATCCTTTTCCTTAAATTGCTGAGTATTTATAACATTTCTTTCCCGGCTTGCTTCTGTGAAATAAAAAAATATATCTTTGTCGGGAGAATAAAAATACGAATGATTGTTTTATGAATCTTCTACTCTGTATAAAAAGACCTTTTATCTGGCTTTCCCGCTTCCGTCATCGTTGCGGATATGGCGTCCATTCCCCATTTGCTTTCAGTCTCATTACTGATGTAATTTATGAGAAGATGCCTTACTATGCTTATTCTTCCTTGAAAGAAGAACAAAAAAAGAGGATAAGAGAGCGTGGGTGGACCAAAGGTTCTCAAAAGGTAAACCGTTTTTTGTTCCGGTTGGTAAATAGAGTACAGCCTGATACGATTATTGAGGTTGGGCGTCCTTCCTCGACAGCCCTGTACTTACAGTCTGCTAAACCATCGGCTTCCTATCTCTTTGCTTCCGACTTGTCGGAACTGTTTCTGGATACGGATACTTCAGTCGATTTTCTGTATCTGAACGATTACCAAAATCCGGACTTATTGGAAGAAGTATTTCGGGTTTGCGTATACCGTACTACCCTTAAAAGTGTATTTGTAGTCCATGGTATCTGCTATTCCAAAGAGATGAAAGCGCTTTGGAAAAAGTGGCAGGCTGACGAAAGGGTCGGAATAACTTTCGACCTGTATGATGTCGGTTTACTATTTTTTGATAAAACAAAGATAAAACAGCATTATATCGTCAACTTCTAAGAACCTTTGTACGTTTACTATCTATAAATGTAAAAAAGAAAGTTATGAAAAAGAGCCTTGTATATACAAAGACCGGAGATAAAGGAACCACTAGTCTTGTTGGCGGAAGTCGCGTTCCAAAGACTCATATCCGCCTGGAAGCTTACGGAACGGTGGATGAACTAAATTCTCACCTGGGATGGCTGCATACTTATCTGCAGGAGGAATCCGACCGGGATTTTATCTTGAGTATTCAACATAAGTTATTCGCCATCGGTTCACATCTCGCCACCGACCAGGAGAAAACACAACTGAAACCCGCCAGTATCATTACCCCTGAACATGTGGAAAGTATCGAGCGGGAGATTGATAAGCTGGACGAGCAATTACCCGAACTTTGTGCTTTCATCATTCCCGGTGGAAGTCGTGGAGCAGCCGTTTGCCATGTTTGCCGTACGATTTGCCGGAGAGCCGAAAGACGTATTCTGGCTTTGTCCGAAACTTGTACAATTTCTCCCGAAGTATTAGCATTTGTCAACAGATTATCAGATTATTTGTTTGTATTATCCCGAAAAATTAATTTTGATGAACAAAATAATGAAATATTTTGGGATAATAGTTGGAAATGATAGATTTTATTATACTTTTGCCGAAAAATAGAAAACGAGACAAATTTAGTATTCATTTTAAATACTCAAGATTATGTATTGGACATTGGAATTAGCATCAAAACTTGAAGATGCTCCCTGGCCGGCAACCAAGGATGAATTGATTGATTATGCCATGCGTTCGGGTGCTCCTCTTGAAGTTATTGAGAACCTCCAAGAGATGGAAGATGAGGGCGAAATCTATGAGAGTATCGAAGATATTTGGCCGGATTATCCTAGTAAGGAGGATTTCTTCTTTAATGAGGAAGAGTATTGATTAAAAAAGACCGAACATATAAGAATACCCGATAACCTTTACAAGAAGGCTATCGGGTATTTTTTGTATAATAATGAGGCTGTTTTTTAGAATACAGGCATCTGAGAAATACGGTTAGTGCTGTAATTCTCCTGTCCCAGCACTTTGGCGCGGGAGGTGAAATCATACGAACGTCCTACATACGTCACAAAGAAATGCAGGTTGGTTTCCATCGGATAATATTCGATACCGGTCAGGTATCCCCAGGAAGTACGGTAATTGCCTTTCTCTATTCCTTCGGATGCCTTGCTCACGGAAGCCGTCTCATACATACCCTTCACAAACACATTCCATTTCGGCAGAAAACGATAATTACATTTAGCAACCACGGAAAGGTAATTCGCATCAAAGGCATTGTGTCCGCCCGGACGGCCTACGATGTTGGTGATAATACCTTTGCGGTCAATATCCTCTTTTGAATACATGAAATCGACGAAAGCATTCCATTTGCCGAGATTCAACTCGTTACCTAAAGCATAATAATACATATTGTGACTTTTTTTTCATAAGCAGGTCAGGCTTTTAGTATTCGTTAAAATATTGCTGAATTTGTTTCCAGTCAGTCGTTTTGGTTAGTGCAAGCATTAACAAAACACGTGATTTCTGCGGATTCAGTTCTTGTGAAGCCACAAATTGATATTTGGCGTCGTCTACCTCTGCATCCAGTGTGGTAGGACCTGTCGGGACACGGGAAGAACGAACCACAAGGATTCCTTTCTGACGAGCGTCTGTCAGTACCGGGAAGATATTCTGATGGATATTTCCATTTCCTACTCCTGCATGGATAATGCCTTTATAGCCGTTGTTGAGCATCGGAGTGACCATATCTGCTTCGATGTTGGAATAGCTGTATACGATACCTACTTTAGGCAGTGCGTTCAGATGAGTAACATCGAAAACGGATTGGGTGGTATGTTTTTTTAGCGTCACCTGATTATAGAATACTTTTCCGTTTAACACATACCCCAGCGCGCCGGAGTTGGGAGCTTGGAAAGTTTGCACGTCGACCGTGTTCATTTTAACCGTACTCTGTGCTCCCAGGATCAGTCCGTTCATGGCAACCAGTACTCCTTTGTCTTTGGATTCCTTTGCGGCGGCGGTAACTACGGCGTTGTAGAGATTCAACGGGCCGTCGGCACTTAGAGCAGTAGACGGACGCATGGCACCTACCAGTACCACCGGTTTGTCACTTTTAACGGTCAGGTTCAGGAAATAGGCAGTTTCTTCCATCGTATCGGTTCCGTGAGTAATCACGATACCGTCGATGTCCGCGCGTTTCAATAGTTCATTTATTTTCTTGGCAAGCGTCAGCCAAACCTGGTCGTTCATGTCCTGTGAACCGATTTTGACAATCTGTTCTCCGGTCACGTTGGCGATATCCTTAATTTCGGGCACGGCATCAAGCAGTGCGCTGATGGCAACTTGTCCTGCTGTGTAGCTAGTTCCGGTAGCTGAACTTCCTGTGCCTGCAATCGTTCCTCCGGTGGCAAGGATATGAATGTTCGGTTTGGCGGCAAATGCCATTGTTACAGAAAATAGTAGTGTGACTACTACCAGTCCAAAGCTTTTGAATTGTTTCATAACTGAATGGGGTTTAGGTTAATAATATATGTATATTAAAATATTTGTATAAAGAGCAGTCCCAAGGCAATGGCAACAATTGTCGATACCAGACCGGGTATCATGAACGAATGATTCAACACATACTTCCCGATTTTTGTTGTCCCGGTACGGTCGAAATTGATGGCGGCCACTACGGTGGGATAATTCGGAATAAAGAAATATCCGTTTACTGCCGGGAATAGGGCGATCAGCATATAAGGAGAAATCCCCAACGCAATGCCCAGAGGCATGAGTGCACGAACAGTGGCAGCCTGGCTGTATAGCAAAATAGACATCACAAACAGCGCGACCCCAAACAGCCACGGCATTTGTTGCACGATCCCTTCAATAGAAAGAGTCAGCTGTCCCATATTTCCCTGAAGGAAGGTATCTCCCATCCAGGCAATACCGAAGATGGCAATCACAGCCTGCATGCCTGCCGGAAATACGGAACCTTGCGTTGCTTTGATTCCGTCGGCTTTGGTCACTAACAGGATGATGGCGGCAGCCGATAACATCACGATTTCGATGATGGAAGACATACCTAGCGTGACAATTTCACCATCGATCAGGAAACTGGGGCGCATCCCTTCGAAAGAGCCGAAGAGTACGATAAACGCTGTTGCCAATATAAAGATAAGGACGGAAACCATAGCGGAACGTTTGTTCTTCACATCTTTAATCTCTATCTTTTTATTGTTGAACAGTCCTTCTTTCAGGCGTTTCTGATATTCGGGGTCTTCCACCAGTTCTTTACCGACTTTCATAGAGAATAAAGCACCGACCAACACCCCGATGATGGTAGCGGGAATCGTAATCTTGAGAATGTCGAACAGAGTGATATCAAATCCGGTCAAGAGTCCGAGAAGCGCTACGGTGGCTGCGGAAATCGGACTGGCTGTAATGGCCTGTTGGGAAGCAATGACAGCAATACCCAACGGACGTTCCGGACGGATTTTGGTTTCGGTAGCAACCTCCGCGATGACAGGCAACACAGAATAGGCAACGTGTCCCGTTCCGGCTACGAAAGTAAACAAGTAAGTCACCAGCGGACTAAGCAAGGTGACGTGTGAAGGATTCTTACGAAGCAAATGTTCTGCCAGTTTCACCATATAGTCCAGTCCGCCTGCCGCCTGCATACAGGAAGCAGCCGAAATCACTGCGGCAATCATTAACATAACGTCGATAGGAGGTGCGGTGGGTTGTAAACCAAAAACGAACGTGAGTATAGCCAACCCAACTCCTCCCATCACGCCGAGGCCGATACCTCCCAGGCGTGCGCCAATAATAATGGCTGTCAGAACAAATGCTAATTGTAATATCATAGAATGTTGTTTTAAGTTCCCAACAAAGATACGTGATTTCTCTCTTTGTATTTTCTTTTTCTTGTATTAACAATAAAAAAGTGTTTGAATAGTTTTTGCATATTTATTAAAACAATAACTAAACTCATTGGTTATTATAAGAACTAACGAAACTGTTATTATTATAAAACAACCGATATGGAACAAAATTTATCAAGAAAGACTCGTACGGAGAGTGACCTGATAGGTAGTCGTGAAGTGCCGGAAAGTGCACTGTATGGAGTACAGACACTCCGTGGTATCGAAAACTTTCGCATCAGCAAGTTTCATTTTGACTGTCAATATGGGAGCCACTGCCATCGGAACCGGAATCACCGCTGAACCGGAATACGCAGAGAAATGTATCGCTGCTTTGCGCAAGATTACGGGACTGGATATAAAACTTGCCGATGATTTGGTGGGAGCCACTTCGGACACTTCCTGCATGGTAGGTTATTCGGGAGCGATGAGGCGTATAGCTGTCAAAATGAATAAGATATGCAATGACTTGCGGTTGCTGGCTTCCGGTCCGCGTTGTGGATTGGGTGAAATCAATCTGCCGGCTATGCAACCGGGTTCTTCCATTATGCCGGGAAAAGTGAACCCCGTGATTCCTGAAGTAATGAATCAGGTGGCTTATAAGGTGATAGGAAATGATCTTTGTGTCGCCATGAGCGGTGAAGCTGCCCAAATGGAACTGAACGCCATGGAATCGGTGATGGCGCAATGCTGTTTCGAGTCTGCCGACTTGTTGATGAACGGCTTCGATACCTTGCGTACGTTATGTATCGACGGCATAACAGCCAATGAAGAAAAATGCCGGAGAGATGTGCACAACAGCATTGGCGTAGTGACAGCCCTGAATCCGGTAATCGGATATAAGAACTCTACCCAAATAGCCAAAGAAGCACTGGAAACCGGGAAGGGAGTGTATGAACTTGTTTTGGAACATAATATCCTCTCCAAAGAAGACTTGGACACTATCCTGAAACCGGAAAATATGATAAAACCAGTCAAACTGGATATTCACCCCAACCGTTGATAGATAGTAAGTGGGAATCAATTCAATAGGGAAATTGCCGGGCAGATTACTGATCTGTTCCGGCGATTTTGATTAAATACGAGCGGGACATACTGCGGTTTTCTTCTCTTGCATCGTAAAAAAGTGCCGTGGGAACGCTTGTTCCCTGCCTTTGGCACGCTCGTTCCCTACCGTGGAAACTGTAGTTTCCCGCCTTGGAACTGTAGTTTCCTGTGGAGGAAACAGACTTTTGCTAGTCTGAAAAACATGTAGAAGAACTGTTCTTAATTTTTTTGTAACCACTAATTGTATGGCTGCTATTACTTCAGATAGCATTAAGCCATTTATCAGGTATTATTATATAGTTTATCATGTATTAATAGCTGATTTCTCAGGTATTAATACTTGATTTCTCAGGTATTAATACATGATTTGCCAACTATTAATACCTGATGCTATAGCTGTTAATACTTCTTGTGGTAGGTAGACACATAAGGCTGTCATCCGCAATAAGATAGGAAGAACCTCGTTTCTCCTACCACCCCTTCCTTCGGATTTACGTTGTCTAATATGCTGAATATCAAGTGTAATGAATCACTCTTGGTGCAAAACAGGGTGTGAGGGCAAAAGGTTGCCCTCACCCTGCTATCACTCTTGCCCTCACACCCTGCAATGCCGATGAATAAGGAGTTTCCAAACGATGAGTGAGGGCATGAGAGCAAAATCGCTTATTATTATCGATGGGAGAATATTCAGTAATCAGAAATAAGAAATTAAAAAAACAGATATCAAAAGAGCAAATATAAAAGTGAGGACGCCGGATTAAGTGAACAACAGCGACTTTGAGCGAACAAAAAACAGATAAATTGTGTTTATTTATTCTAATTGTATATCTTTGTCCCGAATTATAAACACGTAAATTTATGAAAAGGATTTTTGGTGCTTTAATGATTGCCGTATGTATTGGTATGGCAATGCCTGCCCAGGCGCAAATACACTTTGGTGTAAAAGGAGGTTTGAACTTGTCGAAGGCGAGTTTCTCTAATATGGGTGGAAACTTTAAGAAGGATAATTTCACCGGTTTCTTTATTGGTCCGATGGCCGAGTTTAATATTCCAATCATAGGGTTGGGAGTAGACGCTTCTTTGCTTTTTGCTCAAAGAGGTATAAAGATTACTCCGGAAGGTGCTGATGAATATACTGTTAAGCAAAACGGTATTGATATTCCTGTAAACCTGAAATATACAATCGGTTTAGGAAGTCTGGCAGGTATTTATCTTGCTGCAGGTCCTGACTTTTATTTCGATTTTGAAAAGAAGTCGGGAATCGATAAGAAGAAAGCGCAAGTAGGTATTAATGTGGGTGCTGGTTTGAAGTTGCTGAACCATCTGCAGGTAGGTGCTAATTACAATATCCCAATGGGCGACACTGCGGATTTTGAAGGAACGGATGCTTCTTATAAAACTAAGACTTGGCAAGTATCTGTTGCCTATATCTTTTAAATAGTCTGTCACTCTACATCGTATATAAAAAAGAGTTTCCGGTCAACGGGAACTCTTTTTTTGTTCGGAGGATGCCCTGTTGCAGCCTCGAAACAGTTTCTACCCCAATTTTGCTTTAAGAAACGTCAGTTCGATATAACTTCATCCGCATGGTTTCCCCTCCTTCGGGAATAGTATAAGCTTATATCGGACTGACATTAAGAAGCATTTTTCTTTTGAGTATTCTCTCTTCCTTCTTTTTTTCATTCCCCATTTTTTTATTGTATTTTTGTACCTGCAATGAAAAAATATGTAGATGTCATATTACCGCTTCCGCTTTCGAAGAGTTTTACTTACTCTTTGCCAGA
Organism: Bacteroides caecimuris; assembly: GCF_001688725.2. Classification (NCBI taxonomy): domain Bacteria; kingdom Pseudomonadati; phylum Bacteroidota; class Bacteroidia; order Bacteroidales; family Bacteroidaceae; genus Bacteroides; species Bacteroides caecimuris. The sequence goes on along the minus strand of NZ_CP015401.2, from coordinate 3,879,303 downwards.
TGAATGTGCGGAAGATGTGAAGATAGGCTGCCGTGTGGTAGTTCCTTTCGGGCGGAAGAAGTTTTATACGGCTATTGTCCTTAATGTTCATTATTGTGCTCCAACGGAGTACGAAGTGAAAGATATATCTGCATTACTGGATGCTTCTCCCATTCTACTACCCGTTCAGTTCAAATTTTGGGAATGGATAGCCGATTACTATCTCTGTACGCAGGGAGATGTTTATAAAGCGGCACTTCCTTCCGGTCTGAAACTGGAGAGTGAAACGATTGTTGAATATAATCCCGACTTTGAAGCGGATGCTCCGTTGCCGGAGCGCGAACAACGCATTTTGGATTTACTTGCCATAGATGCGCAGCAGTCCGTCACCAAACTGGAGAAAGACAGCGGCATAAAAAACATTCTTACTGCCATCAAGTCCCTGCTCGATAAAGAAGCCATTTTTGTAAAGGAAGAATTGAAACGCACTTATAAGCCTAAGACAGAGGCGCGAGTGCGGCTTGCGGGTACGGCAGATGAAAAGCAACTCCATATTCTGTTTGATATTCTGTCTCGTGCTCCGAAGCAACTGGCGTTGCTCATGAAATATGTAGAGTATTCAGGCATTTTAGGAACCGGAACACCGAAAGAAGTCTCTAAGAAAGAATTGTTGCAACGGGCTAATGTGGCCCCTTCAGTACTGAACGGGCTGGTGGATAAGAAGATTTTCGAAATCTACTATCACGAAATCGGCCGGTTGAATAGACAGGAGAAAGAAGTGGTCGAGCTGAACGCCTTGAATGAGTTCCAGCAGCGGGCACATGATGAAATAGTCCGGTCTTTCCAGGAGAAGAACGTGTGTCTGCTTCATGGAGTAACGTCCAGTGGGAAGACGGAAGTGTATATCCATCTAATCGAAGAAACGATTCGTCAGGGAAAACAAGTCTTATATTTGTTGCCGGAGATTGCCTTGACTACTCAAATTACAGAGCGTCTGCAACGCGTCTTCGGTGCTCGTCTGGGGATCTACCATTCTAAATTCCCCGATGCCGAACGGGTTGAAATATGGCGGAAACAACTGGGAGAGAACGGGTACGATATTATCCTGGGTGTTCGCTCTTCCGTGTTTCTTCCTTTCCGGAATCTGGGATTGGTGATTGTGGACGAAGAGCACGAAAATACATATAAACAACAAGATCCCGCCCCCCGCTATCATGCCCGTAGCGCAGCGATTGTACTGGCTGCCATGTATGGAGCTAAAACCTTATTGGGAACGGCTACTCCTTCCATCGAATCGTGGCAGAACGCCGGGGAGGGGAAATATGGTTTTGTACAACTGAAAGAACGATATAAAGAAATTCAATTGCCGGAGATTATTCCGGTAGATATAAAGGAATTGCATCGCAAAAAGAGAATGGTGGGACAATTCTCACCGCTCTTGATACAATACATGAAAGAGGCTTTGGAACAGGAAGAGCAAGTGATTCTCTTTCAGAACCGTCGCGGGTTTGCTCCGATGGTGGAGTGTCGTACCTGCGGTTGGGTGCCTAAGTGTAAGAATTGCGATGTGAGCCTTACCTATCATAAAGGAATCAATCAGCTAACTTGTCATTATTGCGGTTATACCTACCAACTGCCGAAATCCTGTCCAGCCTGCGAAGGTACGGAACTGGTGAACCGTGGCTTTGGTACGGAAAAGATTGAAGATGACATTAAAATCCTTTTTCCCGAAGCGGCAGTGGCACGAATGGACTTGGATACCACCCGAACCCGCTCTGCTTATGAAAAGATTATTGCGGATTTCGAACAGGGAAAGACGGATATATTGATTGGCACGCAGATGGTTTCAAAAGGATTGGATTTCGATCATGTCAGTATTGTCGGTATACTGAATGCTGATACGATGCTGAACTATCCGGATTTCCGTTCCTATGAACGAGCTTTCCAGTTGATGGCGCAGGTAGCGGGACGTGCCGGACGTAAGAACAAACGGGGTAGGGTGGTGCTACAAACCAAGAGCATCGAGCATCCCATCATCCATCAGGTCATTGCCAATGATTATGAAGACATGGTAGGCGGGCAGTTGGCGGAACGGCAGATGTTTCATTATCCTCCTTATTACCGGTTGGTATATGTTTATCTGAAAAATCATAATGAAGCGTTGCTGGATCAGATGGCGGCAGTGATGGCGGATAAGCTGCGGGCGGTATTTGGCAATCGGGTGTTGGGACCGGATAAACCTCCTGTTGCCCGTATCCAAACGTTGTTTATCAAGAAGATTGTCGTAAAGATTGAGCAGAACGCTCCGATGGGACGTGCCCGTGAGTTGTTGTTACGCATCCAACGGGAGATGTTGGAAGATGAACGCTATAAATCTTTGATTGTTTATTATGATGTAGACCCCATGTGATTCGTAAATCCGTGTATTGTCTAGTTGGGAATCAAAAAGTGTATTTATGAAGAAAATATTGTTTGTCTGCCTGGGAAATATCTGCCGTAGCTCTACGGCTGAAGGCGTGATGCTTCATTTGATAAAAGAAGCGGGACTGGAAAATGAATTTGTGATAGATTCCGCCGGAATCTTGTCTTATCATCAGGGCGAACTGCCGGATAGCCGGATGCGTGCTCATGCAGCCCGTCGCGGGTATCAACTGGTGCATCGTTCGCGCCCTGTCCGTACAGAAGATTTCTATCATTTTGATTTGATAATCGGTATGGACGACCGGAATATAGACGACCTGAAAGACAAAGCACCTTCTCTTGAGGAATGGAAGAAGATTCATCGCATGACGGAATACTGCACCCGTATTCCTGCGGATCATGTCCCCGACCCCTATTATGGAGGGGCCGAAGGATTTGAATATGTACTCGATGTGTTGGAAGACGCTTGTGCCGGTCTGCTTACTTCTTTAACTCCGGATAACTGATCCGGGTGTGATAAGCAATCTTTAGTTTTTCCTTGAATACAGCTTTCACAGTTGCTATATCCTTGAAAGTGATCGGGCATTCCTTAAAGTAACCTTCGGTAACCTGTGAGTCGATAATCTTGTCAACCAGGTTGCTGATGGTTTCTTCCGTATATTCCGGAAGACTGCGTGAGGCAGCTTCCACGGCATCCGCCATCATCAGGATAGCCTGTTCTTTGGTAAACGGATTCGGTCCGGGATAAGTGAATAATTCTTCATTCGGCTCTTCGTCCGGATGCTCGTTCTTCCAGGAAATATAGAAATATTTTGTTTTTCCCCGTCCGTGATGGGTGCTGATAAAATCTTTGACCGCTTTAGGCAGATTGTGTTTATCCGCCAGCTTCAAACCATCTGTCACATGGCTGATAACGACTTGTGCACTTTGTTCGTAATTCAAATTCTTATGCGGATTAACTCCTCCCGACTGATTCTCCGTAAAGAAAGCCGGGTTTTCCATCTTCCCGATATCGTGATACAAAGCTCCCGTACGTACTAACTGGCTTTTTGCTCCAATGCGGATAGCGGCTTCTGCTGCCAGATTAGCCACCTGCATGGAATGTTGGAAGGTTCCGGGAACCGTTTCAGACATCTGTCGCAAAAGATCGTTATTGATATTCGAAAGTTCCACAAGAGTTACATTGGAAGTAAATCCGAAAGTCTTTTCCAATAAGAATAATAAAGGATAAGTGAATAATAATAGGATTCCGTTAATGATGAAGTAGGTGTACATACGTATGTTCAGCTTCGAGAAGTCGTTGGAAAGACCATTCTCCGTCATCAGTTCGAAAGCGAAATAAATGGCTGCATAAGTCAGTATCACTAATAAGGCTGTTCGGAAAAGCTGGGATCTCTGCGATAGCTCCCTTAGGCTGAATATCGCCACTAATCCTGCTGCCAACTGCGTCAGAATAAACTCATGAGGGAAGCGCAAGGAGATGGAGCATATCAATATGGTGATGACATGCGTCAGAAAAGCGGTTCTCGAATCAAGAAAGACACGGATGATAATCGGCAGCATCGCGTATGGGATGATGTACACATTAAATATATTATGTGTCACCATGAAGGCTGTTATGACGCTGTAGAACACAATCAGGGTGAATAGTAACGACAGACTGCCTTTCCGTTGATAATAGTCTTTCCGGAATAAATCAAGATAGAGCATGAAACAAAGCATCAGCATACCCACAAAAAGAACCTGGCCACCGAGGATCAAACGGCTTTGTCCCATAGACTCGTTGCGTTTGATGGATTCTTTGCGCAATGATTCGAGGATATTATAGGTATGCGGGCTGATGATTTCTCCACGGTCGATAATCTTCTGTCCGCTGACTACCAGTCCGTTTGCCCAAGAGTAATTATTTAATATTTCCTCTTTGGCGGACTGGGTGCGTTCCTCGTCAAAAGTGAGGTTGGGAGTAATGTATTCGTTCAGTGCGCATTGCCTTAATATTTCCCGGTTGAAATGGGTAGAGTCTGCTGTCAGCAGGTGTTCATACGCTTTCTTTACCGTGTAAATGTTTTCAGTAGCCTGCGGGTTGGCAAGTTTATCGTCAATCATCATGACGGACGAAGTGCTGTCTTTTTGAAGCTGTTGTATATCCTCTGTCGATACGATACCTGCCTGATAGATTTCTTTTAAGGTACGCTCGATATACCGCAAGTAATCGATGGAAGGAAGAATTCCTTTCAGATTGGTGTGGTAATTCTCTTTCAGCTTGGCGATTGCATTTTTTTCGATGTCTTTATCCAATTGGTAATAAGGTTGGAAGAAAGCCATCAGACTGTCCTGCTCTCTTTTTACTACCGCATCCTCTTTATAAATAGGAAAGTCGAAAGTCGCTATCAGCTGCCCGTATTTCCAAGGCTTATTGATGTCAAACTGGTAATTGAATTTTCCGTCACGTGGCAGGAAATAGACAATCAGCGTCACTGTGCTCACAAATAGCAGTGATTTATATAGTAAATCTCTCCATGAAAAACTTTTTTTCTTCTTCTTCAAATGTTCCATATCCACTGAAATTTTTGCGAAAAGTACAAAAAAAAACAATAGTGTGGAAAAAAAGGTTTAATTTTGCCGCGATTTACCTATACTAACCCAAATTATGGCAGAAAGAAAAGTAAGAGTTCGTTTTGCTCCAAGTCCTACGGGAGCACTGCACATCGGTGGTGTGCGTACAGCTTTGTATAATTATCTATTTGCACGTCAACATGGCGGAGACTTGATATTTCGTATTGAAGACACTGACTCTAACCGGTTCGTTCCGGGGGCGGAAGAGTATATACTCGAATCTTTTAAGTGGTTGGGTATCCACTTTGATGAAGGAGTGAGCTTCGGTGGTGAATATGGTCCGTACCGCCAGTCGGAACGCCGCGAAATCTACAAGAAATATGTGCAGGTTTTGCTGGAAAATGGAAAAGCATACATCGCTTTTGATACTCCGGAGGAACTGGATGCTAAGCGTGCCGAAATTGCTAACTTCCAATATGACGCATCTACTCGCGGAATGATGCGCAACTCATTAACCATGCCGAAGGAAGAAGTGGATGCACTGATTGCTGAAGGCAAACAATACGTTGTTCGTTTCAAAATCGAACCGAATGAAGACGTGCATGTGAATGACCTGATTCGTGGCGAAGTTATTATCAACTCATCCATCCTGGATGATAAAGTGCTTTATAAATCGGCTGATGAACTGCCCACTTACCACTTGGCAAATATCGTGGATGACCATTTGATGGAAGTTTCCCATGTGATTCGTGGTGAGGAATGGTTGCCTTCTGCTCCTTTGCATGTATTGTTGTACCGTGCCTTCGGCTGGGAAGATACGATGCCGGAATTTGCCCACCTGCCTTTATTGCTGAAACCGGAAGGCAATGGAAAATTAAGCAAACGTGACGGTGACCGTCTCGGATTCCCTGTATTCCCATTAGAATGGCACGATCCGAAATCGGGAGAAATCTCTTCAGGTTATCGTGAATCGGGTTATCTGCCGGAAGCGGTGATTAATTTCCTGGCTTTGTTGGGATGGAATCCGGGCAATGACCAGGAAGTGATGTCAATGGACGAATTGATTAAATTGTTTGACCTTCACCGTTGCAGCAAGTCGGGTGCTAAGTTCGACTATAAAAAGGGAATATGGTTCAACCATCAATATATACAGCAGAAACCCAACGAAGAAATTGCGGAACTGTTCTTGCCTTTCCTGAAAGAACATGGTGTAGAAGCTCCTTTCGAAAAGGTGGCGACTGTGGTTGGCATGATGAAAGATCGGGTAAGTTTCATTAAAGAACTGTGGGACGTATGTGGCTTCTTCTTCGTTGCTCCTGCCGAATATGATGAAAAGACGGTGAAGAAACGCTGGAAAGAAGACTCTGCAAAATGTATGACCGAATTGGCAGAAGTGATTGCCGGCATTGAAGACTTTAGTATTGCGGGACAGGAAAAAGTCGTTATGGACTGGATTGCAGAGAAAGGTTATCATACTGGTAATATTATGAATGCTTTCCGTCTGACATTAGTGGGTGAAGGAAAGGGGCCGCACATGTTCGATATTTCCTGGGTATTGGGCAAAGAGGAGACGATAGCCCGCATGAAACGTGCGGTAGAGGTTTTGAAGTAATCGACACAGTACTATGCTTTACAACCTGGCAATAGTCATTTATGACTTTATCGTCCATTTGGCTGCTCCGTTTAGCCGTAAGCCCCGAAAGATGATGAAAGGGCATTGGGTGGTGTATGAACTCCTGCGGCAGCAAGTGGAGAAAGGGGAACAGTATATTTGGTTTCATGCTGCTTCGCTGGGGGAGTTTGAACAAGGGCGTCCTCTGATAGAAATGATTCGTGCGAAGTATCCTGACTATAAAATATTGCTGACATTTTTCTCTCCTTCCGGTTACGAGGTGCGTAAGCATTACCGGGGAGCGGATATTGTCTGCTATCTGCCGTTTGATAAACCGCGGAATGTGAGGAAGTTCCTGCATATTGTAAATCCTTGCATGGCGTTCTTTATCAAATATGAGTTCTGGAAGAATTATCTGGATGAGCTTCACAAACGCCGTATCCCGGTATATAGTGTATCATCTATCTTCCGTCGCGAACAAATATTCTTTAAATGGTACGGTGGAACTTACCGCAATGTATTGAAAGATTTCGACCATCTGTTTGTTCAGAATGAGGCATCCAAACGTTATTTGTCGAAGATCGGCATTAACCGTGTGACAGTAGTGGGAGATACCCGTTTTGACCGGGTGTTGCAAATCCGTGAAGAAGCGAAAGAACTCCCGTTGGTAGAGAAATTTAAAGGAAACAACTCCTTTACTTTTGTTGCCGGAAGCTCATGGGGGCCTGACGAAGATTTATTCCTCGAATATTTCAATAACCATCCGGAAATGAAACTGATTATTGCTCCACATGTGATTGACGAGAATCATCTGGTTGAGATTATCGGTAAATTGAAACGGCCGTATGTGCGCTATACCCGTGCCGACGAAAGGAATGTATTGAAGGCGGATTGCCTCATAATAGACTGCTTCGGGCTGTTGTCTTCTATCTACCGTTATGGTGAAATAGCTTACATCGGTGGTGGTTTCGGAGTAGGTATTCATAACACATTGGAAGCGGCTGTATATGGCATTCCGGTGATTTTCGGGCCGAAGTATCAGAAATTTATGGAAGCTGTTCAATTGATCGAGGCAAAAGGCGCTTATTCCATCAAAGATTATGATGAACTGAAAGCTTTGCTGGATCGTTTCCTGACGGATGAATTGTTCTTGCATGAATCCGGAACAAATGCCGGTTATTATGTGACTAGTAATGCCGGAGCTACAGAAAAGATTATGCACATGATTAATTTTTGATTAGAAGAAATAGGGGCGAAAAGAGACGAATCCGATAAATTCGCTTTTTGTAAAAAGACCAGTCTTACAAGATCTATAAAAACAGCGGGATGTTTTGATGAAAGAACGTCCCGCTGTTTTTATTAACCTGTTAGAGTCATACTCTTTATCTGGCTCACCTGTAAAATCCTGTGGATTTCTCAAAGAATCGTATCTTTACCCTCAAAAAACTCTTCACGGGGCAGTCTGAAAACCCTGTGGGTATAGCCCGAATTTACACTGTCAGTTTGCATAATCCAAACATAAAGAGAGGTATATTTCCTACTCCCCTGGACTGTGTTCTGAATGCTTTAATTTTTACATCGGATGGTTCTGCAACATCCGTACCCAAAGTTTTCCATTCGGCGGTTCACTCCGGGCGATTAATCTTGGTTAACAGACTGATAAAAAAACGAAAAAACAAGCTCCTTCCGGAGCCTTCCCGAAGATTCTGATTTTTTGTCTTTTCCTCGCTTGTCCGCTGCTTTTTCGTCACTTCTCCGTATCACCTTCGTATCACCTTCGTTTCCCCTTCGTTCCCTCTTCGTTCTAAAATTGAATAAATATTTACTTAATATCCGTGAAGAAACGAAAATGAATGCTTCATAAATCGGGGATGAAGCGGATTTTGATGCTTAATTGTTAAATGATGTAAACCGATGGATGGCTTGTTGCGTTTTTCAAAATGCGGACAAACTCTCTTCTATTGCGTTTGCATCCGTTAACAGAACGGGGCGCCTGTCGGAAAACTTTCTCCCGCCGGTGATTGTTGACTGCATTGAAGCATGAACCGCCCACAGGATTTTCGGACTGCCCCCTTCTGCTGGCTTGAATTCCTTTGTTGACAGAGCCACAAACGTCTTCGCAGAATCGTCCAACGCAAAAATCAAAGCGTTCAGGACGTCTCTGAGAGGGGTGACAGATATCAGGTTCTTTCCGTCCACACTGACAAAACTTATGCTGAAGCCCCCCTAGATTTATCGGGTGAGTCATTTATCTTCTCTATACCATTGCGAATACATCAAATAATTATGAGCAATCTTCTGATTCAGTTCTTTGGCCTGTTCGGGATCTACCTTTTTTATGAATTTCGCGGGTACCCCTCCCCAAATGCTTCCCGGCTCAATGATGGTATTGCTTAATACTAGAGAACCGGCGGCAACGATTGCTCCTTCACCGACTACGACGTGATCCAGTACGGTTGCCCCCATACCCACCAGCGCATAATCTTCGATGGTTGCCCCATGGATGGTGACATTATGTCCTACGGATACGTGATCGCCAATTTCAATAGTCGATTTCTGATATAATGTATGCAAGACACTTCCATCCTGAATATTGACACCGTTGCCGATTCGTATGGAGTTGACGTCACCTCTTAATACGGTATTAAACCAAATGCTACAATCATTTCCTATTTTTACATCTCCTATAATGGTTGCGTTATCTGCAAGGAAGCAATTTTCTCCGATTTCGGGAGTAAAACCCCGTACTGATTTAATTAAAGCCATATAATATTTGTTTCTAATAAAGTTTTTTATTTCATGCAGCTCTATGTTGCGCGACACTCGGGCCTTGAGCAGCCTGACACCCCGGGTGTTAGTATGCTCGGGGGCAGACAAGCTCTTTTTAAAGGGAAGCAGTCGCCTCTTGTAACCAAACTTTTTCTTCTTCGTTAAGATCCGGTGACAACCTCTCGTAGACAGTCTGATGGTAATTGTTTAACCATTCAGTTTCTTCATTTGCCAGCATCTCCTTGATGATCCCTTTTTTGCAGATTGGACATAAAGTGATAGTTTCAAACTTAAGGTATTCTCCAAACATTCCCTCTCCGTCTTTGCAAACCAACGTCAGGTTCTCCGTACGTATCCCGTGACTGCCTGCTTTATAAACGCCAGGCTCATTGGAGGTAACCATGCCGGGCTGTAAAATGACAGGATTCTCATTCATACGGATACTTTGCGGACCTTCGTGTACGCTCAGGAAATGTCCGACGCCATGTCCTGTGCCATGAAGAAAATTCATCCTGTGGTTCCAGATAGGCATGCGGGCTAGTACGTCGAGCTGGGCTCCACGGGTTCCGGCAGGGAATTTGGCCATAGCCAACGCGATGTGTCCTTTTAATATAAGAGTATAATCTGTTTTTTCTTCTTCTGTAAGTTCGCCTAAGGCAATGGTTCGGGTGATGTCGGTAGTTCCGTCCAAATATTGGGCTCCTGAATCTAAAAGTAAGAATCCTTTGGGCTGAAGAGTCACGTCACTTTCCGGGGTAGCCGAATAATGAACGATTGCCCCGTGTTCTTTATATCCTGCAATCGTGTCGAAACTTTCCCCCATGTAGAGAGGCTGTGCTGCCCTAAACTCATGCAACTTTTTATCTATACTTAATTCTGTCTCTTTTCCGGTAGGTACAGATTCTTCCAGCCATTTGAGGAATCTGACGAGTGCTACCCCATCCCGTTGCATGGCAGCGCGGATGCCGGCGACCTCCTGCTCATTGCGAATCGCTTTCAATAATGCGACAGGCGACTCGCCACGAAGAATAGAACATTGCGGATTAATAGACGAATAGATGGAATAGTTCGTTTTCCGTGGGTCAATCAAAATGTTTTTTCCCGGAAAAGAATTCAGGAATGTCTCTACCTCATCATACTTCTGTATCCCAATCTGCCGTTCCTTTAGATAAGCCTCTACTTCTGCCGTCACCTTCTCCGGTGAAATAAAATAAGTCACCTCATCCTGTGTGATTAATAGGTAGCTTACTATGACCGGATTGCAATGTACATCGTTTCCCCGCAAATTGAGCGTCCATGCGATCTCATCAAGCGCGGATATGAATAAAGCATAGACACCTTTCTTCTTTAACTCTGTACGAATGGCGGATATTTTCTCTTCACAGCTTTTTCCTGCATATTTGATATCATAAATAAAGGCAGGAGAATCAGGCATGGCGGGTCGGTCTTTCCAGATGTTTTTCAATGGATCTCCGAATATGTCAACTTGTAACTGGTGTGCTGCCAGTTCTTTTTTCAGCTGTTCGACTTGTTGCACAGAGAACATTTTTCCGTCGATACTTACGGATTCTCCGGGTTTTAAGTGTTGGCAGAGAAATTCTGTAATACTAGGAGTTTCCGGCAACATCTCTTTATATAAGGTAATACCGCTGCCCTCCAATTCCTCCATAGCTTGCAGAAAGTAACGTGAGTCGGTCCATAATCCAGCCTTATCCATCAAGATAACCGCCGTTCCGGCAGAACCGGTAAAACCGGAAATCCACTCGCGTGACATCCAGTGGGGAGCCACATATTCGCTAAGATGAGGGTCGGTGCTGGGAATAATGAACGCTTTGATAGAATTGGGATGAAAGGTCATGCGCAATGCATGCACCCGCTCTTTTATGCTCTGTTTCATACTTTATTATATTATTATAGACATGTAAGTGTTTCAAAGATACTAACTTTCTGCATTTAATAGCTTGTTTATGAATAGTTTTTGAGAAATATTTGCCGAAAGTTTTGTGAATAAAGAAAGTATGTGTAATTTTGCGGCGCAATTTGACTGCGGAATTTTTTAATCATAACATATTAATAGTAACAAAATGATTGTAGTACCTGTAAAAGAAGGCGAAAACATTGAAAAAGCGCTGAAGAAGTTCAAAAGAAAATTTGAAAAGACTGGCATTGTAAAAGAGTTGAGAAGCAGACAGCAGTTTGACAAACCGTCTGTAACTAAAAGACTTAAGAAAGAACGCGCGGTTTACGTACAACAACTTCAGCAAGTAGAAGATTAATAATTCGTAATTTCCTTTGAATTATTGAATTCTTTTCATACATTCGTTGCACGATTTTAGATGTAGCGATATTATGTTGATAGAATCTTTTCTTGATTATCTCCGGTATGAGCGGAACTATTCTGAAAAAACCGTTCTTGCGTATGGTGAAGATATAAAGCAATTGCAGGAGTTTGCTCAGGAAGAGTATGGAAAATTTAATCCGTTAGAGGTCGAGGCGGGACTGATTCGTGAATGGATTGTTTCATTGATGGATAAAGGGTATACCTCAACTTCCGTAAATCGTAAGCTAAGTTCGCTCCGGACGTTTTACAAGTATCTCTTGAAGCAGGGAGAAACAACTATAGATCCTTTGCGTAAAATAAAAGGACCTAAAAACAAAAAACCGTTGCCTGTGTTCCTGAAAGAGAACGAAATGAATCGGTTGCTGGATGAAACGGACTTTGGTGAAGGATTTAAAGGGTGTCGGGATCGGTTGATTATTGAAGTGTTTTATGCTACCGGCATGAGACTTTCGGAATTAATAGGTTTGGATAATAAGGATATAGATTTTTCGGCTTCTCTTCTGAAAGTGACCGGGAAAAGAAACAAGCAGCGGCTGATTCCGTTTGGTGATGAGCTGCGCGAGTTAATACTTGAGTATATTGATGTAAGAAACGAGATGATTCCGGAAAGGTCAGAAGCTTTCTTTGTTAGAGAGAATGGTGAACGGCTTTACAAGAATCTAGTCTATAATTTAGTGAAACGGAACCTGTCAAAAGTGGCGACAGTGAAGAAGAAGAGTCCTCACGTGTTGAGACATACTTTTGCTACCACGATGCTGAATAATGAAGCGGAGTTGGAAGCGGTAAAAGAACTTCTGGGTCACGAGAGTATTGCAACTACCGAGATCTACACGCATGCCACATTTGAAGAACTTAAAAAAGTGTATAAACAAGCTCATCCAAGAGCTTAAAAAAAAGGAGGTAAGTATGGATATTAGAATTCAATCAATTCACTTTGATGCGTCAGAGCAATTGCAGGCATTTATTCAGAAGAAAGTGTCCAAGTTGGAAAAATATTACGAAGATATAAAGAAAGTAGAGGTGTCATTAAAGGTAGTTAAACCAGAGGTTGCTGAAAATAAGGAGGCAGGCATTAAAATATTGGTCCCTAATGGGGAATTTTATGCAAGCAAAGTATGTGATACATTTGAAGAAGCAATTGATTTAGATGTAGAAGCGCTCGGAAAACAGCTGGTTAAATACAAGGAAAAGCAACGTAATAAATAAAAAAATCCCAAATATTTTGCGGGAAAGAAATAAATAACTAAATTTGCAGCCGTTTCGCTCGCGTTAGAACGTGACGGTTGCATTTTTGGTAAGTTTGCCTCTTTAGCTCAGTTGGCCAGAGCACGTGATTTGTAATCTCGGGGTCGTTGGTTCGAATCCGACAAGAGGCTCAAAAGAAAACCGAAGAACAAAGATAAAACATTATCATATTGTTTGGAAATAGTTCTTTTATTTCTTGATTTTGAAAAGGGCAAATACCAGAGTGGCCAAATGGGGCAGACTGTAAATCTGCTGGCTTACGCCTTCGGTGGTTCGAATCCATCTTTGCCCACAATCAGAGTGACAACTTTGGCAAGAATGCGGAAGTAGCTCAGTTGATAGAGCATTAGCCTTCCAAGCTGAGGGTCGCGGGTTTGAGCCCCGTCTTCCGCTCTCTTTTCCCGCTGTTATAGCTCAGTGGTAGAGCACTTCCTTGGTAAGGAAGAGGTCCCGGGTTCAAATCCCGGTAACAGCTCATAAAGGATGTAAATGCTGATTATTAATCAAATAAATAACAAGTAAAGCTATGGCTAAAGAGAAATTTGAACGTACCAAACCGCACGTAAACATTGGTACAATCGGTCACGTAGACCACGGTAAGACAACGTTGACAGCTGCTATCACTACTGTGTTGGCGAAGAAAGGTCTTTCAGAATTGCGTTCTTTCGATTCTATCGACAACGCTCCTGAAGAAAAAGAAAGAGGTATCACTATCAATACTTCTCACGTTGAATATCAAACAGCTAACCGTCACTATGCACACGTAGACTGTCCGGGTCACGCCGACTACGTAAAGAACATGGTAACTGGTGCTGCTCAGATGGACGGTGCTATCATCGTTTGTGCTGCAACTGATGGTCCGATGCCTCAAACTCGCGAACACATTCTGTTGGCTCGTCAGGTAAACGTACCTCGTCTGGTTGTATTCTTGAACAAGTGCGATATGGTAGACGACGAAGAAATGTTGGAACTCGTTGAAATGGAAATGAGAGAACTCCTTTCATTCTATGATTTCGATGGTGACAATACTCCTATTATCCGTGGTTCTGCTCTTGGCGCATTGAACGGTGTTGAAAAATGGGAAGACAAAGTTATGGAACTGATGGATGCAGTTGATAACTGGATTCCACTGCCTCCGCGCGATGTTGATAAACCATTCTTGATGCCGGTTGAAGACGTGTTCTCTATCACAGGTCGTGGTACTGTAGCAACAGGTCGTATCGAAACAGGTGTTATCCACGTTGGTGATGAAGTTGAAATCCTTGGTTTAGGTGAAGATAAGAAATCAGTTGTAACTGGTGTTGAAATGTTCCGTAAACTGTTGGATCAAGGTGAAGCTGGTGATAACGTAGGTCTTTTGCTGCGTGGTATTGACAAGAACGAAATCAAACGTGGTATGGTTCTTTGTAAACCAGGTCAGATTAAACCGCACTCTAAATTCAAAGCTGAGGTTTATATCTTGAAGAAAGAAGAAGGTGGTCGTCACACTCCGTTCCACAACAAATACCGTCCTCAGTTCTACTTGCGTACTATGGACTGTACAGGTGAAATCTCTTTGCCGGAAGGAACAGAAATGGTAATGCCGGGTGATAACGTAACTATTACAGTTGAGTTGATCTACCCAGTAGCATTGAACCCAGGTCTTCGTTTCGCTATCCGCGAAGGTGGACGTACGGTAGGTGCTGGTCAGATTACTGAAATTATCGACTAATACACAATAATTAATCAGTTCCCGGTTTTCCATCGGGAACTGATTATGTACACACGGGAGTAGCTCAGTTGGTAGAGCACCGGTCTCCAAAACCGGGTGTCGGGAGTTCGAGCCTCTCCTCCCGTGCTAATATTATTGAAATGAAAAAGGTAATAGCTTATATTAAAGAATCTTACGACGAACTTGTACATAAAGTATCGTGGCCTACGTATTCTGAACTTGCTAACAGTGCAGTAGTTGTTTTATATGCTTCCCTGCTTATTGCATTGGTAGTATGGGGTATGGATGTCTGTTTCCAAAACTTCATGGAAAAAATCGTTTATCCACATTAAAAAAATAGGAATTGAAAATGGCTGAGATTGAAAAGAAATGGTACGTTCTGCGTGCTATTAGCGGTAAAGAAGCTAAGGTGAAGGAATATCTTGAAGCTGATCTTAAAAACAGCGACCTTGGTGAATATGTGTCTCAGGTATTGATTCCTACTGAAAAAGTTTACCAGGTTCGCAATGGTAAAAAAATTGTGAAGGAAAGAAGTTATCTTCCTGGTTACGTTTTAGTGGAGGCTGCTTTGGTTGGTGAGGTCGCTCATCACCTGCGTAATACTCCGAATGTGATAGGCTTTTTAGGCGGCTCCGAAAAACCGGTGCCTCTCAGACAATCAGAAGTGAATCGTATACTTGGTACAGTGGACGAACTGCAGGAAACGGGTGAAGAACTCAATATTCCGTACGTAGTGGGAGAAACTGTAAAAGTTACTTTTGGACCTTTCAGCGGATTCAGTGGTATCATTGAAGAAGTGAATAGTGAAAAAAAGAAACTAAAGGTCATGGTGAAGATATTCGGGCGCAAAACGCCGCTTGAATTGGGCTTTATGCAAGTGGAAAAGGAATAACGCGGAATTGTTACGCCGTTGTTGTTCTTCGTTTAATGTTTATATATAAATCAATAAAAAAATGGCTAAAGAAGTTGCTGGACTAATCAAGTTACAGATTAAAGGAGGCGCTGCAAATCCATCACCTCCCGTTGGACCTGCTTTGGGTTCTAAGGGTATCAATATCATGGAATTTTGCAAGCAATTCAATGCCAGAACCCAAGACAAAGCAGGTAAGATTTTACCTGTTATCATTACTTACTACGCAGATAAGTCTTTCGATTTTGTAATCAAGACTCCTCCCGTTGCTATTCAATTACTTGAAGTAGCTAAGGTAAAGAGTGGTTCTGCTGAGCCTAACCGTAAGAAAGTTGCCGAACTTACTTGGGAACAGGTTCGTACGATTGCTCAGGACAAAATGGTTGACTTAAACTGTTTTACTGTGGAAGCTGCCATGAGAATGGTTGCAGGTACAGCTAGAAGTATGGGTATCGCTGTAAAAGGGGAGTTCCCGGTTAATAATTAATAAACTTCAATTGTAATGGGTAAACTGACAAAAAATCAAAAGTTAGCTGCAGAAAAGATTGAAGCAGGGAAAGCATACTCACTGAAAGAAGCTGCATCTTTGGTAAAAGAAATCACTTTTACTAAGTTTGATGCTTCACTGGATATTGATGTACGTTTAGGTGTTGATCCACGTAAAGCTAACCAGATGGTGAGAGGTGTTGTTTCACTTCCTCATGGTACTGGTAAAGAAGTACGTGTGTTGGTGCTTTGTACACCGGATGCTGAAGCTGCTGCAAAAGAAGCTGGTGCTGACTACGTTGGTCTTGACGAATATATTGAAAAGATCAAAGGTGGATGGACTGATATTGATGTAATCATCACTATGCCATCTATCATGGGTAAAATTGGTGCACTCGGTCGTGTTCTTGGTCCTCGTGGATTGATGCCGAACCCTAAGAGTGGTACTGTAACTATGGATGTTGCTAAGGCTGTAAAAGAAGTAAAACAAGGTAAAATTGACTTTAAAGTTGATAAGAGCGGTATCGTTCACACTTCTATCGGTAAGGTATCATTCAGTCCTGATCAGATTCGCGACAATGCGAAAGAGTTCATCTCTACTCTGAACAAACTGAAACCGACCGCAGCAAAGGGTACATATATTAAGAGTATTTATCTTTCTAGTACAATGAGTGCGGGTATTAAAATCGACCCGAAATCAGTGGATGAAATCTAATAAAACAGAGAAATAATGAGAAAGGAAGATAAAAGTACGATTATAGAGCAAATTGCTGCTACAGTAAAGGAATATGGTCACTTCTACTTGGTAGACGTTACAGCTATGAACGCTGCTGCTACCAGTGCATTGAGAAGAGATTGTTTTAAATCAGACATCAAATTGATGTTGGTTAAAAACACGCTGCTTCACAAAGCACTTGAAAGCTTGGAAGAAGACTTTTCACCTCTTTACGGTTCTTTGAAAGGTACTACTGCTGTTATGTTTAGCAATACTGCAAACGTTCCTGCTAAGCTAATCAAAGACAAAGCGAAAGACGGTATTCCCGGACTGAAAGCTGCATATGCAGAAGAAAGCTTCTACATTGGTGCTGATCAATTGGATGCTCTCGTTTCAATCAAGAGTAAGAATGAAGTTATCGCCGATATCGTTGCCCTGTTGCAATCTCCGGCCAAGAATGTTATTTCTGCTCTTCAATCAGGTGGTAACACCCTTCACGGAGTTCTCAAGACTCTTGGTGAACGTCCCGAATAATTTTCAAAAATCAACAAAGTATTTAAACAATTAAAATCATACAAAAAATGGCAGATTTGAAAGCTTTTGCAGAACAATTAGTTAACTTGACAGTAAAAGAAGTTAATGAACTTGCAACTATCCTTAAAGAAGAATACGGTATTGAACCTGCTGCTGCAGCTGTAGCTGTTGCTGCTGGTCCTGCAGCTGGTGCTGCTGCCGCAGAAGAAAAAACTTCTTTCGACGTAGTATTGAAGAGCGCTGGTGCAGCTAAACTTCAAGTAGTTAAGGCCGTTAAGGAAGCTTGTGGTCTTGGTTTGAAAGAAGCTAAAGACTTGGTAGACGGTGCTCCTAGCACAGTAAAAGAAGGTTTGGCTAAAGACGAAGCAGAATCATTGAAGAAAACATTGGAAGAAGCTGGAGCTGAAGTTGAACTTAAATAACATTGGCCTGGTAATCAGGTAATTCGGTTAGGAATCCTTCACAAGAGGATTCTTAACCTTTTTGTGTATATATTTCAAATTAAGTTCTCCAAATTCATTGACAGATGTCTTCAAATACTGTAAATCAAAGAGTTAATTTTGCTTCGACTAAGAATCCGCTAGAATACCCGGATTTCCTGGAAGTACAATTGAAGTCATTCCAAGACTTTCTACAATTAGATACCCCACCTGAAAAGCGTAAGAATGAGGGATTGTATAAAGTATTTGCTGAAAACTTCCCTATTGCCGATACAAGAAACAATTTTGTTCTTGAGTTTCTGGACTATTATATTGATCCGCCGCGCTATACTATTGATGATTGTATAGAGCGTGGGCTCACTTATAGCGTTCCCTTAAAAGCGAAACTTAAGCTTTACTGTACGGACCCCGATCATGAGGATTTTGATACAGTGATTCAGGACGTATTCCTCGGCCCTATTCCTTACATGACTGATAAGGCTACTTTCGTCATTAATGGTGCCGAACGCGTAGTTGTGTCACAGCTTCACCGTTCTCCGGGTGTGTTCTTCGGTCAGAGTGTACATGCCAATGGTACGAAACTTTATTCGGCTCGTATTATTCCGTTTAAAGGTTCGTGGATTGAGTTTGCTACTGACATCAATAATGTGATGTACGCATACATCGACCGTAAGAAGAAATTGCCGGTAACTACATTGTTACGTGCAATTGGCTTCGAGAATGACAAAGATATTCTTGAGATTTTCAACCTTGCAGAGGATGTGAAGGTAAACAAGACAAATCTGAAGAAGGTGTTAGGCCGTAAATTGGCAGCACGTGTCTTGAAAACATGGATTGAAGATTTCGTTGATGAAGATACCGGTGAAGTGGTTTCTATTGAACGTAACGAAGTTATTATCGACCGTGAAACCGTACTGGAAGAGGAGCATATTGATGAAATTTTGGAGTCGGGAGTTCAGAATATCCTTTTGCATAAGGATGAACCGAATCAGTCCGATTTCTCTATCATATATAATACGTTGCAGAAGGACCCGAGTAACTCGGAAAAAGAAGCTGTGTTGTATATCTACCGTCAGTTGCGTAATGCTGATCCGGCTGATGACGCGAGTGCAAGGGAGGTTATCAACAACTTGTTCTTCTCAGAAAAACGATATGACCTTGGTGATGTAGGTCGATACAGAATCAATAAGAAGTTGAATCTGACGACTGATATGGACGTGCGTGTCCTCACGAAGGAAGATATTATTGAAATCATCAAATATCTGATTGAGTTGATTAACTCAAAAGCGGATGTAGATGATATTGACCACTTGAGTAACCGTCGTGTACGTACTGTTGGTGAACAGCTTTCTAATCAGTTTGCTGTGGGGCTGGCTCGTATGTCTCGTACGATTCGTGAACGTATGAACGTTCGTGACAATGAAGTGTTTACTCCGATTGATTTGATTAATGCGAAGACTATTTCTTCAGTAATCAACTCATTCTTCGGAACGAATGCGTTGTCGCAGTTCATGGATCAGACAAACCCACTGGCTGAAATTACGCACAAACGTCGTATGTCTGCTCTTGGTCCTGGTGGTCTTTCCCGTGAACGTGCCGGATTTGAGGTTCGTGACGTTCACTACACACACTATGGTCGTCTTTGTCCGATTGAGACTCCTGAAGGTCCGAATATCGGTTTGATTTCTTCATTGTGTGTATTTGCTAAGATTAATGAACTAGGATTCATTGAAACTCCCTACCGTAAGGTAGAAAATGGAAAAGTGGATCTTTCTGATAACGGTCTGATTTATTTGACTGCTGAAGAAGAGGAAGAAAAGATTATTGCGCAGGGAAATGCTCCGTTGAATGACGATGGTACCTTTGTTCTTAACAGAGTCAAGTCTCGTCAGGATGCAGATTTTCCGGTTGTAGAACCATCTGAAGTTGATTTGATGGATGTTGCTCCTCAGCAAATTGCATCTATTGCAGCTTCTTTGATTCCATTCTTGGAACATGATGATGCTAACCGTGCATTGATGGGATCGAATATGATGCGCCAGGCAGTTCCTTTGTTGAGAAGTGAAGCACCGATTGTTGGTACAGGTATCGAACGTCAGTTGGTAAGAGACTCTCGTACGCAAATTACTGCAGAAGGTGACGGTGTAGTTGATTATGTGGATGCTACTACTATCCGTATTTTGTATGACCGTACGGAAGACGAAGAATTTGTAAGTTTCGAACCTGCTTTGAAGGAATATAGAATACCTAAGTTCCGTAAGACCAACCAGAACATGACAATTGACTTGCGTCCGATTTGCGATAAGGGTCAGCGCGTGAAGAAAGGTGATATCTTGACTGAAGGTTATTCTACCGAAAAAGGTGAATTGGCATTGGGTAAGAACCTGTTGGTGGCTTACATGCCTTGGAAGGGTTACAACTATGAGGATGCCATCGTATTGAACGAACGTGTGGTACGTGAAGACTTGTTGACTTCGGTTCACGTAGAGGAATATTCTCTGGAAGTTCGTGAAACAAAGCGTGGTATGGAAGAGTTGACTTCTGATATCCCGAATGTAAGTGAAGAAGCTACCAAAGACTTGGATGAAAACGGTATCGTAAGAATCGGTGCTCGTATCGAACCGGGTGATATCATGATTGGTAAGATTACGCCAAAGGGTGAATCTGATCCTTCTCCGGAAGAAAAATTGCTTCGTGCTATCTTCGGTGATAAGGCAGGTGACGTGAAAGATGCTTCTTTGAAAGCTTCTCCTTCTTTGAAAGGTGTTGTGATTGATAAGAAACTTTTCTCACGTGTGATTAAGAATCGTAGCTCTAAACTGGCTGATAAAGCATTGTTGCCTAAGATTGATGACGAATTTGAATCTAAGGTAGCTGACTTGAAACGTATCTTGGTTAAGAAACTGATGACTTTGACTGAAGGTAAGGTTTCTCAAGGTGTGAAAGACTATTTGGGTGCAGAAGTTATTGCGAAAGGTTCTAAGTTCAGTGCTTCTGATTTTGATTCACTAGACTTTACTTCTATTCAGTTGAGTAACTGGACGAGTGACGATCATATTAATGGTATGATTCGTGATCTGGTGATGAATTTCATTAAGAAATACAAAGAGCTGGATGCTGAATTGAAACGTAAGAAGTTTGCTATTACGATTGGTGATGAACTTCCTGCTGGTATTATCCAGATGGCAAAAGTATATATTGCTAAGAAACGTAAGATTGGTGTGGGTGATAAGATGGCCGGTCGTCACGGTAACAAGGGTATTGTATCCCGTGTTGTTCGTCAGGAGGATATGCCATTCTTGGCCGATGGTACTCCGGTTGACATCGTATTGAATCCGTTGGGTGTGCCTTCTCGTATGAACATTGGTCAGATTTTTGAAGCTGTACTTGGACGTGCCGGAAAGACTTTGGGTGTGAAATTTGCGACTCCTATTTTCGACGGTGCTACCATGGAAGATCTGGATCACTGGACAGACAAGGCAGGATTGCCTCGTTACTGTAAAACTTATCTTTGCGATGGTGGTACAGGTGAACAATTTGACCAGGCAGCTACTGTGGGGGTAACTTATATGTTGAAGTTAGGCCACATGGTTGAAGACAAGATGCATGCTCGTTCTATCGGTCCGTACTCATTGATTACTCAGCAACCTCTTGGTGGTAAAGCTCAGTTCGGTGGTCAGCGTTTCGGAGAAATGGAGGTTTGGGCACTCGAAGGTTTTGGAGCAGCTCATATCCTGCAGGAAATCCTGACTATCAAATCCGATGACGTAGTAGGACGTTCGAAGGCTTATGAAGCAATTGTGAAAGGTGAACCGATGCCACAACCAGGTATTCCGGAATCCTTGAACGTATTGTTACACGAGTTGAGAGGTTTAGGTTTGAGTATCAACCTAGAATAAAATAATGAAAGAATGTGAGATGTCAATGTACCGATGAAGGTCTGTTGGCATCCGCACTTTTTTCAATTTCCAATGATTCAATTATCAAATCTCAATTATATAGAGTATGGCTTTTAGAAAAGAAAATAAGACGAAAAGTAATTTCTCGAAGATCTCAATTGGTCTGGCTTCTCCGGAAGAAATCCTTGAGAATTCGAGTGGTGAAGTTTTGAAGCCTGAAACCATTAATTACCGTACGTACAAACCCGAACGTGACGGTTTGTTCTGCGAGCGCATTTTTGGTCCTATCAAGGATTATGAATGTCATTGCGGTAAATACAAGCGTATCCGCTATAAAGGTATCGTCTGCGACCGTTGTGGTGTGGAAGTTACTGAAAAGAAAGTACGCCGTGAACGTATGGGACATATCCAGCTGGTTGTGCCGGTGGCTCACATCTGGTATTTCCGTTCGCTTCCTAATAAAATCGGTTATTTGCTCGGATTGCCGACAAAGAAACTGGATTCGATTATATACTACGAACGTTATGTTGTAATTCAGCCAGGTGTGAAAGCTGAAGATGGCGTGGCTGAATATGATTTGCTTTCTGAAGAAGAATATCTGGATATTCTGGATACACTTCCGAAAGATAATCAGTATCTAGAAGATAATGATCCGAACAAGTTTGTTGCAAAGATGGGTGCTGAAGCTATCTATGATTTGCTGGCTCGTTTGGATTTGGATGCTTTGTCTTACGAATTGCGTCACCGTGCCGGTAACGATGCGTCTCAGCAACGTAAGAATGAAGCTTTGAAACGTCTTCAGGTAGTAGAATCATTCCGCGCATCACGTGGACGTAACAAACCGGAATGGATGATCGTACGTATCGTGCCGGTTATTCCGCCCGAACTTCGTCCGTTGGTTCCGTTGGATGGTGGCCGTTTTGCTACGTCTGACTTGAACGACCTTTATCGTCGTGTGATTATTCGTAATAACCGTTTGAAACGACTGATTGAAATTAAGGCTCCGGAAGTAATTTTGCGTAATGAAAAACGTATGCTTCAGGAATCAGTCGATTCTTTGTTTGATAACTCACGTAAGTCAAGTGCTGTGAAGACAGACGCCAACCGTCCGTTGAAGTCATTGTCTGACAGTTTGAAAGGTAAACAGGGACGTTTCCGTCAGAACTTGCTGGGTAAACGTGTTGACTACTCTGCCCGTTCCGTAATCGTCGTTGGTCCGGAATTAAAGATGGGTGAATGTGGTATTCCTAAATTAATGGCAGCCGAATTATATAAGCCGTTTATTATTCGCAAGCTCATCGAACGTGGTATCGTTAAGACTGTTAAGTCTGCAAAGAAAATTGTAGACCGCAAAGAACCGGTTATTTGGGATATCTTGGAACATGTAATGAAAGGACATCCGGTACTGTTGAACCGTGCTCCGACATTGCACCGTTTGGGTATTCAAGCTTTCCAACCTAAAATGATTGAAGGAAAAGCTATTCAGTTGCACCCGTTGGCATGTACGGCATTCAACGCTGACTTTGATGGTGACCAGATGGCTGTTCACTTGCCTTTGAGTAATGAAGCAATTCTTGAAGCACAAATGTTGATGCTTCAATCACATAATATATTGAATCCGGCAAACGGTGCGCCTATTACTGTGCCTGCACAGGATATGGTCCTTGGTTTGTACTACATTACTAAGTTGCGTGCTGGTGCAAAAGGTGAAGGTTTGACATTCTACGGACCGGAAGAAGCTTTGATCGCTTACAATGAAGGTAAGGTAGATATTCATGCTCCGGTGAAGGTTATCGTGAAAGATCTTGATGAAAATGGCAACATTGTAGACGTAATGCGCGAAACTTCAGTAGGACGTGTGATTGTGAATGAAATTGTTCCGCCTGAAGCTGGTTATATCAATACAATTATCTCTAAGAAATCACTTCGTGATATTATTAGTGATGTAATTAAGGTGTGTGGTGTGGCTAAAGCTGCCGACTTCCTGGATGGAATCAAGAACTTAGGTTATCAGATGGCGTTTAAGGGTGGTTTGTCATTCAATTTGGGTGATATCATCATACCGGAAGAAAAAGAAGCTCTGGTGCAGAAAGGTTACGATGAAGTAGAACAAGTCGTAAACAACTATAACATGGGTTTCATTACTAACAATGAACGTTACAATCAGGTGATCGATATCTGGACGCATGTAAACTCCGAGTTGTCTAATATCTTGATGAAGACAATTTCTTCAGATGATCAGGGCTTCAACTCTGTATATATGATGCTTGACTCTGGTGCCCGTGGTTCTAAAGAGCAGATTCGTCAGTTGTCAGGTATGCGTGGTTTGATGGCAAAACCGCAGAAAGCAGGTGCTGAAGGTGGTCAGATTATCGAAAACCCGATTTTGTCGAACTTTAAAGAAGGACTTTCGGTGTTGGAGTACTTTATCTCTACCCACGGTGCTCGTAAGGGTTTGGCGGATACCGCTTTGAAGACTGCTGATGCTGGTTATTTGACTCGTCGTTTGGTGGACGTATCACACGATGTGATTATTACAGAAGAAGATTGCGGTACACTCCGCGGATTGGTTTGTACAGACCTTAAGAATAACGATGAGGTTATTGCTACTCTGTACGAACGTATCTTGGGTCGTGTTTCCGTACATGATATTATTCATCCTACTACAGGCGAATTGCTTGTGGCTGGTGGTGAAGAAATTACGGAAGAAATTGCCAAGAAGATTCAGGAGTCTCCGATTGAGAGTGTTGAAATCCGTTCAGTATTGACTTGTGAAGCTAAGAAGGGTGTTTGTGCTAAATGTTACGGACGTAACTTGGCAACAAGCCGCATGGTTCAGAAGGGAGAAGCTGTTGGTGTTATCGCTGCTCAGTCTATTGGTGAGCCAGGTACACAGTTGACATTGCGTACATTCCACGCCGGTGGTACTGCTGCAAATATTGCAGCTAACGCAAGTATCGTTGCTAAAAATAATGCACGTCTTGAATTTGAAGAGTTGCGTACAGTAGATATCGTTGATGAGATGGGTGAATCTGCAAAAGTGGTAGTAGGTCGTTTGGCTGAAGTACGTTTTGTGGATGTAAATACCGGTATTATTCTTTCTACTCATAACGTACCCTATGGTTCAACACTGTATGTGGGCGACGGTGACTTGGTGGAGAAAGGCAAACTGATTGCTAAATGGGATCCGTTCAATGCTGTTATTATTACAGAAGCAACCGGTAAGATCGAATTTGAGGGCGTGATTGAAAACGTTACTTATAAGGTTGAATCGGATGAAGCAACAGGTCTTCGTGAAATTATTATTATTGAATCCAAAGATAAAACTAAAGTTCCTACAGCTCATATCTTGACAGAGGACGGTGATTTGATCCGTACTTATAACTTGCCGGTAGGTGGTCACGTTATCATCGAGAACGGTCAGAAGGTAAAAGCTGGTGAAGTAATCGTGAAGATTCCGCGTGCCGTAGGTAAGGCGGGTGATATCACGGGTGGTCTTCCTCGTGTTACTGAATTGTTTGAAGCTCGTAACCCGTCAAATCCAGCTGTTGTTTCTGAAATCGACGGTGAGGTGACGATGGGTAAGATCAAACGTGGTAACCGTGAAATCATCGTAACTTCCAAGACAGGCGAGGTTAAGAAATATCTGGTTGCACTGTCTAAGCAGATTCTGGTACAGGAGAATGACTATGTACGTGCTGGTACTCCGTTGTCTGATGGTGCTACTACTCCGGCAGATATCTTGGCAATTAAAGGTCCTACAGCTGTACAGGAATATATCGTGAATGAGGTTCAGGATGTATACCGCTTGCAGGGTGTGAAGATCAATGATAAACATTTCGAGATTATCGTTCGCCAGATGATGCGCAAAGTACAGATTGATGAACCGGGAGATACTCGCTTCCTTGAACAACAAGTTGTAGACAAACTGGAATTTATGGAAGAAAATGATCGTATTTGGGGTAAGAAAGTCGTAGTAGATGCTGGTGATTCTCAAAATATGCAAGCTGGTCAGATTGTAACTGCCCGCAAGTTGCGTGATGAGAATAGTATGTTGAAACGTCGTGACTTGAAACCGGTTGAGGTTCGTGACGCTGTTGCTGCTACCTCTACTCAAATTCTTCAAGGTATCACGCGTGCCGCTTTGCAAACATCAAGCTTTATGTCGGCTGCTTCCTTCCAGGAAACAACGAAAGTCTTGAATGAAGCTGCTATCAATGGTAAGGTCGATAAACTTGAAGGTATGAAGGAAAATGTGATCTGTGGTCACTTGATTCCTGCCGGTACCGGACAGCGTGAGTTTGAGAAGCTTATCGTTGGATCAAAAGAAGAGTATGACCGTATCTTGGCTAACAAGAAAACAGTACTTGACTACAATGAAGTAGAATAAATACAATTCAATTGACTATATGAAAAGGAGCAGTTGCTTGATTGGGCAATTGCTCCTTTTTTTATTTCTTTTTTACTCGCGTGCATTACCGTTAGTTTCAGGAAAAATGTGTTATTTTGCAGGATAACTTTTTAATCATATTAAATATGGAAGAACAAAATAACAACGGACAGTTACAGATTGAATTGAGAGAAGAGGTCGCACAGGGAACTTATGCAAATCTTGCTATTATTACTCATTCGAGTTCTGAATTTATCCTTGACTTCGTGCGCGTAATGCCAGGCATACCAAAGGCGGGTGTGCAATCTCGCATTATTGTGGCTCCAGAACACGCAAAACGCCTGTTGCGGGCATTAGAAGATAATATAGCAAAGTATGAACGCATATTCGGCCCGATTCGTACTTCGGATGAATCTCCTATTCCTCCTTTGACAGGTGTAAAAGGCGAAGCGTGAGGATGATATAAAAACATTAAAAAAGAAAAAAAAGTTGTAGCGCATTGAATATTCAAATATTATTCGTATTTTTGCAGCCCAAAATGTATAGTTACGAAATTAATATAACAATAATATAAATCAAAAAACAATTAAAATGCCTACAATTCAGCAATTAGTAAGAAAAGGACGCGAAGTGCTGGTGGAGAAAAGTAAATCTCCAGCCTTGGATTCATGTCCTCAAAGACGTGGCGTTTGCGTGAGAGTATACACTACTACTCCGAAGAAGCCGAACTCTGCAATGCGTAAAGTAGCTCGTGTACGTTTGACTAACCAAAAAGAGGTGAACTCATACATTCCGGGAGAAGGACACAACTTGCAGGAACACTCAATCGTTTTGGTACGTGGTGGTCGTGTAAAAGACCTTCCAGGTGTGCGTTATCACATTGTACGTGGTACACTTGATACAGCAGGTGTTGCTGGTCGTACTCAAAGACGTTCTAAGTATGGTGCTAAGCGTCCGAAACCGGGACAAGCTGCTGCTCCTGCTAAAGGCAAGAAAAAATAAGGATTAAGACCTAATTAAAATTAAAGTAATAACTTACGTTTTAGTTTGTTGGAAATGCTAAGGGTTGAGTAAATTCTCCAGAGGGAGAGTTGAAGAAGTCAAGAAGTAGACAACCAAGAACAAAAACATTATTTTTCAAACAAATGAGAAAAGCAAAACCAAAAAAACGCCTGATTCTTCCGGATCCCGTGTTTAATGACCAAAAGGTTTCCAAGTTCGTGAACCACTTGATGTATGATGGAAAGAAAAATACATCTTATGAAATCTTTTATGCCGCTTTGGAAACAGTGAAAGCAAAACTTCCTAACGAAGAAAAATCAGCTCTCGAAATCTGGAAAAAGGCTTTGGATAATGTAACTCCGCAAGTGGAAGTAAAGTCTCGCCGTGTAGGTGGTGCTACTTTCCAAGTTCCTACTGAAATCCGTCCGGATCGTAAAGAATCAATCTCTATGAAGAATTTGATTCTGTTTGCTCGCAAAAGAGGTGGTAAATCAATGGCTGACAAGTTGGCTGCTGAAATTATGGATGCCTTCAATGAACAAGGCGGTGCATACAAGCGTAAAGAAGATATGCACAGAATGGCAGAAGCTAACCGTGCATTTGCTCATTTTAGATTCTAATACTGTAAGAACCCTAATATAAACTTAAAGTAAAGGAATTAGAAGATGGCTAAACATGATTTACATTTAACTCGTAATATCGGTATCATGGCTCACATTGATGCCGGAAAAACAACTACTTCTGAACGTATCCTGTTCTACACTGGATTGACTCACAAAATTGGTGAAGTTCATGATGGTGCTGCTACTATGGACTGGATGGAGCAGGAACAAGAACGTGGTATCACTATTACATCTGCTGCTACAACAACACGGTGGAAATATGCTGGTAATACCTATAAAATTAACTTGATTGATACTCCGGGACACGTTGACTTTACCGCAGAGGTAGAACGTTCATTGCGTATCCTTGATGGAGCTGTTGCTGCTTACTGTGCTGTTGGTGGTGTTGAACCTCAATCTGAAACAGTATGGCGTCAGGCTGATAAATATAACGTTCCTCGTATTGCTTATGTTAATAAGATGGACCGTTCTGGTGCTGACTTCTTTGAAGTAGTTCGCCAGATGAAGGATGTACTTGGAGCTAATCCATGTCCTATTGTTGTTCCTATTGGTGCTGAAGAGTCCTTCAAAGGTCTTGTTGACCTTATCAAAATGAAAGCTATCTATTGGCATGATGAAACAATGGGAGCTGATTATACAATAGAGGAAATCCCTGCTAATCTTATTGACGAAGCCAATGAGTGGAGAGATAAGATGCTTGAGAAAGTTGCTGAATTTGATGATGCTTTGATGGAGAAATATTTCGATGATCCTTCTACTATTACTGAAGAAGAAGTATTGAGAGCTCTTCGTAATGCAACAGTTCAGATGGCTGTAGTTCCTATGCTTTGTGGATCTTCTTTCAAGAACAAAGGCGTTCAGACATTGCTTGATTATGTTTGTGCTTTCCTGCCTTCTCCGCTTGATACAGAGAATGTGGTAGGTACAAATCCTAATACAGGTGCTGAAGAAGATCGTAAGCCGAGTGATGATGAAAAAACTTCAGCTTTAGCGTTTAAGATCGCAACTGACCCGTATGTAGGTCGTTTGACTTTCTTCCGTGTTTATTCAGGTAAGATTGAGGCTGGATCTTATATCTACAACTCTCGCTCTGGTAAGAAAGAACGTGTTTCTCGTCTATTCCAAATGCACTCTAATAAACAAAATCCGGTTGAAGTAATTAGTGCTGGTGATATTGGTGCAGGTGTAGGTTTTAAAGATATTCACACTGGTGATACTTTGTGTGACGAAAACGCTCCGATCGTACTTGAATCTATGGACTTCCCGGAACCAGTTATTGGTATCGCAGTAGAACCTAAGACTCAGAAGGATATGGATAAACTGTCTAACGGTTTGGCTAAATTGGCTGAAGAAGATCCGACGTTTACAGTGAAAACTGATGAACAAACAGGTCAGACTGTGATTTCCGGTATGGGTGAGTTGCACTTGGATATTATTATCGACCGTCTGAAACGTGAGTTTAAAGTAGAATGTAATCAAGGTAAACCTCAGGTTAATTATAAGGAAGCTATTACTAAGACTGTTGATCTTCGTGAAGTGTATAAAAAACAGTCTGGTGGTCGTGGTAAGTTTGCTGATATCATTGTTAAGATTGGTCCAGTTGACGAAGACTTCAAAGAAGGAGGTTTGCAGTTTATAGATGAAGTGAAGGGTGGTAATATTCCTAAGGAATTTATTCCAGCAGTTCAGAAAGGCTTTACAAACGCTATGAAGAATGGAGTCTTGGCAGGCTATCCGCTGGATTCACTGAAAGTGACTTTGGTTGATGGTTCGTTCCATCCGGTTGACTCTGACCAGTTGTCATTTGAAATCTGTGCAATGCAGGCTTATAAAAATGCATGTGCTAAAGCGGGGCCTGTTTTGATGGAGCCTATCATGAAGCTGGAAGTTGTAACTCCGGAAGAAAATATGGGTGATGTTATTGGTGACTTGAACAAACGTCGTGGACAAGTTGAAGGTATGGAATCCAGTCGTTCTGGTGCTCGTATTGTAAAAGCAATGGTTCCGCTGGCAGAAATGTTTGGCTACGTAACAGCTTTACGTACTATTACTTCTGGTCGTGCAACTTCATCAATGACATACTCTCACCATGCTCAGCTTTCTTCTTCTATTGCTAAGGCTGTATTGGAAGAAGTAAAAGGACGTGCTGATTTACTCTAAAATATCTAAAGCAGCAGGCTAGCGAATGACTCTTAGCCTGCCGCTTTATCTTATTATAAATGTATTAATTAAAAAAAATAATGAGTCAGAAAATTAGAATTAAATTGAAATCTTACGACCACAACTTGGTTGATAAATCAGCTGAGAAAATTGTAAGAACTGTAAAAGCTACAGGTGCTATCGTTAGCGGTCCAATACCTCTGCCTACGCACAAGCGTATCTTTACTGTGAACCGTTCGACTTTCGTAAACAAAAAGTCTCGTGAGCAATTTGAACTCTCTTCTTATAAGAGATTGATCGACATCTATAGCTCAACAGCTAAAACAGTAGATGCTTTGATGAAGTTGGAATTGCCAAGTGGTGTGGAAGTAGAAATTAAAGTTTGATAATTAAAAATTAGTGAAATGCCAGGATTATTAGGGAAAAAAATCGGAATGACATCCGTTTTCAGTGCCGATGGTAAAAATGTACCATGCACTGTTATCGAAGCAGGTCCTTGTGTTGTTACTCAAGTTAAAACTGTAGAAAAAGATGGCTATGCAGCTGTTCAGTTGGGTTTCCAGGACAAAAAGGAAAAACATACAACTAAGCCGTTGATGGGACATTTTAAAAAAGCAGGAGTAACACCGAAGAGACACTTGGCTGAGTTCAAAGAATTTGAAACAGAATTGAATCTGGGTGATACCGTTACTGTAGAAATGTTTAACGATGCTAACTTTGTTGACGTTGTTGGTACTTCTAAGGGTAAGGGTTTTCAAGGTGTAGTAAAAAGACATGGTTTTGGTGGTGTGGGTCAGTCTACTCACGGTCAACATAACCGCGCTCGTAAACCGGGTTCTATTGGTGCTTGTTCTTACCCTGCAAAAGTATTCAAAGGAATGCGCATGGGTGGACAACTTGGTGGTGACAGAGTTACTGTTCAAAACTTGCAGGTATTAAAAGTAATCGCGGATCATAACCTTCTTTTGATTAAAGGTTCTATCCCGGGTTGCAAAGGTTCAATCGTTTTAATTGAGAAATAATGGAAGTTAACGTATATAACATTAAAGGTGAAGACACTGGGAGAAAGGTTACGTTAAACGAATCTATCTTCGGAATTGAGCCCAACGACCACGCTATCTATTTGGACGTAAAGCAATTTATGGCTAATCAGCGTCAGGGTACTCATAAGTCAAAAGAAAGAAGTGAAATCAGTGGTTCAACTCGTAAGATCGGTCGTCAGAAAGGTGGCGGTGGGGCACGTCGTGGTGATATGAACTCACCTGTACTTGTAGGTGGTGCTCGCGTTTTCGGTCCGAAACCAAGAGACTACTTCTTCAAATTGAATAAAAAAGTTAAGACATTGGCTCGTAAGTCAGCTTTGTCTTATAAAGCTCAAAACGATGCAATCATTGTCGTTGAGGATTTCACATTTGAAGCTCCTAAGACAAAAGATTTCGTTGCAATGACAAAAAATCTTAAAGTTTCCGATAAAAAGCTACTTGTAATTTTACCGGAAGCAAATAAAAACGTATATTTGTCAGCTCGTAACATCGAGGGTGCTAATGTACAGACTATCTCAGGATTAAATACTTACAGAGTATTGAATGCTGGGGTTGTTGTGCTTACAGAAAACTCTCTGAAGGCTATTGACAATATCTTAATTTAAAAAGGAGGCTTAAATAATGGGAATTATTATTAAACCGTTGGTAACAGAGAAAATGACTGCAATCACAGATAAGCTGAATCGTTTCGGCTTTGTTGTACGTCCTGAAGCTAACAAACTGGAAATTAAGAAGGAAATTGAAGCTCTTTATAATGTTACTGTAGTTGATGTGAATACTGTGAAGTATGCTGGCAAGAATAAGAGCCGTTATACTAAGGCAGGTATCATCAATGGTCGTACGAACGCTTATAAAAAAGCAATCGTGACATTGAAAGAAGGAGATACTATTGATTTTTATAGCAATATTTAATAAAAATGGCAGTACGTAAATTTAAGCCCACAACACCGGGGCAAAGACATAAAATTATTGGTACTTTCGAAGAAATTACTGCATCAGTACCAGAAAAGTCTCTTGTATATGGTAAGAAATCATCTGGTGGTCGTAACAACGAAGGTAAGATGACTATGCGTTACATTGGTGGCGGTCATAGAAAGGTGATTAGAATTGTTGATTTCAAGAGAAATAAGGACGGTGTTCCAGCAGTAGTTAAAACAATTGAATACGACCCGAATCGTTCGGCTCGTATCGCTTTGTTATTTTACGCTGATGGAGAAAAAAGATATATTATTGCTCCCAATGGATTGCAAGTTGGTGCGACTCTGATGTCAGGTGAAACAGCAGTGCCGGAGATTGGTAATGCTCTTCCTCTTCAGAACATTCCGGTGGGTACTGTAATTCACAATATCGAATTACGTCCGGGACAGGGCGCTGCTCTGGTTCGTTCAGCTGGTAACTTTGCTCAGTTGACTTCTCGTGAGGGTAAGTATTGTGTAATTAAGTTGCCTTCAGGTGAAGTTAGACAGATTCTTAGCACTTGTAAAGCTACTATCGGTAGTGTAGGTAACTCTGATCATGGATTGGAAAGTTCAGGTAAGGCTGGACGTTCTCGTTGGCAAGGACGTCGTCCTCGTAACCGTGGTGTTGTAATGAACCCGGTTGATCACCCGATGGGTGGTGGTGAAGGACGTGCTTCTGGAGGTCACCCAAGATCACGTAAGGGATTGTACGCTAAGGGACTTAAGACTAGAGCTCCTAAGAAACAATCGTCTAAGTACATTATTGAGAGAAGAAAAAAGTAATCTGATTAATTGAGTAAACTATGAGTCGTTCATTAAAAAAAGGTCCATATATTAACGTAAAGCTTGAAAAGAGAATTCTTGCCATGAATGAATCGGGTAAGAAAGTCGTAGTAAAGACTTGGGCCAGAGCTTCAATGATTTCGCCTGATTTTGTAGGTCATACAGTTGCAGTTCACAATGGAAATAAATTTATTCCTGTTTATGTTACCGAGAATATGGTAGGACACAAGTTGGGCGAATTTGCTCCAACTCGTACATTCAGAGGACACGCTGGTAACAAGAAAAAATAACAGGATTTATTTGAAATAATAAAGTAATAAATAATAATGGGAGCAAGAAAAAAAATATCGGCTGAAAAAAGAAAAGAAGCCCTTAAGACCATGTATTTTGCAAAATTGCAAAATGTTCCTACTTCTCCACGTAAGATGCGTCTGGTTGCAGACATGATCCGTGGTATGGAAGTGAACAGAGCACTTGGTGTTTTGAAATTTTCTTCAAAAGAAGCTGCTGCAAGAGTGGAAAAATTGCTTCGCTCTGCAATTGCTAACTGGGAACAGAAAAACGAACGTAAAGCAGAAAGCGGTGAGTTGTTCGTAACACAGATTTTTGTTGATGGTGGAGCTACACTCAAAAGAATGAGACCGGCACCACAGGGTAGAGGTTATAGAATTCGCAAACGTTCAAATCACGTAACATTGTTCGTTGGTGCTAAAAGTAATAACGAAGATCAAAATTAAGGTAGATGGGACAGAAAGTTAATCCAATAAGCAACCGTTTAGGAATTATCAGAGGATGGGATTCTAACTGGTATGGTGGAAATGATTACGGTGATTCTTTGCTGGAAGATAGCAAAATCCGTAAATATCTTAATGCGAGACTTGCAAAGGCAAGTGTATCAAGAATCGTAATTGAACGTACGCTGAAGCTCGTTACTATTACTGTTTGCACTGCTCGCCCGGGTATTATTATCGGTAAAGGTGGCCAAGAAGTTGATAAGTTAAAAGAGGAGTTGAAGAAGGTTACCGACAAAGATATTCAAATCAATATCTTTGAAGTGAAGAGACCGGAACTGGATGCTGTGATTGTTGCTAATAACATCGCTCGCCAGGTTGAAGGTAAAATTGCCTATCGCCGTGCCATCAAGATGGCTATCGCAAACACAATGCGTATGGGTGCTGAAGGTATCAAAATTCAGATTTCAGGACGTTTGAATGGAGCTGAAATGGCTCGTTCTGAAATGTATAAAGAAGGAAGAACTCCGTTACACACTTTCAGAGCTGATATCGACTACTGTCATGCAGAAGCATTGACTAAGGTAGGTCTTCTTGGTATCAAAGTTTGGATTTGTAGAGATGAAGTGTTTGGTAAGAAAGAATTGGCTCCGAACTTTACACAAAGCAAAGAAAGTGGTCGTGGAAACAACAGTGGAAACAACGGCGGAAAGAACTTCAAAAGAAAGAAAAATAATCGCTAAACGAATTTGAATTTTAGGAAACTATGTTACAACCGAAAAAGACAAAATTCAGAAGACAACAAAAAGGACGTCAGAAAGGTAATGCCCAGAGAGGTAACCAGCTGGCCTTTGGTTCTTTTGGCATAAAGGCTTTGGAGACTAAGTGGATTACAGGCCGTCAGATCGAAGCTGCTCGTATTGCAGTAACAAGATATATGCAACGTCAAGGACAGATCTGGATCCGTATATTCCCGGATAAACCGATCACTAGAAAACCTGCCGATGTACGTATGGGTAAAGGTAAAGGTGCTCCAGAGGGATTTGTGGCTCCTGTAACTCCAGGTAGAATCATTATTGAAGCTGAAGGAGTATCTTACGAAATCGCGAAAGAAGCATTGCGCTTAGCTGCTCAAAAGCTTCCTATTACAACGAAGTTTGTCGTAAGACGTGATTATGATATTCAAAATCAAAATGCGTAAGTGTTATGAAAATTGCAGAAATTAAAGAAATGACTACTAGTGACTTAGTAGAAAGAGTAGAGGCGGAAACAGCTAATTATAAC
This sequence comes from Bacteroides caecimuris, assembly GCF_001688725.2. Classification (NCBI taxonomy): domain Bacteria; kingdom Pseudomonadati; phylum Bacteroidota; class Bacteroidia; order Bacteroidales; family Bacteroidaceae; genus Bacteroides; species Bacteroides caecimuris. The sequence goes on along the minus strand of NZ_CP015401.2, from coordinate 3,844,710 downwards.
CAAATGGTTATCAATCATTCTATTTCTCCTTTGGAAAATCCTGCTCAAATCAAACAATTACGCAGGACTATTGCGCGTATGAAAACAGAATTGCGCGAAAGAGAACTTAACAATAAATGATCAGCTTGATGGAAGCAAGAAATTTAAGAAAAGAAAGAACAGGGGTTGTGTTGAGCAATAAGATGGATAAGACCATCACTGTTGCTGCCAAATTTAAGGAAAAACACCCTATATATGGTAAGTTCGTTAGCAAAACGAAGAAGTACCATGCTCACGATGAAAAGAATGAATGCAATATCGGTGATACTGTAAGCATCATGGAAACTCGTCCTTTGAGCAAGACTAAAAGATGGAGATTAGTAGAAATAATTGAAAGAGCTAAGTAATTATGATACAAGTAGAATCCAGACTTACAGTATGTGATAACAGTGGAGCGAAAGAGGCGTTGTGTATCCGCGTTTTAGGTGGTACAGGTCGTCGTTATGCTTCAGTGGGGGATGTCATTGTTGTTTCAGTGAAGAGCGTTATCCCTTCTAGTGATGTTAAAAAAGGTGCAGTATCAAAGGCTTTGATTGTACGTACAAAGAAAGAAATCCGTCGTCCTGATGGTTCTTATATACGTTTTGATGATAATGCTTGCGTGTTGTTGAATAATGCAGGTGAAATTAGAGGTAGTCGTATTTTCGGTCCTGTAGCAAGAGAGCTTCGTGCTACAAACATGAAGGTTGTGTCACTTGCGCCTGAGGTACTTTAATTTGTAAAAGATTTAAGTAATGAGTAAATTACATATTAAAAAAGGCGACACAGTTTACGTAAATGCTGGTGAAGATAAGGGCAAAACTGGTCGTGTATTGAAGGTTCTTGTTAAAGAAGGACGTGCATTTGTTGAAGGTATCAATATGGTATCTAAAAGCACAAAGCCGAATGCAAAGAATCCGCAGGGTGGTATTGTGAAGCAAGAGGCTTCTATCCACATTTCAAACTTGAACCCGGTTGATCCAAAAACTGGTAAAGCAACGCGTATTGGGAGAAAAAAGAGTTCAGAAGGAACTTTAGTGCGTTATTCTAAAAAATCAGGAGAGGAGATTAAGTAATGAGTAATACTGCTAGTCTTAAGAAAGAATATGCAGAGCGTATAGCGCCTGCATTGAAATCACAGTTCCAGTATTCTTCTACAATGCAGATACCCGTACTTAAGAAGATTGTAATCAATCAGGGATTAGGTATGGCTGTTGCTGATAAGAAGATTATCGAAGTAGCAATCAATGAAATGACAGCTATTACAGGTCAAAAAGCTGTAGCTACCATTTCTCGTAAAGATATCGCAAACTTTAAGTTACGTAAAAAGATGCCGATTGGTGTTATGGTAACTTTACGTCGTGAAAGAATGTACGAATTCCTTGAAAAATTGGTTCGTGTAGCTCTTCCTCGTATTCGTGACTTCAAAGGTATCGAAAGTAAGTTTGATGGTAAAGGTAATTATACCCTTGGTATTCAGGAACAAATCATTTTCCCTGAAATAAATATCGATAGTATTACAAGAATTCTCGGAATGAATATTACCTTTGTAACCTCTGCTGAAACAGATGAAGAAGGTTATGCTTTGCTGAAGGAATTCGGTTTACCTTTTAAAAACGCTAAAAAAGACTAATAGATATGGCAAAGGAATCAATGAAAGCACGTGAAGTAAAGCGTGCTAAATTAGTAGCCAAATACGCCGAGAAAAGAGCTGCTTTGAAGCAAATCGTAAGAACAGGTGATCCTGCTGATGCTTTCGAAGCTGCACAGAAGTTGCAAGAGTTGCCTAAGAATTCTAATCCGATTCGTATGCACAACCGTTGCAAACTGACTGGTCGTCCTAAAGGTTATATTCGTCAATTCGGAATTTCGAGAATTCAATTCCGTGAGATGGCATCTAATGGACTGATCCCAGGCGTAAAAAAAGCAAGCTGGTAATTATTGTTTAAATATTGTCAGGGTAGTCCTGATTAATTTAATTTATTTTTATATGACTGATCCAATAGCAGATTATTTAACGAGGTTGCGGAACGCGATTGGTGCAAAGCACAGAGTTGTTGAAGTTCCCGCTTCGAATTTGAAAAAAGAAATCACTAAGATTCTTTTTGAAAAAGGCTACATCCTTAATTATAAGTTTGTAGAAGATGGTCCTCAAGGAACTATTAAGGTTGCCTTGAAGTATGATTCTGTTAACAAAGTTAACGCAATCAAAAAGTTAGAAAGAATATCTTCTCCGGGTATGCGTAAGTATACTGGTTACAAAGATATGCCGCGTGTTATTAATGGGCTGGGTATTGCTATAATATCTACTTCCAAAGGTGTAATGACTAACAAAGAGGCTGCAGAACTGAAAATCGGTGGTGAAGTCTTGTGTTATGTATATTAATTAGGAGGAATTAGAATGTCAAGAATAGGAAAATTACCCATTAGTATCCCTGCTGGAGTGACAATCACTCTGAAGGATAATGTGGTTACCGTAAAGGGACCCAAAGGCGAAATGAGCCAATATGTGAATCCTGCTATCAATGTTACTATTGAAGACGGACACGTAACTTTAACAGAAAACGATAAAGAAATGCTTGATAACCCGAAGCAGAAACATGCTTTCCATGGTTTGTATCGTTCATTGGTTCACAATATGGTTGTGGGCGTATCTGAAGGTTACAAGAAAGAACTGGAACTTGTAGGTGTAGGTTATCGTGCTTCAAACCAAGGTAACATCATTGAGCTGGCTTTAGGTTATACACACAATATTTTCATTCAATTACCTGCTGAGGTAAAAGTTGAAACGAAGTCTGAAAGAAATAAGAATCCTCTTATTATATTGGAATCGTGTGACAAACAATTGCTTGGTCAAGTTTGCTCTAAAATACGTTCTTTCCGTAAGCCTGAACCATACAAGGGTAAAGGTATTAAGTTTGTTGGCGAAGTAATTCGTAGAAAGTCTGGTAAATCAGCCGGCGCTAAGTAATTCATATAAAATTAGATTATTATGACAACAAAAATAGAAAGACGAGTTAAAATCAAATATAGAGTACGCAACAAGATTTCAGGTACTACTGAACGTCCGCGTATGAGTGTATTTAGAAGTAACAAGCAAATTTATGTCCAGATTATCGATGATCTTTCTGGTAAGACACTGGCTGCTGCTTCTTCTTTAGGTTTGACTGAGAAAGTTACTAAAAAGGAACAAGCTGCTAAAGTTGGTGAAATGATTGCTAAAAAGGCTCAGGAAGCAGGTATAACTACTGTTGTTTTCGACCGTAATGGTTACTTGTATCATGGGAGAGTAAAAGAAGTAGCTGATGCTGCTCGTAACGGTGGACTTAAATTTTAATCATTATGGCAGGAGTTAATAATAGAGTTAAGATTACTAACGATATAGAACTGAAAGATAGATTGGTTGCTATTAATCGTGTTACTAAAGTTACCAAAGGTGGTAGAACTTTTAGTTTCTCTGCAATCGTTGTTGTAGGTAACGAAGAAGGTATCATTGGTTGGGGACTTGGTAAAGCAGGTGAAGTAACAGCTGCTATCGCAAAAGGTGTTGAGTCAGCTAAAAAGAACTTGGTGAGAGTACCTATTTTAAAAGGTACTGTTCCCCATGAACAATCAGCTAGATTTGGTGGTGCTGAAGTATTCATCAAACCTGCATCTCACGGAACTGGTGTTGTAGCTGGTGGTGCTATGCGTGCTGTATTGGAAAGTGTTGGTGTTACTGACGTTTTGGCTAAATCTAAAGGTTCTTCGAATCCGCACAACCTTGTTAAAGCTACAATCGAAGCTTTGAGTGAAATGCGTGATGCAAGAATGGTTGCTCAGAACAGAGGTATTAGTGTTGAAAAAGTATTTAGAGGATAAGGAGGAGATATGTCAACTATAAAGATTAAACAAGTTAAAAGTAGAATTGGTGCTCCAGCTGATCAGAAAAGAACTCTTGACGCACTGGGACTTCGTAAACTGAACCGTGTGGTTGAACACGAAAGCACTCCTTCAATTCTTGGAATGGTAGATAAAGTAAAACACTTGGTTGCCATTGTTAAGTAATTATTTGTTGAATAATAAAACGAAATTACAATATGAACTTAAGTAATTTAAAACCTGCTGAGGGATCTACTAAGACAAGAAAAAGAATTGGACGTGGTGCTGGTTCTGGCTTAGGTGGTACTTCTACAAGAGGTCATAAAGGAGCTAAATCAAGATCTGGATACTCTAAGAAAATCGGTTTTGAAGGTGGTCAGATGCCTCTTCAACGTCGAGTACCTAAATTTGGTTTCAAGAATATCAATCGTGTTGAATATAAAGCTATCAACTTGGATACTATCCAGAAGCTTGCTGAAGCTAAAAACTTGGCAAAAGTTGGTGTAAACGACTTTATTGAAGCAGGATTTATTTCTTCAAATCAGTTAGTAAAAGTATTGGGTAACGGAACTCTGACTAACAAGCTGGAAGTAGAAGCTCATGCATTCTCTAAGACTGCAACTGCTGCTATCGAGGCTGCTGGTGGAACTGTAGTAAAACTCTGATTCAATGAGAAAAGCTATTGAAACATTAAAGAATATATGGAAGATTGAGGATCTGAGACAACGGATCCTCATCACCATATTGTTTGTGGCAATTTACCGTTTCGGATCGTATGTTGTATTACCGGGTATCAATCCGGCAATGCTGGCAAAATTGCACGAACAAACAAGTGAAGGCCTTTTAGCCTTGTTAAATATGTTCTCTGGAGGAGCATTCTCTAATGCCTCTATTTTTGCATTAGGAATTATGCCTTATATCTCTGCATCTATCGTAATTCAGTTATTGGGAATCGCTGTGCCGTATTTCCAGAAGTTGCAACGCGAAGGTGAGAGCGGCAGAAGAAAAATGAATCAATATACTCGTTACTTGACGATTGCTATATTGTTAGTTCAGGCCCCTTCTTATTTGCTCAATCTTAAAATGCAGGCTGGTCCTTCCTTAAATGCTTCATTAGATTGGACTCTGTTTATGGTTACCTCTACCATTATTTTGGCAGCAGGTAGTATGTTTATTTTGTGGCTTGGTGAAAGAATTACTGATAAAGGTATTGGTAACGGTATTTCATTTATTATCTTGATTGGTATTATTGCTCGTTTCCCTGATGCTTTATTACAAGAAGTTGTATCTAGAGTAGCAAATAAGAGTGGTGGTCTGATTATGTTTATAATTGAAATCGTATTCTTATTGTTAGTGATTGGCGCTGCTATTCTTTTGGTGCAAGGTACAAGAAAGATTCCTGTGCAGTATGCAAAAAGAATTGTTGGTAACAAGCAATATGGTGGTGCTAGACAGTATATCCCTTTGAAGGTGAATGCTGCCGGTGTTATGCCTATCATCTTTGCCCAGGCAATCATGTTTATTCCAATTACATTTATCGGCTTTTCAAATGTAAATGATGCAGGCGGTTTCTTGCATGCGTTTACAGATCATACAAGTTTCTGGTATAATTTTGTCTTTGCGGTAATGATTATATTATTTACATATTTCTATACTGCAATTACAATTAATCCGACTCAGATGGCTGAGGATATGAAGAGAAATAATGGTTTCATCCCTGGTATTAAACCGGGAAAGAAAACAGCAGAGTATATTGACGATATAATGTCTCGTATTACTTTGCCGGGTTCTTTCTTCTTGGCTTTAGTTGCTATTATGCCTGCTTTTGCCGGTGTATTCGGAGTGCAAGCAGGATTCGCTCAATTCTTCGGCGGTACATCTTTGTTAATTCTTGTAGGTGTTGTTCTTGATACCTTGCAACAGGTTGAAAGTCATTTGTTGATGAGACATTATGACGGTTTGTTGAAATCAGGTCGTATTAAAGGACGCGCTGGTGTAGCGGCATATTAATTCTTTAGATTAGAAATGATATTTCTTAAAACAGAAGATGAAATAGAATTGCTCCGTCAGAGTAACCTGCTTGTTGGTAAAACTCTTGCAGAGGTTGCCAAATTGGTGAAGCCTGGTGTAACTACACGTGAGTTGGATAAAGTTGCTGAAGAGTTCATTAGAGATCATGGGGCAACTCCAACTTTCAAAGGATTTCCGAATCAATATGGAGAACCGTTTCCTGCATCTCTCTGTACTTCTGTTAATGAACAGGTGGTACATGGAATCCCAGGGGATATCGTACTGAAAGATGGCGATATCGTATCAGTGGATTGCGGAACTTACATGAATGGTTTCTGTGGTGATTCTGCTTATACTTTTTGTGTAGGAGAGGTAGACGAAGAGATTCGTAATTTGTTGAAGGTAACTAAAGAAGCGTTATATATCGGTATTCAGAACGCAGTGCAAGGCAAAAGAATCGGAGATATCGGATATGCTATCCAGCAATATTGTGAGTCTCATTCTTATGGTGTGGTGCGTGAGTTTGTTGGTCATGGCATCGGTAAAGAGATGCACGAAGATCCTCAAGTTCCTAATTATGGTAAAAGAGGATATGGACCATTGATGAAAAGAGGCCTTTGCATAGCGATAGAGCCAATGATAACATTGGGAGACCGGCAAGTAATTATGGAACGTGACGGATGGACTGTGAGGACCAGAGATCGTAAATGTGCTGCACACTTTGAACATACGGTAGCTGTTGGGGCTGGTGAAGCTGATATTTTGTCTTCATTCAAATTCATAGAAGAAGTTTTAGGAGATAAAGCAATATAATATGGCAAAGCAATCTGCAATAGAACAAGATGGAGTTATAGTTGAAGCATTGTCAAATGCAATGTTTCGTGTTGAATTAGAAAACGGACATGAGATTACTGCACATATTTCAGGCAAGATGAGGATGCATTACATCAAGATCCTGCCGGGAGATAAAGTGAGAGTCGAAATGTCTCCTTACGACTTATCGAAAGGAAGAATTGTGTTTAGATATAAATAAAATAAGATATGAAAGTAAGAGCATCATTAAAGAAACGCACGCCAGAATGTAAGATCGTTAGACGTAATGGCCGTTTGTATGTTATTAACAAGAAAAATCCTAAGTATAAACAACGTCAAGGATAATTTGTTATTTTTGCAAAAAAAATAATTTAGTATATGGCTATAAGAATAGTTGGTGTAGATTTACCTCAGAACAAAAGAGGTGAAATTGCGTTGACCTATGTATATGGAATAGGTCGCAGTAGTTCAGCAAAAATTTTAGATAAAGCTGGTGTAGATAAAGATCTGAAGGTTAAAGACTGGACAGATGATCAAGCTGCTAAGATTCGTGAGATTATCGGTGCAGAGTATAAAGTAGAAGGTGATCTTCGTTCTGAAATCCAATTGAACATTAAGCGATTAATGGATATTGGTTGCTATCGTGGTGTACGTCACCGTATTGGTCTGCCTGTTAGAGGTCAGAGCACAAAGAACAATGCACGTACTCGTAAGGGTAGAAAGAAAACCGTTGCTAATAAGAAAAAAGCTACTAAATAATAATTGTTGATATGGCAAAAAAAACAGTTGCAGCTAAAAAGAGAAATGTGAAAGTAGACGCTAATGGACAGTTGCATGTTCATTCATCTTTCAACAATATTATTGTTTCTCTTGCAAATAGTGAAGGGCAGATTATCTCTTGGTCATCTGCTGGTAAAATGGGATTTAGAGGTTCTAAGAAGAATACTCCTTATGCAGCTCAGATGGCTGCCCAGGATTGTGCAAAGATTGCATTTGATCTTGGCCTGAGAAAGGTAAAAGCATATGTGAAGGGTCCAGGTAACGGACGTGAGTCTGCTATTAGAACTATCCACGGTGCTGGTATCGAAGTTACTGAAATCATTGATGTGACTCCGCTTCCACATAATGGTTGTCGTCCTCCGAAAAGACGTAGAGTTTAATTTACCTTTAACTACTTACACAATGATCTTGATTTTGTTTATGGATTACATTAATTTCTCTCTGTAATCGCGGCTGCAACAAATTGAGTTCATGAATAAACAATTAAATATTTAAAAGAAATGGCTAGATATACTGGACCAAAATCAAGAATCGCCCGTAAATTCGGTGAAGGAATCTTTGGAGCTGATAAAGTTTTGTCAAAGAAGAACTATCCTCCCGGACAACATGGTAATTCAAGAAAAAGAAAAACTTCTGAATACGGTGTGCAACTTCGTGAAAAGCAGAAAGCTAAATACACCTATGGAGTTTTAGAAAAACAATTCCGCAATTTGTTTGAAAAAGCAGCTACTGCTAAAGGTATTACTGGTGAGGTACTCCTTCAATTGCTGGAAGGTCGTCTTGACAACGTAGTATTCCGTTTGGGTATTGCTCCTACACGTGCTGCTGCTCGTCAGTTGGTTAGTCACAAGCACATCACTGTAGATGGTGAAGTAGTAAACATTCCTTCATTTGCAGTAAAACCAGGACAACTGATTGGTGTTCGTGAAAGATCTAAGTCTTTGGAAGTAATTGCTAATTCTCTTGCAGGTTTCAACCACAGCAAGTATGCTTGGTTGGAATGGGACGAGGCTTCAAAGGTTGGTAAAATGTTGCACATACCTGAAAGAGCAGACATTCCTGAGAACATTAAAGAACATTTGATCGTTGAATTGTATTCTAAATAATAATTAATTTCATGGCGATATTAGCATTTCAAAAACCTGATAAAGTATTAATGTTGGAGGCGGACTCTAGATTCGGCAAATTCGAATTTCGTCCGTTGGAACCGGGTTTTGGTATTACTGTAGGTAATGCATTACGCCGTATCCTTCTTTCTTCATTAGAGGGTTTTGCTATCACTACTATCAGAATCGATGGTGTGGAGCATGAATTTTCTAGTGTACCTGGAGTAAAAGAGGATGTTACCAACATTATCTTGAATCTGAAACAAGTGAGATTCAAGCAAGTAGTTGAAGAGTTCGAGAGCGAAAAAGTGAGCATCACTGTCGAGAATTCCAGTGAATTTAAAGCAGGTGACATAGGTAAGTATTTGACTGGATTTGAAGTGTTAAATCCGGAATTAGTTATTTGTCATTTAGATTCTAAGTCAACTATGCAGATTGATATTACTATTAACAAGGGTCGTGGTTATGTACCTGCCGATGAAAATCGCGAGTATTGCACGGATGTTAATGTAATTCCAATCGACTCTATTTATACACCGATACGTAATGTCAAGTATGCTGTAGAAAACTTCCGTGTAGAACAGAAGACTGACTACGAGAAGCTGGTGCTTGAGATTAGTACCGACGGTTCTATACATCCGAAAGAAGCGCTGAAAGAAGCTGCAAAAATTTTGATTTATCACTTCATGTTGTTCTCTGACGAGAAGATCACGCTTGAAAGTAATGATACTGACAGCAATGAAGAGTTTGATGAAGAAGTATTGCACATGCGTCAGCTGTTGAAAACTAAACTCGTTGATATGGACTTGTCAGTTCGTGCCCTCAATTGTTTGAAGGCTGCTGACGTAGAAACTCTCGGCGACTTGGTACAGTTCAACAAAACTGACCTGTTGAAATTCAGAAACTTCGGAAAGAAATCGCTTACCGAGCTTGATGATTTGCTGGAAAGTCTGAATCTGTCGTTTGGAACCGACATTTCTAAATATAAATTAGATAAAGAATAAAAAATGAGACATAATAAAAAATTCAATCATTTAGGTCGTACTGCTTCTCATAGAAGCGCTATGTTATCTAACATGGCTTGCTCTTTGATCAAGCACAAAAGAATCACTACGACTGTTGCAAAGGCGAAAGCTTTGAAGAAGTTTGTTGAGCCTTTGATCACTAAGTCTAAAGAAGATACTACGAACTCTCGTCGTGTTGTATTTAGCAACTTGCAAGATAAGATTGCAGTAACAGAGTTGTTCAAAGAAATCTCTGTTAAGATTGCTGATCGTCCGGGTGGTTATACTCGTATCATCAAGACTGGTAACCGTTTGGGTGACAATGCAGAAATGTGCTTCATTGAGTTGGTTGACTACAATGAAAATATGCTTAAGGAAAAAGTTGCTAAGAAAGCTACTCGTACTCGTCGTTCGAAGAAGACTGCTGAAGCTGCTCCTGCTGTTGTTGAAGCTCCTGCAACTGAAGAACCGAAAGCTGAATCAGCTGAATAATTTTACAATTATTTTTATAGATATAAAAAGGGCTACCCTCAAAGGTAGCCTTTTTTGTTTGTCTATCTATCCTTTACTAATACTAAGATAATTGAAATATAGTAACCATTCTATTTTCCGCCTTGACACGCATCGCAACCCAGCATATCTTTGGTAACCATTCTATTTTCCGCCTTGACACGCATCGCAACCCAGCATATCTTTGCGCCATAACCAATTACTAACAAAGATTATGGCAAAAGAAAAAGTAAACTACCAAGAGGTGTACGACCTCTATCAGCTGTGCTGCGAAACCAAAGACCTTCGCGAGTTCTGTGCGGATTATGGAGTGAATTACGACAAGTTCATGAACTGGCAGCGCCACCAGCTATGGAGTGAGAAGTTAGGCAAGACAGTTCAGGTTGATCACCCCAAGGTTGCCAAAGTCCAGATAACCGGCAATCCCTGCAACAGTCCAACCGTGAAAATGGAAGTGAGACAGCCCGAAGGTGAAGCTCCGATAAGATGGGTAAAATTACAATTGGCATCAGGCGCAACGCTGTTCCTGAGAAACACCACAGTTCTTGATTTGAGCTTGTTGCTTAATAAAATGATAGGATGACATGCTGGGACTGAGTGCTAACCTGAACTATTACCTGTTCAACGGTAATGTTGATCTGCGGAAAGGTATTTTCCGATTATGTGAGAGTATAAGGGAAGAGATGTCACTTGACCCGAGCGATGCCTCCAACGTCTATATGTTCATGTCCCGTAACCGGAAGGTTGTGAAGATACTTCATTATGAACGCGGTTTTCCTGACTTTATCACTTTTTTAAAATTTTCTCATGAACCTGCCCTATAGATATCTGTAGCAGTGTTTTTAAGTCTAATTTGGGTGACGCACGGGAATTTTGTATCTTCGTGCTATGTTTGTGCGTAGGAAAAAGAATCGATCCGGTTCGACCAGTGTTGTCGTCGCCGATAAGAGTTCCAGTAGATTTACGGAACTCCATGTCATAGGTGTGGGTACAACCGAGGATGAAATTAGTCAACTTGTAAATGAAGGAAAGAATTGGATAGCCCATTACGGTGGACAGCAAACCATAAGCTTCCCTGATGATGAGTGTGAAAAACTAAGACGGGAAGAGAATTCAATGACTGAGTACATAGTATCCAATATAATAAGTACTTCTCTGAATTCACCTCAGAGAATCATCAATAAAGTTTACGATAAAATCGGATTCAATATCATACAGGATGAAGAACTACGTCATCTTGTAGTATCCAGAATATGCTCTCCTATGAGCAAGAAGGCCACAGTGGATTATCTGAGACGGCATTTCAAGGAAGAGGTCAGTTTACAGAAGATTTATCGTTATCTCGATAAACTATATAATACCCAGCAGGAACTCGTGCAGGAGATAAGTGTTAAGCATACAAAAGGATTGTTTGGCGGGAATTTAGGGATACTTTTCTACGATGTCACAACCCTTTATTTTGAGACAACGAATAAGGACGAGTTACGGGAATCCGGTTTTTCCAAAGATGGTAAAAATGCAAATTCACAAGTAGTTTTAGGACTTCTTGTCAGTCGTGGAGGATATCCCTTGTCTTATTCTCTGTTTAACGGTTCACAATATGAGGGATATACAATGCTTCCCATCGTAGATGATTTTGTTCAAAGATTCAATCTCGGCAATGATTTTGTAGTAATTGCAGACTCCGGGCTTATGAGCGCAAAGAATGTAAAGCTACTCCGTGATGGTGGATATAAGTATATAATAGGTGCCAGGATAAAGAAGGAATCCGGCCGGATAATGGAGAAAATAATTGCAACAGAGCGTCGGTGTGGGGTGTTCAATGATATCAAATATCCGGATGGAGACAGGCTTATTGTTGGATACTCTGATGAAAGGGCAAAGAAGAACGCATTCGATAGAGAACAAGGTGTGGAAAGGCTAAGAAAACGTTTTTCTAAGGGAACACTGACGAAGGCGGACATCAACAAACGAGGCTACAACAAGTTCCTTTCAGTCAGTTCTGGAATTACAGTCAGTATAGATGAGGAAAAGATAAAGGAAGATGCAATATGGGATGGATTAAAAGGGTATAAGACAAATACGGATCTAAGTCCAGAGAAAGTCTATGAAGCCTATCAGAATCTATGGAATGTGGAACGGTCGTTTCGTATTACCAAAGGTACGCTGGATGTAAGACCGATGTTCCATTTCACGCCAAGAAGAATTGAGGCTCATGTTTGTATATGTTTCGTTGCTTTGAAAGTATACAAGGAACTTGAAAGGCTATTAAAATTGTCTGGGTGTCCATACTCTGTAGATGAAACACTCAAGATAGCCGAGACTATAGTTACTATTGAGATTGCACGTCCGGAGAATAAAGACACTATAACAAAAACTCTCTGCCTCACAGAGGAGGAGAGAGCTATAGCGTACCTCATTGATACTGATGATTGGTTAGAGTTATGATTTGGGTGACGCAATGATAAAGTCAGGAATTGGCATCAGGCGCAACGCTGTTCCTGAGAAACACCACAGTTCTTGATTTGAGCTTGTTGCTTAATAAAATGATAGGATGACATGCTGGGACTGAGTGCTAACCTGAACTATTACCTGTTCAACGGTAATGTTGATCTGCGGAAAGGTATTTTCCGATTATGTGAGAGTATAAGGGAAGAGATGTCACTTGACCCGAGCGATGCCTCCAACGTCTATATGTTCATGTCCCGTAACCGGAAGGTTGTGAAGATACTTCATTATGAACGCGGTTTTTATGTGCTTTACGAGAAACGTCCTGTCATGGGAAAGTTCAAGAAACCGGTATTTGATGAGGTCTCCAAATGCTACCGGATACAATGGTCAGACATGGTCTATCTTACGGAAAGTATTGTAGTTGACAAGATGTACGTTAGTTCAAAAGATTAATATTAATATATTGATTATCAGTAAAATGATATAAAAATAAACGATAAAAAGTTTGCGTAACTGCCTGATTTTTCGTACCTTTATATCATGATTGATGAAAGGGCATACGAGTTACTTTGCTGCCAGTTGGGTCTGGCGAATGAGGAAAAGGCAGGGCTTCGCAAACAGGTAAACGAACTGATTGCGAGGTTTAAGGCCATTGAAGAATCCAATAAGGAGAACTCCAAGGCTCTGGTTGATACAATCAATGAATTATCCGTAACAGTCGAGAACTATCGAAAAGAAATGGAGCTTATGAGAAAGCAGCTTGAAGCGAAAGACGAGGTGAACAGGATGCTGGCAAACGAGATTTCCAATCTCAGGCTTCAGCTTGAGGACAACAGGAAACACCGTTTCGGTCGTACATCCGAGCAAAGAAAACTGCTGAACAACCGTAACCTTGACAAGTCTGCACTGCATAAGTCCGAATATGACGGTTCTGACAGAAAGGATGATGACAACGATAAGGCTGACGGTAACGAAACCGGCAGCAGTACCACTTCTGGTAGCACACCTGCACAGGACAGCCAACCTTCAAGAAGAAAGGAAACTGCACCACGTGCCGTGAAAACCAAATTGAAAGTTGACAAAGTAGTAGTACATGAAGTGGACGAGTATTACACGCTTCCCGAAGGAGGACGGTTCATGAACCGCAACGGTATGCCTGATGTGTGGGAATACAGGGTTATAGAACATGTAAGGGCTCATAACGTGGAGCATGTCTACAAGGTGGCAAGGGTGAAGCTTGCGGACGGCACTTTCGCGAACACGATGGAACATCCGCTGAAAGACCTTGGAGGCATCTTCTCTCCTGAACTGCTTGCCCGTCTGCTCTGTCTGAAATACGACTTCAGCATGCCGGAGAACAGGCAGATAAGACTGCTTGCCAGAGAGGGCATCCACATAAGCAATACCACACTGAACAGCTATATCCATAACGGAATCGCCAAACTCAAGGGTTTTATCGGAGAGGTATTCAAGGGGTTTGTACAGCAGGCTGAATATCTTATGGTTGATGAGACGACCGAACTTGTAGGCGTCGAAACAAAGGAAGGCAAGGCTTACAGGAGAAAGTACTTATGGGCATTCTTTGCAAAGCATATGAAGATGGTCTATTACCACTATAACAACGGCAGCAGGTCATCCGATGTGGCGAAGTCGTTCCTGGAACATTTTATGGGGACCCTTTCCACTGACGGATATACGGTTTACAGAATGTTTGATGGAGAAGACTCAAAGGTGCTTCATATAGGATGCCGGACGCACTGCAGAAGGTTGTGGGTTGACGCCTTGCCTTCGGACAGGACAGCGATGGAGATAATAGACTCCATCGGCGATATGTTCATGAATGAAGATCTGTTCCGCACCATGAAGCTCAGCGGTGAGCAGATAAAGGGGAAAAGACGGAAGCTTACAGGACCGATCCTTGAAAGTATCCATCATAAGGTGGTCATGATGATGCAGGATGCGAAGGTTATGGCTAACGAACTGATGAGAAAGGCTGTCAATTATACGTTAAACCAGTGGAAGTCCCTGAGAAATATCCTCAAGGACGGTGCAGCGGAAATATCGAACAACCTCTGTGAACAAAGGATGAAACCGGTAAAGCTGTTGCTCAAGAACTGTATGAACATAGGCAGTGAGGATGCGGCAGAAAACTCGGCATTCATCTTCTCTCTGATAGAAAGCTGTAAGCTTAATGGCATAGACCCTCAGGATTACCTGAAGCACCTGTTCGAATGTATTCTTCATGGTAAGGACTGCGACAAGAAGACTCTTCTACCATGTTTTTATAAACCGGAATGTTAAAACAAAAATATTTTCTTGCGGGCATTTTTATTTTATCGGCTGAAAAACAGCCGATAAAATTGTCGTGGCGGAAAATAGAATGATTACTGAAATATATCCTAATTGAACTTTTCATAATGAGAATCTGTTATATTTGCAGATGAATATGGCAAAATTTGTAAAGGTAATATTGTTTCTGTTGCTGACAGTTGCTTTTCATAGCATAGCAAGCAATGTTTCTACCGAAAAAACGGTGGATAAGCAGGGGCGTGATATTACATATATCATTGGGCAGCATGGAGAGATCTGTACACCGGGGCTTCCGGGTAAGCCTGTGGCTGAATTGAATAATTTGCAGAGTCATCAAATGTCAGTGTCGCGTATTCAACGTGTACAGCTTGGAGAATATTTCTTTTCTTTAAAGAATGTGCTACAATGTTGTGCTGATCGTGAGAGTTCACTATCACAGCATTGGGGACGGATTTATGATACAACAACTTCCTATTATTGCCAACCATCAAGTGCGTACTATGTATACACTTTGAGGCGTATAATTATTTAGTAGTAAATTTATTGGTACTGTTTATTTAGTGGTTGCTGGTACCTTCTGTGTACTGGTGATTGCACTTATCTTTTATGTTTATATTTTTACTAATAAATTTAATATTAAATATTATGGCAACTACTCAAACGATTGATGCTACTATATTTGCATCTACACATCCCGATATCGCTAAACGTACAAGTGTTTCTGGAGTTTTAATTTCTTCTATAATGTTATTGATTGGTATTTTAGCTTTTGCTTCAATTTTCGAATTGGATGACAAGTCTTCTACGGCCAGTATGGCTTTAATGGTTTTGGGAGCAGGTTTGTTCCTTATGGGGATTTTCCGTCTTTTCTGGAAATCAAAGGAAGTTATTTATTTGCCAACAAAAAGCGTGGCTAAAGAACATAGTGTATTTTTTGATTTGAAGCATGTGGATACTTTAATGAATTTTGTGAATTCGGGTTCATTCTCTACTGATTTGAAAATAAAAAGCGAGGCTAGTGGAAATATACGTATGGATGTGATGCTCTCTGCTGATAAGAAGTTTGCTGCTGTACAGCTATTTCAATTTGTACCTTACACGTATCAGCCAATAACACCGGTGCAGTATTTCACCAATGAAGAAGCTTCTGCAGTAGTAGCTTTTCTTTCAAAAAGTAAAATGTAAAGGCGGTTTAAAAAGTCGTCAGTAACTCTAATTCCCCTCTTTCGGGAAGCTACCCTTTATACACATCTTTAAATCCTTACAAATTGGAATATTTAAAGGTGTTATTAGGAAAAAAAAGGATTAAATAATGACTATGCTTACCATGAATAGCCTTAATTAATTTAACTCTTTATGTGCCTATTTCTTAAAAAAATAGATGTGTAAAAGGGTAGCTTCCTGAAGGAGGAGAATGAGGATAGAACCGACTTTTTAGACAGCCTCTTGTTTGACTTTGTTTTTCCGACACGTTAAAAAACATGCAGTTTGAAACTTTAGATTCAGTTTGCTGCTACTAAATAAAGCAGGTTTTAGATCTTACTGTAAAGGATAACTTTGATTTTCATATGAAGAATGGGGATTAGTCGTTAATGACAGCGATTCCCATTTTTTCATTAAGAAGCAGGCGTTTATGTTTTGAGCAACTCCGTTTCTCATTTGATATGAAAAGGTGAGGGCTCAGTTCAATTCCGCACGGAAATGGATGAGATTTTGTTCTCAATTACTGATTTGCATAAGTATACCATGAACTTTTGATTCATAAGTTTCACCCGTTTCACCTTATAACTGAAACATCGATGAATAAGTAGATAGCGGGTGAAAGCGTAGGAAAAAACCAGGTGAAGTCTTCCATTATCGCTTTCACCTTTTGAATTTATTTATACCGATTGCTGGACATATATAGCCATCGTGCTGAATATATAGATGCAATACGGTGAGTATATAGATGCAATCTGTTGAATCTATAGATGTACCAATTCAAGTATTAATAGATGAGTTCCAATGTATTAACACCTGACAACCAAGCTATTAATATCTGACAGTTCATCTATTAATACCTGACAATGGATTTGCTATAAGCATATTTTCATTAGCTATAATGATATCCGGATTAGCTATAATGATATTGGTTTTAGCTCAAAGGATATTTTGAAAAGCCAAGGTGAAACCGATAATGTTCTGTTTCACCTGATTTCACCCCTCGCTTTCACCCGCTATAGCCTTATTCATCGGCATTTCAAGAATCAGGTGAAAGCGATGAATGGCAATAATCTTATAGTGGCATTTATGATACTTTATTTAACGTGAAGTCTTAGAATTCACGTTAAATAAGAAAGGGGAATAGCTAAACTCCCCATTCTTTCAGAAGAAGGATGATGGAGTTATCATTGAGTTTTGCCCCCTCCTAGATCATACTTTTCTGTTTGACACATACTTGTTTGCAGTTTACCGGAAGGCTAGAAGCGCACTTCTACGGATTTGCCATTGTCTACTTTATATTTTCTGACCGTCTTGTTGTCTTCCTTAATGAATACCAGTAAGTGTTCTCCTTTGTCACGTTTTACTTCTATATCATATATCTTGCCAAATGCGCAAACGCGTCTGATAGCCATTTCATTCCAGCTTTTCGGTAGTTGTGGTGTCAATGTAAAAGCGTTCAATGCAATGGGACGTATGCCAAACAAGCCTTCCGTCATAATACGGCAATACAATGCGCTCTCGGTCGATAAATGCCTCTGATTTCCTTCCGGCCATGCTTCTACAGCGTAAGGTACATGGTCGCCCAATAAACGGGTTGTAGAATATTGTTCTAGATATTTGGTCGCGATATCTCTGGCACCACAAGCGTAACTTCCACGGAAAGCGTAAAGTGTGGAGCGATCCCAATAGGTAGAAGTGCCCGACTGTGTCAATAAGCCATTCTCCATCCATAATTTATCTGAAAACAAGGCGGCTATCGTGCCTTCTGCCTGGTCGTAGATGCCCATGGTCAGGGGGATGCAAATCCACGAACGTAGCACTGTGTTGCCATCATAATAGCGATAGGTGTCATAACCTTCCACCTCTCGGGCAAAATAAGTATGAATATTCTTATAAAGTTCGGCAGCTTCCTTGCGGTAAGATTTGATCAATTTCTCTTCCTTATTCAAGGCTTTTCCCAAATGTGCGGCTGAAATCAGAGCATCATAATATAAAGAAGAAGTACATAGATTGGCTTCTCCGGCAGGGAAACGATTCTCCAGTTCATCGGAATCCGATGTCACTACTCCTTCCGCATTCAGTTTCCGGTGGCAATACTCCAGACTCCACTTAATCAGCGGCCATAATTTTTCTGCTTCGCCATATTTTCCGGATGCCAAAGCATAGCGTGCCGCGCCGTAAGCAACCATTGCCACATCTCCACGATCGCCCGCCACACCGAAACAGTCCAGTCCTTCGGCAATGATAGAGGAGGGCAGCGGTTTATATTCATCATTCATATATCGCATGAACAGGCTGAAAGAATCCATTGCCGAGCGATTGCCCGCCTGATAGCCCAAATAAGGGAAAAACGGATTGATGTATTCTGCCTGATCGTTTGCCCAGATGGCTGCATAATACGCTTCTCCTCCAGGACTTTGCATATATCCTCCTTGGGTGTCGAATATGCTTTCCGAACTGCGTATCTTGGCAAACGAAAACATTGTATTGATGACTTTATTGGGTGTTTCAAGCACCAGATTGTTTCGTAACTGTCGGAGGAAGTCGCGGCGCGCTTCCAGTTCCCGGTCTGCATGCAATATAAGTTCCCGGTCATGCTCTTTATATCCGGCATAGATCACTTGGAACCATGCCTTTTCGCCGGATTTTAACTGAAATGTTCCCTCTTTCACGGAAGATGAGAACGTGGCTGTCAGCCGATAACTGCCTTCCACTCCTTTCTCTTGATCGGTGCGATAGGAGAGGGTGAGTGATGGAAACTCAACCGTCAGCGGACGGTCTGTCGTATTTTCCAGTTCATATTTCTCACAAAACGCCGGATGGGAAGCGGAAGGGAAAAGAGTGCGTACTAATGCGACGCCTCTATCGGCATAGATGCTTCTCACTGTCATAAACCCGCTTAGTGAGACGGTTTCCACCTTTTCGCCTGTCAAAGGCTGTCCGTTTACGGTGCACAGGTGTGCCCAGTCTCCATTAAAATGATGTTGCAAGCTGCCATGCGTATCGTTCGGAATGGTTCGGAAAGTGGGCAGAATAAGATTACGGTCGATCATCCATTCGCCTCTGTCGTTTACACCGTAGCGCAACACGACCGACATTTTCAGTCCGCTCATCTCAATGTGATCCTGGTGTGTGCCGTTTACTTGCCAATAAATGCTATCGGGCGAAGCAATCGTCCATCTTGTAGCTTCATGAGCATTTAATAAACCGGCACACGACAAGAGCACTGCCGCTGTAAGCCAACCCATATTTTGCTTTAGATTCATATTTCGATATTTGGTTAATGTGAGTTATTATTCTACAGGGTCAGCCGCACTCCGATTTGGTTTTTACTGCCACCACTATCCCTCCTCTTTGTTTTACCATTGAATGGCTTGATCCTGATCAGGAATCAATGTATTGATCTTACGTTCCAACACCAACGAGCCGCGAGCGTTGAACACAATCGGGTTGGAAGGATCGGAAGTGAAGTCGGTGTAGTTATACTGCATCTGCATCGTCACGTAGTAGTGTTTCAGGTAAGGCTGTACGGGGTCCATGTTGCTGCGTATCTCGTACGTACAAGTACCGCTGCTTTGCAGGTTCATCTCGTTTGCGGCATCGCCCGGGCGCAAAGTCAGTGTGCCTGAAACGGTACCGCTTTCATCCGTCGTGCCGGGATTAAAGGTGACAATCACCTTGTACTTGCTGCGGTTCACGTCTTCCTCCCACACCGTTCCCGCGTAGAAGAACACACTGTTTTCATCGACTACCGACACGTTACGTTCGGAAATCGTGGCAGGGTCGGTGGTTTCTCCGTCCATATAGATGTTCATGCTCGTGGCAGAGTACTTGCCCGAATAGTCGTTGAACAGGTTGATCTTCAGCAGCGCCTTTCGCCATCCCTTCCACATGTTAGGAGTGTAGCCCTCGCCGGGTTCGATGGTGAGTGGAAGTACCCACTTCTCCACCAAGTCCAGATTGGTAAAATTGAAGTCTATCGTATAGGATTGCACGTTGCTTCCTGCCGGAATGTGGCATGTTTCAGAGGCAAGAGAATAAAACGTTTCGGGCAGTTGCCTATAATAAAGGTCGGTGCGATGGAGAAACTTGGCTATGTTCAGCACATCGAGCGTGTCATTGTCTACTCCTATCTTCACCTCCAGATTGTTGGCATTATCAGTGGTTCCACTCACGATGACGGGCAGTTGGTAAGAGCAGACGCCGTCGGGGTTGTAGCGCAAATAGATATTTGATATACCCGTTGCGTCTACCGGAGCTTTGAAGGAAATCATTTGTTCATACAGTTCGTCTTTCCATTCGTCATTGCAGGCACTGAAGGCGATACATGCCAACAGTGCGATAGCTATATATAATTTCTTCATATCGTTCTGTGTTTATTATCGGATTAATCGTAATCTTCCCATCCAGGGGCTTGTGTCATATTCTTATTGCGTTTCAGTTCGTTGTAGGCAATCGGCCAGAAATACTGTTTGCGCGAGAATGAAGTTTGCAAGTAGGGCACCCGCACCGGTGTATAGAATTCGATAGCGTGCGCTTTGTTCATCAGAGTGTTGCAACCGTATATCTGTTCCGCTTCGTCTACGGGAGCGTCTTTCCAGCGGCGTAAGTCCCAAAAACGTTGATTCTCAGCAAAAAACTCGATCTGGCGTTCGTGTTTCAGCTGGCGGCGGAAAGCATCCGGGTCATTATACACAACATCGTTGTAGTCGGGCACTCCGGCACGCATGCGCACCGGCTTCACTCCGCGACGCATCTCTTCCATGTCCCGTTGGATGGTGTAGGTGGTAGCTCCATCCCACGAACTAATCTGATAAGTGCCGGTCAGTTCGTTCAACGCTTCGGCATACATCAACAGAATGTCGGCATAGCGGATGGCAGTATCTACCTTCCCTTCCATCTTGCCTTCGTTCGTGTTGCAGTCTTTGGGATGGATAAACTTCATCACACCGATACCGGTAGGAATCCAGCGCTCATTACCGTTAGTCCGTCCGTTGGATTCTCCTCTATAATAGAACACTTGCTGATTTTTATATCCATCTTCTTTGGCACTCAAACAGAACCACATCGAACCGCTGAACGCCACCGAAGCATAGAAACGAGGCTCACGGTTGGCATATTCGAAATAAACGCCGTTGCGTAGGTGGTCGTAGGGATGTTCATCCTTGTTATCATCGGCAGTGAACTTCTTGGGGCAAGTGGCACGATCGAACGGTTTTCCGTCTGCCATAGCGTATGCATCGCACTGCTTCATGGTCACTCCGTGGATATTCCAGCCACCAGCCGTGCCGGGCAACTGATGTTTCGCCAAGTCGGTGACACCCATGTCTTTCAGCTCGCCATTGTGGTTGTTGTTCTTTCCCCGAGTAAAGATAAGTTCCGGATTCTCCGATGCGAACAGTTCGCCGTTGAACACAGACCGATAGGACTCAAACGGGTCAATGTTCTGCCAACCGTCGGGGAAGTCTTGATGGGAGTAAACCGGATGTTCGGGCGGAGTAATGGTGTTCGGATATGCCTCGTCCGTAGTGTTTGTGCGCACCTGGCTGGTGTAAAGCCGGTAAAGGTTTCTGCTCTCTGCCAATTCGATGAGGTCACGTGCGGCAGCGGCAGCCTTCGCCCACTTACTTTCGTCGTATGTCTGTGAGATGAGGATGCGTCCCGTTTTGTCGGTGAAGTCCGCCATTTCCGTATTGCCGTTTGCCAACGGACTGGCGGCGAAAAGATAGGCTTTGGCACGCACGGCTAGCGCGGCGCCTTTCGTGGCGCGTGCAATGTTTACATTGTTTCTCTTCTCCGCCAGTTCAGTGGCTGCTTGTGCCATCTCCGTGGCTATGTATTCGGCACACTCGTCATAACTGTTGCGGGGAAACGAAAGGTTGTCATACGATTCCGTATAGTCCGCGCCTGCATCGGGCATGATGGGCACCGGACCATATTTGCGCAACAGCAGCCAATAGAGGTATGCCCTCACGAAACGGGCCTGTCCTTTCACATCCGTAATCTCTTCGGGTGTCAGGTCTTTATTCTTATCTACGTTTTGAATAAGGATGGATGCCTGACGGATGCCTTCGTAAGACTTTGGCCAAGAGGTGGTATAGTAGTCCTGATAGGCATAGCCGTACCCGTATTCGCCCAACTTGAAACGGCGGAAGCGTTCTCCGTTGTTTCCTTCGTTGAATACCATGTCGTCAGAGTAATTGGTAGGACACACGTCGCTGTGGGCAATTTCTAGATTGTCACCCTGCAAGGCACTGTAGCAATAAGACAGCCACTGCAAAGTATTATCTTTATTTTCAAAGATGTGGTCTTCACTCTGCTGGTCTTTGAAGTAGCGTTGCATGTCCATGTAGTCTGTGCAGGAGGTGACGCTCAGACTCAATCCTGCCATCACCATTCCCAGTAAGATATATTTTCTTGTTTTCATAACACTTCTTGATTATAAGTTGATAGTCATTCCTAATGTATATGTTCTCGACAGCGGATATTTCTGTCCGTTGGAGCTGCCCATTTCGGGGTCCCATAGCTTGAAACTTGAGAACGTGAGGAGATTGGTGCCCATCAAATAGAAACGTATGTTATCTATATGAAGCTTGTTGACAAACGTCTTTGGCAGGGTATAGCCAATCTCCAGCGTTTTCAGACGCATGTATGAACCATCTCGTAGCCAATAGGTAGACGCGCGATAGTTATTGTTGTTGCCTCCGAAGCTCAAGCGCGGATATTCTGCATGAGGGTTTTCATTGCTACCTAGCGACCAATACTTGCCTACTACGTCCGTCAGAATATTTCCCCAGTCTCCTTCGCTGAACGGATATACCGTATAGCCGTTGATAAAGAACGATGATTTGCCTGCCCCCTGAAAGTGGACGTTGAAATCTATACCTTTCCAAGAAGTAGACAGTCCGAAACCGTAGACCAGGTTAGGGCGGGTGGTGGCGCCAATAGGCACAACATCGTCGTCGTTGATGCGTCCGTCACCGTTCACGTCCTTATATTTGATGTCGCCGGGTGCTACCTCACCGAACATCTGTTGCGGGCTTTGACGTATTTCGTCATAATCTTTGAACAGGCCTTCGGCTATCAAGCCGCGTGCTTGGTCTACGCGAAAACCTGCCTGTCTTGTATATCCGTAGTGGCTGTACTCCTCGTCATACTCGATGATGTTGTTTTTGCTGTATGTCATATTGGCGCGCAGGGTCAAGTCGGCTTCTCCCATCTTCTGTTTGAAAGCGATGTTTCCATCGAATCCTTTGGAAAGAACGGAACCGATATTGGCGGCAGGAGCAGAGTTTAGCGTGTTCAGTCCAAGACTTGGCGGTAGATAGTTGCGGGTCATATAGATGCCATCACGTTGTTCGTGGAAGTAATCGATGGTACCACTCAATTTGTCGCCAAACAGTGAGAAGTCCAATCCCACATCGTGTTTCTTCGACACTTCCCATGTGACATTTTTCGATGCCAGTGTCGCGTAGGTCAATCCTGTATAATAATAAATGTTCGTTCCTATGTCGCCATAGTTATATCCAAAGAGATCATCGGTCTTGAAGGTCGGCAGATAAGGGAATCGAACTCTTGCTCCTCTCTCACTTACATAGTCGTTGCCCACTTTACCGTAAGAGTAGCGCAGTTTGAACATTCCCATCCATGGAAGTGCTTTCTTCACAATGGGTTCTTCTGCAATGTTCCATGCCACAGAAAAAGCCGGAAAGAAACCAAACTGATGTCCGGGAGCAAAGTTTTCAGAACCGTTGTAGCCGAAATTGGCATCAAAGAAATAGCGGTATTTCCATCCGTAAGTGAATCGTCCGGCAAGTCCCTGATGACGGCGGTCGATGGTTTGGACATAGTTGTTGGAGATATTCTCCGAGGTATCAATGAATTTGTCTTGTGTATATTTCAGTACGGCTCCCACCTGATGGTCGCCAAACGTGCGGTCGTAGTGCAGTTCCGCTTCGAGATATTCTTTACGTTCACCGTTGGAACCACTATGCGACATCATCAATTGTTCCGTTGTCGTTCGTTTAAACTGAATATTCCCGTCCGAATCACGTTGCCGTTCTGCCTGCCAGCCTTCGGGCCATTTCATGCGGCGGTTATAGTTTCTGTTGGTCGTATCATATCCAAAGCGTCCTACAAACTTCAATCCTTTGGTGAGAAAGTCGAAATTCTGTTCAAGGCTGATGGTACTCTGAATCTTGTTTTCCCAAGTTTCGTTGAATCCTTGTTGGGTGATCAATATCCACGGATTCTGCTTTTCGGCATATCCTCGTGAAGCGGCGCGCCCATCTGAATACTGCACCGGAAAGCTGATAGGATTGTATCCCAGCAAGGCTCCCCATATCTCATCGCTGGTGCCGCCCGGCTGGTTCTGTTTGGCCAGCGAGCCGGATACTCCCACCTTAATCAGAGTAGTCTTTGTCAAGTCAACGTCCACATTCATGCGATAGTTCCAACGGCGGTAATTGGCGTTGGTGTTGAAATCTTTCATGGCTTCGTCAGCTTCGTACATACCCCCTTCGTCTACATAGCTGGCAGAGATAAAGTAACGTGCGAGCGTACCACCGCCATTCATGTCTAAGGTAGCCCGATAGGTAGGCGCTCCTTTTCGAAGCAACATTCCCATCCAGTCTACATTCGGATAGATGTCAGGGTCAAGACCGCTTGCAATCAGATGAATATCGTCTTCCGAATAGGCTGCTTCCCTATTGCGGGTAGTATAGGCCTCATTCATCATGCGCGCATACGTCACGCCGTCTACAAATTCAGGGGTCCGGGTGCGCATATTATATGAGGTTTCCAACTTTGCGTTGATGTGCGCCTTGCCTTCCTTACCGCGTTTGGTGGTTATCAGCACCACGCCATTGGCACCGCGTGAGCCATAAATGGCAGTAGCAGAAGCATCTTTTAGCACAGTGAAAGTAGCTATGTCTTCAATATTTAGTTCGTTCATGCTACGTTCAAATCCATCCACTAATACCAAAGCGCCGGAACCAGCTCCAAAAGTGGAGATACCTCGAATCCAGAATTCGGAAATATTATCTCCCGGCTGACCGGAGGTCTGCCGGGCCATCACACCCGGCACTACCCCTGCCAAAGCGTTGGTGATGCTGGAAGTAGGTGTCTTTAAATCTTTTATATCTACGGTAGTGACGGCACCTGTCACAGAAATTTTCTTCTGTGCACCCGTACCGGTGATTACTACTTGGTCGAGCACGGTAGATTCGCTTTCTTTCATTGCTACATTGATCACACGGCTGTCTTTAAGCAGTATTTCCTGTTTGTCGAAACCTATGTAGGAAAATATAAGGTAGGAATAAAGATTGGCTTTCAGTTTGTATCGGCCGTTGATATCAGTCATGGTGCCCAGTCCGGGAGAGTTCTTGATGGTAATGTTCACACCGATCAACGGTTCTTTCGTTTTCGCATCTGTGACGATACCCGTCACTTCCACCTGTTTTTCTTGAGCGTAGCCGATGATATTCCATCCCACCGACAGTAAGAACAAGAGTAATATAAATTTTTTCATATTGTGTGTTTTTTAAAGTATTATTCAGTAGTAATGTAACGAATATCGTGGTTTTCCAACTCTCCGATATAGAAAGTTTCCATTTCTTCATCATAGGTAATGCCTATCGGCTGGTTGAAGCGGGCTTCCTGACGCAAGTCGCCGTCTACGTAACCATAGGTCTTGCCGTCCGACGAGGAATTGCTTCTCCCTGCAAAAGTAGTCACCACTCCTTCGGGCGTAATCTTGCGCACGTCGCAATTCCACTTCTCGGTTGCATAGAAGTCGTAGATATCTTCCTTGCCGGCAGCTTCGTATTCTCTGTTTTTTACGAATACACCCGCATAAATTCTATCGAAGCGCGCTGCTCCTCCTACACCATCTGTATAGCCGGTGGCAGACAAGTGGCCGGCTATCACTCTGGGATATTCAAACTCTTTCGTGATAGGATTGTAATCCGAACGGAGAACGGCCGTTACCTGTTCGCACACGATATACATATATTTCCCCGTGGGATGCATGATGAGATGTGGATGCGCACCGTCTATCTGCACCAGATTGCCCAGCTCGAAGCAACGTTTGGGTTCCCACTTTCCAGTCGTTGCATTAAACTGCCCGTCTTTCTTATAGACACCTCCGCGTATCCAACTGGTATAGAACACCGTGCGGTCGTCCGGATGCGAAACAACGGAGTAACTGCACGTTCCGTAAGAATAAACATGTTGCTTGCGGAAGCTCTCAGAACGCAGTGCATAGTAGATGTTGGGACGATCGGTATTGGTGCCTTGTCCGTTATCATCGGGTATAAGTAGTGTGTCTCCGTCAGCGGTAAAGGTGAATGTCTGCATGTCGTTGTGTAGTTTGCCAAATAGCTTTGTCATCGTTTCTGTCTCCAGATCAAGCACATATATTCCGCCGCCATAAGTGCCTAGGTACACCTTCTTTCCATCTTGGGGAGGTCCCATCACTAACCAGTCGCCTCCATAAACGCTTGCATCGGCAAAAGGACCTTCTATCCAACTGCCGTTTCCGTCTTCGTCTACATTTCTGATAAGTGTGCCTACTGTTTGTTTGGCATGATAAGTAAATTCATCTTCGAAGGTGAAATCTGTGGCAGATTCGCCGTTTTCTCCGTCAATTGTTATTGTCACCTTTCCATCGTATGCCCGTTTGGGAACCATACAGTAAATCTCCGTTCCGTTGGAACCGATGACTTTTGCCTCTTTTCCTCCTACGTTTACATGGATTCTGGAAACGTCATTACCGAAATTACTGCCGGTGATATACAACCGGGTACGAACCGACCCTTCTTTGGGAGAGAAATCTTCGAATACTATCGGCTTCGACGGATCGTGTCCGATGTTCTTTTCACTCTCGCTGCAGCTAAACAAAAATAATAGCAGCAATGGAATAAAATGTTTCATAAGTATTAAAAATAAGTTAATGATATAAATAAAATTGGTTACAAATAGACACTAAAGAAAGTTTCTGTATCTGTTTAATAAATGCTAGAAGTATACTAAAGATGTATTAGACAGATTTGAAATGTTTCCTTAGTTTCACATCAACCAAAGGTTATCTTGAATACGATTGTAAAAATAGTAATTAATAGCATATGTGTATATTAATAATTGGTTAATAAATGAAAATATAGTACCATTTAAGTGTCATTTTAGTGCCATGTAGGTCACATTACCTTTGTGATTGAATTTTTGCAGGTACACCTTCATTCTTCCTTGTCAATAACGGCGATTCCCATTTTCTTCATTAAGAAGCAGGCGTTCATATTTTGAGCAACTCCGTTTCTTATTTGATATGAGAAACGGAGTTCATTGTTCGTAATGTCAGCTTCGAAACAGTAATTCTGGATATTTAGTGAGAAGGAGTCTATTAAAGTCCCTAATAACAAGTCATGGGTGGCAATGATGCCATTGGCGTTCATGTGCATGAATTGTTTGATAAGAGCAAAAGAACCTTTCTGTTTATCTATGGAGTTTGTTCCTTTCAATATTTCATCGAGGATGATGAAAAGTTCTTCTCCTGCTTCAAGCTTATCTATGATTAATTTAAGTCGCTTGAGTTCTGCAAAGAAATAAGATTCGTTGTCAGCTAAGGAGTCGCTGGTTCGAAGACTGGTAACGAGTCGGGCCGGATATATTTTCATTTGCTTTGCCCAAACGGGGGCTCCTATACATGCCAGTAGATAGTTTACTCCTACAGTACGTAAATAAGTACTTTTGCCTGCCATATTGGCGCCTGTGATTATAATAAAGAAAGGACGTTTTTCAATGTCTATACCGTTGCGTACACATTTGTTGCGATCCATCAGAGGGTGTCCCAAAGCTTCAGCTTGTAGGTGGAAAGATTGAGCGGTGATAGTGGGGTAGATATAATTCGGATGATTATATGCAAATGTTGCCAGGGAACAATAGGCATCTATTTCTCCGATTGTTTCTATCCAACGGGGTAGGTCGGATGCATGAATGTCTTTCCACTTCTCGATTCGCATCACTTGGCGTAGCTCCCAAAATATCAGTCCGTTGAGTATAGTGCTTATTAGTAGATTGCTTCGTTGGTCGAGCGCATTCATCCGATTAGAGAGCTGGCGGACTGCTTGAGAAGCAGTTTGATTTTGACTTGTAAGGTCCACTTTTAACTCTTGCAGTATGTGACTGTGCATTTCTTTTTGTTCAGTGAGTAGTATTTGGTCGGCGTATGTCGAAAGAATCTGCAACTTTTCTCCGTAGGTTGTTTGTAGTTTGGTGATCCCTTTGGAGAAAATAGTGCTGAATAATACAAAGCTAACAAATACTCCTCCTGCAATGCTAGCCGAGATAATGTCTAACATAGCTAAACTTATACATAGGATGTTGATGACTGTTACCGCAGTTGGGAGAATACGCAAAAGTGTGCGTTTCCGATAATAACTCGGACTGGTTGCCCATTCTTTTATTTCGGTAGTATCGGCAGGTTTTCCTTTATAGAGCGATCCAAGTATGCGGATTTGTTGACGATATTCCAAATCTGCGGATAATTCCCGGATGGCTTCCTGGCGGTGTTCAATAGCCACTTTATTTTCCAGATGTACATTGAACCAGTTTGCAAGATGCTGCTTGCCGATAGGAGTTGCGGTGCGATTGATATATTGGAAAAGAGAGTGTTCGCCAAATACATCCAGATCAAGCGTGTAGAGGTGAGCCGGGTTAATGAATTCTTTTCCATCGTCGAAATCGGAAAAATCATATTGCATGGCACGTAGTTCCTGCTCGTTGATTTCTATTTTCTTTTTCAGAAAGTCTTTTCGGTAAAACCAGAAATTATGGCGTTTTACTAACCAAATGAATAGGATAAAGGGTAGGATAGCGAACGCAGAGAGGTAAAGCCAACCGTCAGACCAGAAAATGATGGCATTTGCTACGGCTCCTACGAATAAGATAAGCCGGAGAAGGCTAATGTAATAGATACGTTTCCGGGTATTTTGTAACTCCAGTTCTGCTTTCTGAATGATTTGCTGATATGTGGTAATGATTTGTGCTAGTTTTTCCATGACAATTTTACTTCTTTTGCACAAAGGTAATATAATTCGTAACGGTCGGGATAGGAGCTTGTTTTTGTCATGAGTAGATTTACTGTTTATTAACGGAAGAAGTGTGTATTTGTTCCATATCTCCCATTAACACTTGTTTTCATTTCACTCTCCTGAATGATAATAATTCCCAAATGCATTATAAATAGATGGAAACTTGATTTCTTAATTAAGTTTTCTATATATCTTTGTTCCGTTTTTCCTTTGGAAATGAAAAGAAAACGAAAAACTGCATTTTAATAAAATAGAAAAACGGATGATGGCAGAGCATGGAAAAGACGCTTCCCAACGGGTAGAGTTAAGAGAACGGATCATAACGGCAGCAACAGAAGCTTTTACTTCACAAGGCATCAAGAGCATTACGATGGACGACATTGCAGCAGCATTAGGAATCTCCAAACGTACCCTTTATGAAGTCTTTTCGGATAAAGAATCGTTGTTGAAAGAATGCATACTGAAGGCACAGGCAGAAAGAGATAAGTATTTGCAGGAAGTCTTTGAACAGTCGCACAATGTGTTAGAGGTAATACTTGCAGTCTTTCAGAAAAGTATTGAGATGTTCCATCAGACGAATAAACGCTTTTTTGAAGACATCAAGAAATATCCGAAGATACATGAGATGATGAAGAACCGGCAGGACAGCGATTCGCAGAAAACGATGTCCTTTTTCAAGACGGGAGTAGAGCAGGGCATCTTTCGTTCGGATGTGAACTTCGCTATCGTCAATTTGCTGGTACGAGAGCAGTTTGACGTACTTTTGAATACGGATATCTGCAATGAATATCCTTTTATTGAAGTGTACGAATCCATTATGTTTACTTATATACGCGGCATTTCTACCGAAAAAGGAGCAAAGGTATTGGAAGACTTTATACAAGAATATCGTAAGAACCGCATCGCAGATTAAAGCAAGAGTGAGGTTTTATTGACAAACAAGTAAGATTAAATAAGAATTCAGTTTATGGACAAGATGAGAAGATTGACAGGTAAGAAGATTCTTCTGGTAGCTGTGGCACTCTGTGCATTTGGTTTTGCAAAGGCGCAAGACACACAGGCGGAGAAGAATATCCTGACCTTAACCTTAGACAAAGCCCTGGAAATTGCATTGGATGAGAATCCGACAATCAAAGTGGCAGAAGAAGAAATCGCTTTAAAGAAAGTGGCCGGCAAAGAAGCTTGGCAAAATCTGTTGCCGGAAGCTAGCATTACCGGCGCGCTAGATCATACTATTAAAGCGGCTGAAATGAAATTGAACGATATGTCGTTCAAGATGGGACAAGACGGTACGAACACCGCTAATGCAGGACTGAGCATTAATCTGCCACTCTTTGTGCCAGGCGTTTACCGTGCCATGTCGATGACAAAGACGGATATTGAACTGGCAGTAGAGAAGTCACGCGCTTCCCGACTGGATCTCGTGAATCAGGTAAGCAAGGCTTATTATCAGTTGATGCTTGCGCAGGACAGTTATGAAGTGCTTCAAGGCAGTTATAAACTGGCAGAAGATAACTACAATGTAGTGAATGCCAAATATCAGCAGGGAACTGTGAGCGAATATGACAAGATCAGTGCGGAAGTGCAGATGCGCAGCATTAAGCCAAACTTGATTTCGGCTGCTAATGCGGTGACTTTGGCTAAGTTGCAGTTGAAAGTCCTGATGGGTATTACAGCCGATGTGGAGATAAAAATTAACGATAGTCTGACCAACTATGAAACGGCGATGTTTGCCAACCAGTTGAAAGAAGAGAATATCAATCTGGACAACAATACCACCATGAAGCAGTTGGACTTGAACATGAAGTTGCTTGAAAAGAACGTAAAGTCCTTGAAAGCGAACTTCATACCGACTCTTTCCATGAGCTTCTCCTACAAATATCAGTCTTTGTATAATCCGAACATCAATTTCTTGGATTATAACTGGAGCAACAGTTCCAACCTGATGTTCAATCTTAGCATACCTTTATATAAGGCAAGCAACTTCACGAAAGTGAAATCTGCCCGTATACAGATGCGCCAGCTCGATTGGAACCGTATTGATACGGAAAGACAGTTGAATATGCAGATTGTCAGTTGTCGTAACAACATGAGTGCCAGCACAGAGCAGGTGGTCAGCAATAAGGAAAATGTGATGCAGGCAAAGAAAGCGGTAGTGATTGCCGAAAAACGTTATGATGTAGGTAAGGGCACGGTGCTCGAACTGAACAGTTCCCAAGTGTCGCTGACACAGGCACAACTCACCTATAATCAGTCCATATACGATTACTTGGTTGCTAAGGCAGACCTCGATCAGGTTTTGGGAAAAGAATAAAGATAGACAATTAAAAAATTACAAGTAAGGAATATGAAAAGAAGTATCCAATTGGTAGCCCTGCTGTTCACTGTGTGTATGGGCTCATGTACAGGTGGAAAAGACAAAGCGGCTACGGAAGAACATGTAGACGCGAAGCCCATTGTGAAGCTGGCAGACGTAACAGCCCGTCCCGTAGATCAAATACAAGATTACACAGCAACGGTGGAAGCTGAGGTAAAGAACAATATAGCCCCTTCGTCCCCCGTACGTATCGACCGGATTTTTGTGGAAGTGGGCGACCGCGTATCCAAAGGCCAGAAACTGGTGCAGATGGATGCAGCTAACCTGAAGCAGACGAAACTGCAACTGGATAATCAGGAAATAGAATTCAACCGTATCGATGAATTATATAAAGTGGGAGGTGCCTCCAAATCAGAATGGGATGCTTCGAAGATGCAACTCGATGTGAAGAAAACCGCTTATAAGAATCTGCTGGAGAATACCTCTTTGCAAAGCCCTATCAATGGTGTAGTCACTGCACGCAACTATGATAACGGCGATATGTACAGCGGTGGCACACCCGTACTTGTAGTAGAACAGATCACTCCCGTAAAACTACTGATTAACGTGTCCGAAACCTACTTCACGAAAGTGAAGAAAGGTACTCCTGTCGATGTGAAACTCGATGTATATGGCGATGAAGTATTTACAGGAACCATCCATCTGATTTACCCTACCATAGATGCCGCTACCCGTACATTCCAGGTAGAGATCAGACTGGATAATAAAGACCAGCGTGTGCGTCCGGGAATGTTTGCCCGTGCGACATTGAACTTCGGTACATCGGAAAACGTCGTTGTTCCCGATTTGGCAATCGTCAAACAGGCAGGTTCCGGCGACCGTTATGTATTTGTTTATAAAGACGGTAAGGTATCTTATAATAAGGTCGAACTAGGTAGGCGCATGGGTACGGAGTATGAGTTGAAATCCGGCGTACCGGATCACTCACGGGTGGTAGTTGCCGGACAGTCACGTTTGGTAAACGGTATGGAAGTAGAGGTGGAAGCCTCTTCCAAATAAGAGGTATCCAGTACCTTTCCCAATGCTTTTATTAATTAACCTGATTTCAAAACGATCTTCCGGCTTCCTCTTCTTGGGGAGAGGAGCGGGGAGAGGCTTTTAAATAAAATAACATGAGTTTATACGAAGGTGCGGTTAAGAAACCGATTATGACCTCCCTCTGCTTCCTGGCAGTGGTGATTTTTGGTCTTTTCTCTTTGTCCAAGTTACCTATCGACTTGTATCCGGACATTGATACGAATACAATCATGGTAATGACCGCTTATCCCGGCGCAAGTGCCTCGGATATAGAAAATAATGTGACTCGCCCGCTTGAAAATACCTTGAACGCGGTGAGTAACCTGAAACATATTACCTCTCGTTCTTCCGAGAATATGTCATTGATTACATTGGAGTTCGAGTTTGGTAACGATATTGACGTTCTGACTAATGATGTGCGTGATAAACTCGACATGGTAAGTTCGCAGCTTCCCGATGACGTCGAGAATCCGATCATCTTCAAATTTAGTACGGACATGATTCCGATCGTGTTACTTTCCGTACAGGCCAATGAAAGTCAGTCAGCGCTTTATAAGATATTGGACGACCGTGTGGTAAACCCGCTGGCGCGTATTCCGGGAGTCGGAACCGTGTCTATCAGTGGTGCACCGCAGCGTGAGATTCAGGTCTATTGCGACCCCAATAAATTGGAAGCCTATCACCTGACCATCGAAACCATCAGTTCCATCATCGGTGCCGAGAACAGGAACATCCCCGGTGGTAACTTCGATATCGGTAGTGAAACATACGCGTTGCGTGTAGAAGGAGAGTTCGACGACTCCCGCCAGTTGGCAGATGTAGTGGTAGGTACGTATAATGGGGCGAATGTCTTTTTGCGCGATGTGGCACGCATCGTCGATTCTGTGGAAGAGCGTGCACAGGAGACCTATAACAACGGTGTGAAGGGTGCCATGATTATCGTGCAGAAGCAGGCGGGCGCCAATTCGGTGGAAATCTCCAAGAAAGTGGCGGAAGCACTGCCCCGACTTCAGAAGAACCTGCCGAGCGATGTGAAAATCGGTGTCATCGTCGATACGTCCGACAACATCCTCAACACCATCGACAGTTTGACCGAAACCGTCATGTATGCCTTGCTCTTCGTGGTAATCGTCGTGTTCCTCTTCTTGGGACGCTGGCGCGCAACGCTGATTATCTGTATCACCATCCCGCTTTCGTTGATTGCCTCGTTCATTTACCTGGCCATCAGTGGGAATACGATTAATATCATCTCCCTTTCGTCTCTTTCCATTGCTATCGGTATGGTGGTGGATGATGCGATTGTGGTGCTCGAAAACGTGACGACCCATATCGAACGCGGTTCCGACCCCAAACAGGCGGCAGTACACGGTACGAACGAGGTGGCAATCTCCGTAGTCGCTTCTACGCTGACGATGATTGCCGTGTTCTTCCCCTTGACGATGGTAAGCGGTATGTCGGGTGTGCTTTTCAAACAGTTGGGTTGGATGATGTGTGCCATCATGTTCATCTCTACCGTTTCGGCACTGTCGCTCACGCCGATGCTCTGTTCGCAGTTGCTGCGTTTGCAGAAGAAGCAGTCGAAGATGTTCAAGCTCTTCTTTACTCCGATTGAAAAGACGCTCGACGGACTCGACGTCTGGTATGCAAGGATGCTCAACTGGGCGGTTCGCCATCGCTGGACGGTTATCTTCGGATGTATCGCCTTCTTCTTCCTTAGTCTGCTGTGTGCTAAGGGTATCGGTACGGAGTTCTTCCCCGCACAGGACAACGCCCGTATTGCCGTGAAGTTAGAGTTGCCCATCGGTACGCGCAAGGAGATTGCCCAAGAGCTTTCGGCGAAACTGACCGAACAGTGGCGCACGAAGTATAAAGGCATCATAAAAGTGTGCAACTATACGGTAGGTCAGGCAGACTCCGACAATACATGGGCGTCTATGCAGGACAACGGTTCGCATATCATCTCCTTCAACATCAGTCTTGTCGACCCGGGCGACCGCGACGTGACGCTGGAAACCGTCTGCGACGAAATGCGCGACGACCTCAAGGCATATCCTGAATTCAGCAAGGCACAGGTGATTCTCGGTGGTAGCAACAGTGGTATGTCTGCTCAGGCAAGCGCCGACTTCGAGGTTTACGGATACGACATGGAACTGACCGACAGCGTATCGGCACGCCTTAAACGCGAGCTGCTCAACGTGAAGGGAGTGACCGAAGTCAATATCAGCCGTAGCGACTACCAGCCCGAATACCAAGTGGACTTCGACCGCGAGAAGTTGGCAATGCACGGATTGAACCTCTCTACGGCGGGTACCTTCCTGCGCAACCGTATCAACGGTTCCGTAGCTTCCAAATATCGTGAGGACGGTGACGAGTACGACATCAAGGTGCGTTACGCTCCCGAATACCGTACCAGCTTGGAAAGCATCGAAAACATCCTTATCTATAATTCACAGGGACAGGCGGTGCGCGTGAAAGATGTGGGAACGGTTGTCGAACGTTTCGCTCCGCCCACCATCGAGCGTAAAGACCGCGAACGTATTGTGACCGTTTCTGCCGTAATCTCTGGTGCTCCGCTGGGCGACGTGGTGGCTGCCGGCAATAAGATTATCGACAAGATGGATTTGCCGGGCGATGTGACGATACAGATTTCCGGTTCCTACGAAGACCAGCAGGATTCGTTCCGCGACTTGGGAACATTGGGTGTACTGATTGTCATCCTCGTATTCATCGTGATGGCGGCACAGTTCGAATCGCTGACTTATCCGTTCATTCTGATTCTTTCCGTGTTCTTTGCGCTGAGCGGTATCCTGATGGCGTTGTTCATCACCAACACTACGCTGAGTGTGATGAGTCTGTTGGGAGGTATCATGCTGATTGGTATTGTGGTGAAAAACGGTATTGTGCTTATCGACTACACCATCCTCTGCCGTGAGCGCGGGCAGTCCATCCTCAATGCGGTGGTGACGGCGGGCAAGAGCCGCTTGCGTCCGGTATTGATGACCACTGCTACGACCATTCTCGGTATGATTCCGATGGCAGTCAGCACGGGACAGGGAGCGGAGATGTGGAGTCCGATGGCGATTTCCGTAATCGGCGGTCTGGCAGTCTCTACCATCCTGACGTTGATTTACGTGCCGGTGATGTACTGTATCTTCGGTAGTGTGGGAGTTCGCCGCCAACGCCGCAAGATTAAGCAGGCACGCGAGATGAATGAGTACTTCCAATTGCATAAAGATGAAATCATTAAGAAATAAATAGAACGAAACGCAATGAAATCTATATTAATAACATTCGACCAGGCTTATTACGAGCGCATCATAGCATTGCTCGACCGTATGAATTGCCGTGGGTTTACGTATTTGGATAGGGTGCAGGGACGCGGTTCCAAGACAGGCGAACCGCATTACGGCAGCCATGCATGGCCCAGTATGTGTTCCGCCATCATCACGGTGGTGGAAGATACGAAGGTAGACCCGTTGCTGGATACCTTGCATAAGATGGACTTGGAAACCGAGCAGTTAGGCTTGCGCGCCTTTGTGTGGGGTATCGAACGGACGATTTAACGGGATAGTTCTTCGTCCGGTGGAGATGAGAAGTGCCTCTCAAAAGTCTTGTATCCGACTTTTGAGGGGCACTTTTGTTGTTTGTTAGCCTTTTCCGTCCTTTTTCTGCTGACATACAACGATGTCTTTGCTTAGCTTGTCCATATCATTCAGAGATCGTTATATTCTTCGAAAGAAGTCTTCATAATCACCGTCTATTATTTTCCATATCCCGTTCTTTCGTCCTCCTTCCCTGACAATGAACTTCATATCTGTCATTCTCTTTATGTATTTACGCACTTGGCGGTCAGAAACTCCTATATTTACAGCCATTTCGGCAATCGTGATTCCCGGATTCGTAGAAATCATTTTGTAAATCAGCCGCTGCGCTTTTAGGAACTCTTTTCCCGTTCCTATAGCCTCTTTCAGGAACTCTTTCTCATCTATTACGCTATCGCTTCCATAATTCAAGTTCCATAATACTACATGAAATTCAGACGCATTTGATTGAAATTCAGGAATATGATAATTAGGCAAACGCTCAAACCTCTTATAGGAATCAATAATCTTCTTCATTCCGCTACCGCGTCTCTCCATAAGCCCCAATCGGTTGAAGAAATCGGCTAACAATGGATTTCTTCTTTTGGAGGGCACGGTAAGAGGATTCAACTGTTGAATAAACCTGCCGTCTATCATACCTCCGTTTAGAGAATGCCATATCTTCAAACTTATAACCGGATGGCAGACTATCATAAGTGCGACCAGATCCTTTCAAAACAAGACTTTTCAATTGAATACGGTTTGCTGTAACTGATTCATTACCCACGCGGACAAATGCAAGACGTTGTTTGTCGCCAATATAGTAATATGGGGTTTCCTCTCCCGGATAAACATGCAATAACACCAACTTCTTTCCGTCAACCTCCTTAGGCTCAAGATTGACTGCCGGAACCGGATCAAGTTTGCTCTTAATCTCTTCACTTATTTTCTCGGCATCACTTTCTGCGTCAGCAAGCCCGACAATACGGTCATCATCACTGATGCCGAATATCAATGTACCGCCTTTGCCATTGGCAAAAGCTGATACACTTTTGAGCCAACTTTTAGGACGCTTGACCTCAAGCATTTGCTTCTCTTATCATAAGTTGTTGCTTCTCCTATCAAGGTATGTATATCCATATCAGTCATTAGCTAATCATTATCATATATTGTCTCCGAGTCCCATTTCATTGCTTTTGCAATTTATAATACACTCGCAATTGATCTTTTTCTTCTTAACTAAGAAATAAACCAACCTTATGCAAAGGTAAGCACAATTACATAATAATTAGGGGTATGCATCTATTTTCTTTTGAATCTAATATATTATCTCCATGAAAATGATTAATATTTGTCAATATATTGCCTCATATTGGAGTAATGAAAAACGAAAGAAAATACAGACGGTTTTGCATTATGGAATCAAGTCCCCAAACAGGTTACAGATTCTGTAATATGTGCAACTGTAGGGAGCCATCCGGTTTCCTGCCTTAGAAACTCCGGTTTCTTGCCGTGAAACTTTAGTTTCCCTTATTGGAAACTTTGGTTTCAAACGCTTGAAACTGGAGTTTCATCCTGCTTGAAACTAAAGTTCCTCGCTTATGAAACTTTGGTTTCTCCTTGCTGAAACTAAAGTTTCAAGCTGAAGAGACCGACTTGGAACTTGCTTCGGTGACAGCAAAAGATGCTGTCACCGTGCTGTCACCGCTTGCTGTCATATTATAGTATGCTTATAATCAAATGCTTGAATGCAATCAGGTGACAGCAAATTCTCATTTTTTTTATTCTATAGAGGGATATGGTGAGATTATATTTCGGCTTAAATTGGTATGGGCATGAATCAAATTTTAATGTAAGTCCGATATAAGCTGTACTATTTTGATTCTCCTCCTTCTGGAAGGAGGAGAAAACTATGCGAACGGACGAATCGTATCGAACTTACGTAATTTTAGGTAGGTGATTGCCTTAAATCACATCCCCCAAACAACTGAGCCGGAAAAGGTGGTTCGAGGGTAAGCCGATTGTAAAAGAAAGTGTGCCAAAAGTCAGTTGTTATTGACTTTTGGCACACTTTCTGGGGGAAATGCTGTATAAAAAGAGAACGGCATTCTTTAGCGGAGACTCTTTGTAACTGCTTTAGTTTCCTGTTCCCGTTTGTCCATCACGGATGGGGCGGACGGTGAAACCGTATGCGTTGTTGGTGCCATCAACAGGTTTAGTATGATTAAAAAAATCATTATTTCTTTTATCAATACTGAGTATCAAGCAACTTGAGCCGGTGCCACCGCTATCGTGAAATCCGGATGTTGCTATGTATGTTATTGAAGCAAAGCCTGGATATGTACCATAGTCTATATCTTTGTACTTTATTCCCATATCACGTACTCCGGTAGCGGGGAAATAAAATGTTCTTCCGTTAATATTATCAACCTTCCATCCTACAAAATCACTAGATTTATCGTGGAGTTCATCTGCATTTGGTTTACCTTTAGTTTTTTTATTATCGGGATTATTGGGTTTGGGGTCAGGTACTAGTTCCAATTCTACATCATCAAAAAAATCAGCAAAAGCCTTAATAGGCGGAATTTTAAATCCTGCCGGTGAGGGATCATATATTGTTTTGACAACATATTGATCATTAGGTGGTAGTTTGTAATTTTGTTTTTCTGTAACATTGTAGACAAAGTGTGCGTTCCCACTCTGAACCAATTGCGTATTCCAATAGTTCATGATGGTTTGTAGGTCATAACTAGTATTTGTTCCATCGTGCCAATGACGCCGTTTATAGTTGTTCACCGGATCATCTGGGGTACCATTGACACCCTTACCATCATCAGTCGGTGGCCGCTTATGTATAAAAAACTTATGTGGAAGTTGTATGCTTTTTCCGATACTTTGGGCAGTTTCAGCTGAAGTGAAACGGAATTCCTCGGTTGAATAGAACATTTTATTCACCATGTCAAGCTCTTCATTTAGAGCTGATCGATCTCCAGTCAGACCATTCTTATAAGTATCCTCATTGTGCACACCTGGTAGCATCGCATCCTTACGTCCCCATTGATAATAGGTGTTGTCACCGGCTGCGGACTTTGTAATTTTGGGTTGAGTAAACGTAATGACGGCAACGGCTTCTTTCTCAGAAGATAGCCTGGGTGCTCCGTTGATTGTTATCTGTTTATTCAGTATAACTCCATTGCCATTGCTGCTGCCATTTACTAGTTTAGGATCAGCGACAAAACGCATATATATTTTTCTTTCAGGATCTCCTTCATGCGGTTCGCAATAACCAAGGTTGCAAGGCGTTATGATAAACGACCGACCGTGTTGATTCAGATTCTCATTCGACATCGTTATACAGGAAGAATCGTCCCACTTACGATGGGTGACCCATATATGCCAGCTCCATAAAATAGTTCCTTCGCTGTTACGCACGGCAATTACGGCATTGCCTTGGTTGATGGTCTCTTTGGGTACACGGAAAGATACCCAACCGTTTTTTTTCTCGTTCAGTTTCACATCGGTAACAAGGTCCGGGCTGTCTTGCCATAGCAGTATAGCATTCGCCACGCCATCAATACTACCTTTTGTGATCTTTTGGTCATTGTGATCTACAAAGTTGGGAAGTACCAAATCTTCAACATTGCTTGGAATATCCCCTTCATGTATATAAGATGAGGTATTGCCATCCTTACCATAAGTATTTCCATAGTAAGCCGGAAATGTGTAATAACCATAATTATTCACAATATAGCAGTTGGCACTTTCTTTTGCCACTGTATTATTGTTGACCAAATCGTATGGGTCTGTTGCTGTTCCTTTTCCTGGGTCTTCAACAGTTTTGGGCAGCTTTGCTTGTTCTATAGTCGTCCCTTCTCCATACAAGAAATTCTGCATATATGTAAATTGTGGTTGTGCAGGTAGAAGTATGCTTCCGTTTACGGAGGGATACTTCCCATCGGTTTCATCCGCAACGGTTTGAGTGGAAGGGGCGTCCGGTCGCCATCCCATATTGGAGTTGCCGGAAGGCGCAGGTTCCCAGGTTTTCCCTTCATCAGTAGACCATTCAATCTTAAAATCAAGCTTCCGAATCTGCTCTTTCGACTCATCATCTGTCGCACTGGCTTGCACCACACGGGTGTATGCGGCAATGCTTACGTCATTCAGAAAGCCGCTGACCGGAAGATATTCCAGTTTATCAGCCTCTGTCATTTTTGTATACAGATTGTCTTCTGTAAGGGTTATAACGTCTATACCTTTATAACCGCCATTAGGATACAAGGTGTTAGCCCGATTGATTTTCATTTCAATAATCGGTTCTACTATGATGCCGGTGGTATTGACAGAGTAAGTATATTTTTTCCCTGCCACCCATGTCTTGTCTTTCGTATACTTTTGCAGTTCGGCAGTAAGAATATGGGGTGTTTTCGAAATACTGTCTGCAAAGACTATGGTCAGCGTAGCCTTATCCGTGAGTGTTTGAGGAATCATCATGAAGGTATATCCTTCTTCGTCTTTATTCAACTCAATGCCGGGCTTGGTCATCAGGTCGTCTTTATTCTCATCCAGTTTTATTTCTTCCTTTATGCTGAAACTGCAATCAGCGTGGTCTTTGTCGGGTTCCCAGTTTTTCGCTCCTATCTGACAAGTACCTTTTCCGCACACTCCGGAAATCGTTATTTCGGTGACTTCTCCGGAAAGCATCTTTGTACCCGTTTTTATGGTGACAGCGGTCAGCGCATGCTCGAAA
Source organism: Bacteroides caecimuris (assembly GCF_001688725.2). Taxonomy (NCBI): domain Bacteria; kingdom Pseudomonadati; phylum Bacteroidota; class Bacteroidia; order Bacteroidales; family Bacteroidaceae; genus Bacteroides; species Bacteroides caecimuris. The sequence goes on along the minus strand of NZ_CP015401.2, from coordinate 3,803,834 downwards.
TTTAGATTTACCGCACCTCCTTGACCTCCGGGGCAGTCTTCCATTGCTGTCATGAGGTCTTGTTGCTTTGTCACGTCTGTGGGGACGGTGTAGGTAAGCGTCGGAATGCCGCCTTGGTTTTTGTCTGAATGAACTATACCGTTATCCGAAGAAGAATATGGAGAGTAGGCAAAGAAACGTATTCCGCCCGATCCTAACCAGTTCAACTTTTCTGCCGATTTCCATATTCCTTCTTCTTTTTTTTCTATTTTTAGATTATGTGCAAAATCAGTGCCCCAATCGGTTGGCTCTTCTTCAGGCCATGCACCGGTGTAGCAGATGGCGGAAAGTCCGAAGTTAGTGTGGAAATCGTCGGTAGAGTTAACCATAGAGCCGCGGGTTGCCGCTTCTTTTGCCACTGCATCAGAAGCTGCCGCATCTGCGGCAACTTCTGATATTTCAGTGACAAGATATAGTGGCTCCGCATGAGCAGATTGCGACATTCTCTTGATACTTATATCCGTAGCAGCACGAGACAAACCATTGGTCCAATTGCCTGGTACTTTTACATCGAATGTAAGCAAACCGGTGTTTTCTTGTTGATATTTATTAAACGTGTCGTCTGTGCAGGACGATACGGAACATGTTACTGCCATATATATCAATATACTGCCTAGCAGCCCGGATACAGGACGAAATAAACAAGAATGTCGCATCATAATTAACGGTTGGTTTTTCTACAAAAATACAATCACTTAGTTCATTGGAGTATCTTCATCTTCTTGTCCTGAGTTTCCTTCATTATCGATAGGTTCCCAGCCTCCCACTGATACTTCAAAAGTAATCGGAGCATCAAGAACAAGGTCTCCCGGATTCTTTCCGCCCGGACGCTTTATAATTGTCAAATTTTCATTTGATGTAGGTAGGCCTTTTATAGTTTCTACGCCATCTGGCGGATAAATTCCGGCACCACTGTTTGCACCGCAGAAGTTAAGATTGTATGCATACTTCACTCCCGGCTGCCAATCAAGTGCAATAGGTACACAAGTATATCCATATTCTTTTGTATTTTTTTCATTTGTAACAGGGAAGAGTTGATGGGTATGTGTGGCTTCAGCCTCTGTTGCAGAATTGTTTTCTTCTCCATCTTCTTTGTGTTCTGCTCCAGGATGGACAACTTCCACGCGGCAAAGCAATAAGATGTATGCTCCCTTATAACTTTCTGCCTTGGAGTCTTTAGTAATCTCCTGTTTTTCGATTTTTTGTGGAATAAGCATCAAACTGTTTGTATTAGAGATTAAACTGCGTTTGGTCTGATCGAGATTTTCTGTTTGATTATCAGGATAGACGACACCATAGTTGGCTTTATTTTTATCTGGCTCTGTAGCATCTGCATACGCCCAATTCATGTAATTTTTATATTTGAGCCCATCGAACCCCTCACCATTCTCAGCTTTTTCGTTGTCAAATGTTAGTTTTCCACTTCCATGTACATTCATTAGCCATGCTCCTTTTATAGATACGTTTCTACCCATGCCACATGTAGCATTTACTACGATCTGCGATAATGCATGTTTAAATTCCAATTTTACTTTCATACCAGAAGTCTCACTTCGAACGGCTTCTGTAAAAGCTACCACAAAATCTTGGTGGTTTTTTCCTCCTACGCTCATGTCAACTTTAGGAGTAAAATCACCGAATGTTTGACCACCAGCAGTTATGTTAGGTTCTATAATAATGTTATCTTCTTCATGATCGCATCCTGCAGGACCATATGCCCAAAATCGGATTTTATCTACATCTGACGGCCAAAAATAATTTTCTTTTTGTGAATTTTGCAAAATGTATGTGCTGCCGTTTCCCGATTTTTTAGCTGTGTCTCCGGCAATAAACATCTTGTCATATCCGTTAGCATCGGCATAGACACGAAATGCATGAAGATTTTCAAGCTTGGTTTCAGTTGCACGTGTCGTCACTCTTGTAGTGAATGAAATAGGTGCATCATGGTGGTTTCTTTCCACTAATTCGTCGTTTGAACAAGCTGCAAACGTCATGGAAAGCATTACGGTCATTCCTAATAATTTTACATTTGTGTTCATAATTTATTTTGTTTTTTTGTTTATTAATTCATTGGGATATCTTGAATCACTTCGTCCCATCCCGAAATCGAAGGATTCATCCCTTCTTCCGGATCTGGAAGGGTCACTTTTTCATCAATTTCTATATAGACATGCTTCGGGTCGGCAGCTTCGTGTATCTGATCGGTCACATCAAAATCAAGAAAGTTTTTATTAGAAGTATAGATGGAAAAGTAGTGGATTCCTTCTTCTTGCGGGCAATGACCGAATGATACAAATCGTGCCGTGAGCGTATGGTTGTCGGGGCGTTCCAGTTGAAGGGGCATCGTCACCGGTACACCGGAAGATGTGCCGTCGGCAAGCCGCCAACTTTCGGACATACCCGTAAGGGCACCACTGATATCGAGGTCGGCGGACATGTTTTCTACGTTGCATACCTTGACGGTATATTCCACCGTTGCTTCGGCAGGGAATAAGGTAACAGACTGCCCCGAGACTCCTGCCAGCACTTCCAACTGTTCGTGGCAGCCGCCCCAGACATTTTCGGGAATCCCACATACGGGTTCATTAACCACTTCCGCCGGACGTGGCGGCATGCTTAACTCACCCCGTCCCATCGGGTCGAGAAGCGATTGGGAAACGGTGGTCACTTCGTAGTTATCATACGTATTTCCGCGTTCGTCCACCGATTTCATTTCGCCATTATGGAATAATAATTTATATTCTCCTGCTTCAATGCGGATCTTTCCGCCTTGGGCTGAAGTGAACTCGTGGCGGATGTAATGGCTGCCATCGGCACGGAAAAACTGTACGACCATTGTCTGCGGGGTAGCGTCGGGCGCAGCTTCCCAGTCGAATTTGATTTCCATATCGACCATGTGCGAATGGTCGAGGCAAAGCTCCTTGTGTTCGCACGCGCCGAACAGCACGATGAAAGCCGCCAGCATGCCCAATACCATCATATAAGAGGGAAGACGCATCACCGCACACCTCCTTTCTGCTCATTGCGGCCACCGATGTACCAGACAAGTGATACTTCGGCTTTGGTAGGACCAAACCACTTCCGTTTGCGAGTGGATTCCCACACATAACAGTTGTCTTCAGGTTGGTATTTCATGTAGTCACCGCTCAAATAACCTACTCCCAACGTGAAGTCAATATTGAATTGCCGTCCTATCGGCAACGAATATCCGTAAGACAAACCAGCTCCCCAACTCCAGCGGCCGCCTAAATAGCCACGTCCACCCCATTCTATGTCGTAAGTCAGCATTTGACCGTAAAGTCCTACGTGATGTCCGCACATCACCGACCGCTTTTTATACTGGGGAGAAAACCAATAACGACATTCTGCGTCGCCACCGTAAACACGCCAGAAACGATGCTTCGTATCGTTACTCCACCACGCATACTGCCAATTGGCTCCAACCGACCATTGGTGGCCGATAGCGACTTCTACCCCAATGTTAGGGATGGCAGCGGCGTCATAAAGCATGTTTGTTTTCAACAAAGCTGTCATTCGTTGGCGTTCTTTCTTCGTTGACGGTATGGCTGTAGCAGAAATTACCTTGGAAGAAACCGGAACATAAGCATCTGCGGCATCAGTAACCTGGGGGATTGAATCATGACCCGCAGTTGTTACTAAGGGGGCTGTAGTGGCAACCGCATACTCTTTAGTTTCATCAGCAGTGGCATTCAATATCTCCCGTTCGCATACGATGCGGAATCGCGCATTTCGTAAGTCCGGGAAAAACTTTTCCTTCATGTATTTCCATGCACGTCCTCCACGTAGCATGCATAAACGGTTCTTGCGGCCGTCAATGATGCGTTTGTCTTTGTCAAAAATCCAAATAGGGGTGTTAGCTATGATTTCAATGGCTTCGTTACGCCACGGCTGTTCAGTAGTAGCAATCATTTTGCTCAGCAATTCCCAATCTACATCAGAAGGAAGTACTTTAATGATAGAGTCTGTCAGATGAGTTTTGTTAAGAATATAAGTACGCACATTTTGAGCACGTTTTTCTGAAAGCTTACGATTCATGGGAGTATATCCTTCGGGCGAAGCACAGCCTTTTATCGTTATAGATTTTACAATGGCCGACGAATCGGAAGCAGCATTCTTTAATAACGAAACCAGATGCTCCAAATGTACCTTATTGTCACAAAAGGAAGTATCAACAGAGGAATATCCCAGCTGAAACTTTACTTGTACATACAAAGTGTCTTTGGACGCTTTCATGGCCCGTATGGGTAGAATAGCTAAAAAAAGTAGTAATAAATGACATGTAATTCCCGCCCCCTTCATAACTACACAGCACTAACTTAAACTTATAAATTTAGGTCTCCTAAAAAATATTCTGCAAAATAAAAACAAGGAAATGCAAAAAACAAATATTTTAACTAAAAAAATCATGAAGCGGCTTTAAATATTTTGATAAATACAACAATATACTAAAAGAACGGATCATCTCAAAATATATTTTTGGACAATTTCGTTCTTTTTGTGGCTTTTGCCTATCTTTGTGGTCGTTTGGGATTTTAGAAACATTATGGAGATAATAAAGAATTATTTGAAATATTCATTATGGTTCGTGCTGATTGTATTTGCAGCCTTACTTGGGCTTCATTGGCTTCCGGTGCTGACTATTGACGGGCACACGATGAGGCGTGTAGACCTTTTGAGCGACCTTCGTTATCCGGAATCGGAGACTGCCGCGGCCGATTCGGATAGCATCCCTTTGCCTCCTGTTGTAAAACCTGTCTTTGTAGATACCTGTCGTACGGGTATGACTTGCATTGAAGACTACAGTGATTCCACGCTCCGGGGGATGGCTCCTTTTTATGAAGCGCTCGACCGTATCTCTTCCAATGATTCGGATGACGATGATGACAAACAGGTGCGTATTGCCGTATTCGGAGACTCCTTTATCGAGGCGGATATCTTTACCGCCGACTTACGCGAAATGCTTCAGAAACAATTCGGCGGTTGTGGCGTAGGTTTTGTTACCATCACTTCTATGACAAGCGGTTACCGTCCTACTGTGCGGCATACGTTTGGTGGATGGTCCAGTCATGCAGTAACAGATACCGCCTATTTCGATAAGAAGAAGCAAGGCATATCCGGTCATTATTTCGTTCCTCGGCACGGAGCTTATGTAGAACTGCGCGGGCAAGATAAATATGCCTCCCTGCTCGACACTTGCCAGCGTGCTTCCATCTTCTTCCATAACAGAGGTTCCGTCCTTCTTTCTGCTCGTGTGAACAAAGGAGAAAACAAGAATTATTCATTAGCTCCTTCCGACGGATTACAGCAAATCCAGGTAGACGGGCGCATCGGCTCTATCCGTTGGACGGTAGACCGTGCAGATTCTACATTGTTCTATGGTCTGGCAATGGATGGAAAGAAAGGAATCATTCTCGACAACTTCTCGTTGCGTGGCAGTTCCGGTCTTTCTCTGCGGGGTATTCCTCCGCACATGTTGAAACAGTTTAACCGTCAACGTCCTTACGATCTGATTATCCTCGAATATGGTTTGAATGTAGCTACCCAACGGGGACGTAATTATGATAACTATCAGAAAGGGCTGCTCACGGCTATCGAGCATCTGAAAACCTGCTTCCCACAAGCAGGAATCTTGTTATTGAGTGTCGGCGACCGTGACTATAAAAACGATAACGGCGAACTCCGTACCATGCCCGGCGTCAAGAACCTGATTCGTTATCAGCAAAACATTGCAGCCGAAAGCGGTATTGCCTTTTGGAACATGTTTGAAGCCATGGGCGGCGACGGAAGCATGGCAAAATTGGTGCATGCCAAACCTTCTATGGCAAACTACGACTATACACATATAAACTTCCGTGGCGGCAAGCATTTGGCGGGACTACTTTATGAAACTTTGATTTATGGTAAGGAACAATACGACAGGAGGCGTGCTTATGAGAAAGAATAATCTACAGTCTATCTTTATTTTTATTCTCGTCGGTATGTTGAGTGTTTCTTGTTTCTTTGTAAAAGCAATCGCGCAAGACCGTATCCCTGTATGTCCTCCGCCGGGAAAGACCGCAAAACTTATAAAGCCCTTACGGGAAATGAACTGGACGAATGATACGATCACTGTACAAACATCCTTCCCTTCAGCTTTCCGCGAAACCGGCCGGAATGAGATTATTGACAGTATCGCTCTGCTGGCTCCCGTCTTCGAACATTTTCGTCAGGTGCGTGCCGGACTCTCCGAAGATACAGTCCGCATTGTTCATATTGGCGATAGCCATATACGCGGACATATCTACCCTCAAACCACCGGCGCCCGTTTGGCAGAAACTTTCGGTGCTGTTTCTTATATAGATAAAGGTGTCAACGGGGCTACTTGCCTTACATTTACCCATCCGGATCGTATTGCCGAAATTGCTGCCTTGAAACCCGAATTGTTGATTCTCTCTTTCGGAACCAATGAAAGCCATAACCGGCGTTATCATATAAATATGCACTACAATCAGATGGATGAGCTGGTGAAACTGTTGCGCGACAGTCTTCCTGACGTGCCCATTCTTCTGACTACCCCTCCCGGTTCTTATGAAAGTTTCCGGCAACGAAAGCGTAAACGTACGTATGCCATCAATCCACGTACGGCAACAGCGGCGGAAACCATTCGCCGTTATGCAAAAGACCATCGTCTGCTCGTGTGGGATATGTACGATGTAGTCGGAGGGAAGCATCGTGCCTGCACGAACTGGACCGCTGCAAAACTGATGCGTCCCGATCATGTACATTATTTACCCGAAGGATACATCCTGCAAGGAAATTTATTATACCAAGCACTTATCAAAGCATATAATGACTATGTTTCCCATTGATATAGACTTCAGTAGACTGAAAGAGGTACTTACCTACGATCCGCAAGCGCCAATGATATTCAGCAGCGGTATCTTCCTTTGGTTGTTCGCTGCTTTCATGGTGGTGTATGTGTTGCTGCAACACAAACACACTGCCCGTATCTTGTTTGTCACCCTCTTTTCCTATTATTTTTACTATAAGAGTAGCGGCACCTATTTTTTTCTGCTTGCCATAGTCACCGTTGCCGACTTTTTCCTTGCGCAACTTATGGATCGTGCAGAGGGGTATTGGAAACGTAAAGGATTGGTCGCTTTGAGTTTGGGAGTTAATTTAGGACTTCTTGTTTATTTCAAATATACCAATTTCCTGGGTGGAGTGATTGCGTCATTGATGGGAGGAGAATTTACCGCTCTCGATATATTCCTGCCGGTCGGCATCTCCTTTTTCACTTTCCAGTCGCTAAGCTATACCATCGATGTTTACCGGAGAGACATAAAACCATTGACCAGTTTTTTAGATTATGCCTTTTACGTATCTTTCTTCCCTCAGTTGGTGGCGGGACCTATCGTGCGTGCCCGCGACTTTATTCCGCAAATCCGGAAACCCTTATTCGTTTCGCAGGAGATGTTCGGGCGCGGAATCTTTCTGATTGTTTCTGGTCTTTTCAAGAAAGCTATCATATCCGATTATATCAGCATCAACTTTGTGGAACGTATTTTTGATAACCCTACTCTCTATTCCGGTGTGGAGAATCTGATGGGCGTATATGGTTATGCTTTGCAGATTTACTGTGACTTTTCCGGATATAGCGACATGGCTATCGGTATCGCCTTATTGTTAGGTTTCCATTTCAATCTCAATTTTAATTCACCTTATAAGTCTGCCTCTATTACGGAATTTTGGCGTCGTTGGCACATCTCTTTATCCAGTTGGTTGCGCGATTATCTGTATATCTCTTTAGGCGGAAACCGGAAAGGTAAGTTCCGGCAATACCTGAATCTTATCATTACCATGTTCCTGGGTGGATTGTGGCATGGTGCCTCTTGGAACTTTGTTCTTTGGGGGGCTTTTCATGGGGTAGCTTTGGCATTACATAAAATGTGGATGTCTGTCACCGGTCGCAAGAAGGGAGAGGAAAGTCACGGTTGGCGGCGTGTGTTTGGAGTGATTATCACTTTCCATTTCGTCTGCTTCTGTTGGATTTTCTTCCGCAATGCCGATTTTCAGAACTCGATGGATATGCTGGGACAGATATTCACTACTTTCCGTCCGCAACTGTTGCCGCAATTGCTCGAAGGATATTGGAAGGTATTTGCATTGATGCTGCTTGGCTTCTTGCTTCATTTTGCTCCTGATAGTTGGGAAAATGCAGTTTGCCGAGGCGTTATTCGTATGCCGTTCTTGGGAAAGGCTGTATTGATGGTAGCTTTGATTTATCTGGTTATTCAGATGAAGAGTTCGGAGATTCAGCCGTTTATTTATTTCCAGTTCTGATTGGTTGTATGAGGGCTTGAGTCCTAACATAACATATCCTGTGGGTTTTCGGGTTACTCCATTGAATGTCGGGCTGCTTCATTGAATGTCGGACTGCTTCATTGAATGTCGGGCTGCTTCATTGAATGTCGGACTGCTTCATTGAATGTCGGACTGCTTCATTTTAATTCTTATATCCGTTTTTTATTAACATATTCTCTTCCGATTCTCCTCCTTCCCGGAGGAGGGGAAATATGCAGACAAACTTATATCGAACTTACGTTAATATTCGACTAAAGCTGTATTTGGAATATTTTTCCTTCCTTTCCTCTAAAGAAAAATATATTCTTTATTCTATCGGTGTGAGATTCCCACGATTTTCATTTATATTTGTGAAAGTAAAATATAATGTATTATGGAAAAGTCTTTCGATTATCAGCCGGCAGCCGGACGTTACGAACGGATGTCCTATAAATATTGTGGCAAGAGCGGCTTGCAATTACCTTTAATCTCCTTGGGGTTGTGGCACAACTTCGGTAGTGTGGACAATTTCGATGTGGCAACCGACATGATTAAGTATGCGTTCGATCACGGTGTCACTCACTTCGACCTGGCAAACAATTACGGTCCTGTTCCCGGAAGTGCCGAAAGTAATTTCGGACGAATCTTGCGAGAGAACTTCCGCGGCTATCGGGATGAAATGATTATCTCTTCCAAAGCCGGCCATGAAATGTGGGCTGGTCCTTATGGCGGGAATAGTTCCCGTAAAAATCTGATGGCGAGCATTGACCAAAGTCTCCGTCGAACAGGATTAGAGTATTTTGATATCTTTTATAGCCATCGTTATGATGGGGTTACTCCGGTCGAAGAAACCATTCAGGCATTGATTGATATCGTGAAACAAGGGAAAGCGCTGTATATCGGAATCTCCAAATATCCCCCCGAACAAGCACGTATTGCTTACGAGATGATGGCAAAAGCTGGTGTTCCCTGTCTCATCAGCCAGTATCGGTATAGTATGTTCGACCGTGCGGTGGAGGTGGAAACGCTTCCGCTGGCAGCAGAATATGGTTCCGGTTTCATCGCCTTTTCTCCTTTGGCGCAAGGGTTGTTGACAGACAAATACCTGAATGGTATTCCGGAAGGTTCTCGTGCTGCACGTTCTTCGGGTTTTCTCCAGCTTTCGCAAGTGACGCCTGAAAAGGTAGAGGCAGCCCGCCGACTAAACGAAATAGCCCTCCGACGTGGACAAACACTCGCTGAAATGGCACTGGCATGGGTGCTGAAAGACGAACGGATGACTTCGGTGATTGTGGGCGCAAGCTCTGTCAGCCAGTTGGCAGACAATTTGAAGGCACTGGAGCATTTGGATTTCACGGCAGACGAGTTGAGAGAGATCGAACGGGTTTTATCTGAATAGTTTCAGGCGGGGGAGTATGTTGGTTCCCCTTGTTGTTTCAAGATCAAGGGCTTTTTTGTACGCAATATGCCTTGCATGATATTCGGAAGCTAATCAGTATCGGAAGCTAATCAGTATATGTGGTATTCAGAAACCAATCAGTATATCTCCCCCTGCAAACGATTTTTGTTTCTTCTTCCAATTGGGTAGTAAGTTTTTCTCCGTTCATTTAGTAAATTCAGCCAGTGCCTATATTTGCTTACTTTCGTAATTCTCCCCTAAATTCATTTTTCTTAATCCTCCCACAGGAATTATTTCCCTTTTTTGCCCTCATGCTCTCATATCTCCTCCCAATCCCTTTATTCATCGTGCTTTCCGCTATTAGGGCAAGTATGATAGCATAGTGAGGGCAGGCGTTTGCCCTCACTATCCGAATTCTCCTTTTTTGATTCAAACCATTGATTGATAATGATATATGTTGTTTTTGCACCTCTGCAAGCACTCCTCTGTTTTTAGTGTATTTCTCGTTTTTTTATCGCTTGAATGCCTGATATATGCCTCAATTGCCGGCTTTTGCCAAGTGTAGTTATATCGTATCCGCCCTCTTCCTTTTGCTTGTTTCCATATACCGTGTATTAGTCCCACATATTGTGGGAAAAGTTTCCCTACTGCTTGGGAAAAGATTCCCTATTAATTGGGAACAAATTCCCATAATATGCGGGAATACTTTCCCACAATATGTGGGACCACCGGAACTAACGGATCTCTTCAATCAACAATCCGTTGTCTAATCTACCTTTTTTCTCTTGTTTATCCCTTTCGCTCTATTCTTTTCATGTGTGCGATTCTTCGCATGCGCACGCGTGCACCCGCATGCAATATAATAATGTGCATTTCCTTTACCGCTTCCTATTCAATCCTTTTATGATAAAGAAAACATGTTCTACAACATCATTCTCTTTCAGCACTTTAGCAAAATCCTTCAAAAAAACTTCGAAAAAAGATCCTGATATATTTGGAGTATATGTAAAAAGGGCCTACTTTTGCACCCGCTTTCCAAGAGAAGAAAGCCTTGTAAGATTGACTTAGTGAGAAAGCGCGTCTTGGTCTTCAACATAAGAACAAAAAAACTTCGAAAAAGTTTTGGAGGATATAAAATAAAGTTCTTATCTTTGCAGTCCGATTCGTAAAGAAAGCGTCCTTTGTTTCTTTTCTTTTATACATTCTTTCCCTTTCGCAAAGAGAGCCTGAGAAATGAGTAAAAAGAAAAAATGAAAAAAAAACTTCCGAAAAAGTTTGGCGGTTAAAAATAAAGCGCTTACCTTTGCACCCGCTTTTGAAACGAAAGCGACAAGTTCTTTGAAATATTGATAAACAATACAAGTAGTACAAGTAAAAAATAGAACCGTCAATACTTGTCTTAATGCAGCAATGCATTATGAGACACAGGTACTTGAAAAGAGTCAATGAATTTACGGCGTCCTGAACAGAGCAAAAGACATCCTAACGGATGGTTGAAGATACTTTTACAATGAAGAGTTTGATCCTGGCTCAGGATGAACGCTAGCTACAGGCTTAACACATGCAAGTCGAGGGGCAGCATGGGAGTTTGCTTGCAAACTTCCGATGGCGACCGGCGCACGGGTGAGTAACACGTATCCAACCTGCCGATAACTCGGGGATAGCCTTTCGAAAGAAAGATTAATATCCGATAGGATATCAAGATCGCATGATCTTGATATTAAAGAATTTCGGTTATCGATGGGGATGCGTTCCATTAGTTAGTTGGCGGGGTAACGGCCCACCAAGACGACGATGGATAGGGGTTCTGAGAGGAAGGTCCCCCACATTGGAACTGAGACACGGTCCAAACTCCTACGGGAGGCAGCAGTGAGGAATATTGGTCAATGGACGAGAGTCTGAACCAGCCAAGTAGCGTGAAGGATGACTGCCCTATGGGTTGTAAACTTCTTTTATATGGGAATAAAACAGGGTATGCATACCCTCTTGTATGTACCATATGAATAAGGATCGGCTAACTCCGTGCCAGCAGCCGCGGTAATACGGAGGATCCGAGCGTTATCCGGATTTATTGGGTTTAAAGGGAGCGTAGGTGGATTGTTAAGTCAGTTGTGAAAGTTTGCGGCTCAACCGTAAAATTGCAGTTGAAACTGGCAGTCTTGAGTACAGTAGAGGTGGGCGGAATTCGTGGTGTAGCGGTGAAATGCTTAGATATCACGAAGAACTCCGATTGCGAAGGCAGCTCACTGGACTGCAACTGACACTGATGCTCGAAAGTGTGGGTATCAAACAGGATTAGATACCCTGGTAGTCCACACAGTAAACGATGAATACTCGCTGTTTGCGATATACAGTAAGCGGCCAAGCGAAAGCATTAAGTATTCCACCTGGGGAGTACGCCGGCAACGGTGAAACTCAAAGGAATTGACGGGGGCCCGCACAAGCGGAGGAACATGTGGTTTAATTCGATGATACGCGAGGAACCTTACCCGGGCTTAAATTGCACCTGAATAACGTGGAAACATGTTAGCCGCAAGGCAGGTGTGAAGGTGCTGCATGGTTGTCGTCAGCTCGTGCCGTGAGGTGTCGGCTTAAGTGCCATAACGAGCGCAACCCTTATCTTTAGTTACTAACAGGTTCTGCTGAGGACTCTAGAGAGACTGCCGTCGTAAGATGTGAGGAAGGTGGGGATGACGTCAAATCAGCACGGCCCTTACGTCCGGGGCTACACACGTGTTACAATGGGGGGTACAGAAGGCAGCTACCTGGCGACAGGATGCTAATCCCCAAAACCTCTCTCAGTTCGGATCGAAGTCTGCAACCCGACTTCGTGAAGCTGGATTCGCTAGTAATCGCGCATCAGCCATGGCGCGGTGAATACGTTCCCGGGCCTTGTACACACCGCCCGTCAAGCCATGAAAGCCGGGGGTACCTGAAGTACGTAACCGCGAGGAGCGTCCTAGGGTAAAACTGGTAATTGGGGCTAAGTCGTAACAAGGTAGCCGTACCGGAAGGTGCGGCTGGAACACCTCCTTTCTGGAGAGATGTCGTAACGATGGCTTTTTCAAGGTTCTGTTTTTGTACTACTGGTACTTGTTTATTTATAAAATATAGATCAACCATCTATAGAAGTATAGATAGAGATAAACAAGAGAAACAAGAAGCCGAGTCTAACGCACAGGTAGACAAGGTTGAATTATCGAGCAAGAGAGAGCAGAAGCGATGCTTGCATCGATTATGCCGAAAGCAGCCGATAATGCGTAGAACATAGTCCTATAGCTCAGTTGGTTAGAGCGCTACACTGATAATGTAGAGGTCGGCAGTTCAACTCTGCCTGGGACTACTCCGAAACTCTTTTGGGGGATTAGCTCAGCTGGCTAGAGCATCTGCCTTGCACGCAGAGGGTCAACGGTTCGAATCCGTTATTCTCCACAGTCTCTGAAAAGAGAAACGATCTTTGACATGATGTACAAGAAGTAAAATAAAAAGTAAGAGCTAAAAGTATATATCAAACCGTACGTGTCCGGGTATGCAATATTGGCGGCCGGAAGCGATTCCACAACCAATACCAATACACGGACAGAACGTTTGAAAGAAAGTAAGCAAGGGCGCATGGCGGATGCCTTGGCTCTCGGAGGCGATGAAGGACGTGATAAGCTGCGATAAGCTCCGGGGAGGTGCAAATAACCTTTGATCCGGAGATTTCCGAATGGGACAACCCGGTGTTCTGAAGGAACATCATCCATCTTTGATGGAGGCTAACGCAGGGAACTGAAACATCTTAGTACCTGCAGGAAAAGAAAATAATAATGATTCCCCTAGTAGTGGCGAGCGAACGGGGATTAGCCCAAACCAATGTTGTTACGGCAATATTGGGGTTGTAGGACCACGATGTCGCAAGAAATTTAGTGAGAAGAACCCTTTGGAAAATTGGACCATAGACGGTGATAGTCCTGTATTCGAAGCTAAACGAAGCGTAGTGGTATCCTGAGTAGCGCGGGACACGAGGAATCTTGCGTGAATCTGCCGGGACCATCCGGTAAGGCTAAATAC